>NZ_CP188256.1:3186312-3504943 GCF_049994875.1 Cellulomonas sp. McL0617
ACCAGAGGTGCGGGCGGACGATCCCCATGAGCTGATCCCTTCGGGCGACGGACGGACGCGCCCCGGCACCCGATTACGGGTACCGGGGCGATCCTCGTCGGAGGCGTCAGGCCCCGAGCAGCCGTTCGGCGGTGTCGACGACGTTGCTCAACAGCATGGCCCGCGTCATGGGACCCACGCCACCCGGGTTGGGAGACACCCAGGACGCGACCTCGCGGACGCCGGGGTCCACGTCGCCGACGACGCGGCTCTTGCCGGTCTCCGGGTCCACGGTCCGCGAGACGCCGACGTCGATGACGACGGCGCCCGGCTTGACGATGTCGGCGGTGATGATCCCCGGCACGCCCGCGGCTGCGACGATGACGTCGGCGTGGCGGGTGTGCTCCGCGAGGTCGTCGGTGCCCGTGTGCGTGAGCGTGACCGTCGCGTTGATCTCGCGCCGCGTGAGCAGCAGCCCGATCGAACGACCGACCGTGACCCCTCGCCCGACGACGACGACGTCGGCACCCCGCAGGTCGACGTCGTGCCGCAGCATCAGGTCGATGATGCCGCGCGGCGTGCACGGCAGCGGCGACGTGACCGGCTCGTTGACCCGCAGGACCAGGCGCCCGAGGTTGGTCGGGTGCAGGCCGTCGGCGTCCTTGTCGGGGTCGACCAGCTCGAGCACCCGGTTGGTGTCGATGCCTTTGGGGAGCGGCAGCTGCACGATGAACCCGGTGCAGGCCGGGTCCTCGTTCAGCTGCCGGACGGCGGCCTCGATCTCGTCCTGCGACGCCGTGGCGGGCAGGTCGATGCGGATCGAGGCGATGCCCACCTCGGCGCAGTCCTTGTGCTTGCCCGCCACGTACCACTGCGAGCCCGGGTCGTCGCCGACCAGGAGCGTGCCCAGGCCGGGCGTGACCCCGCGGGTGGCCAGGACGGCCACCCGCTCGGTCAGCTCGGCCTTGATCCGCTTCGCGGTGGCGGTGCCGTCGAGAAGCTGGGCCGTCATCAGTACTGCTGCAGACCGTCGTAGAGCGGGAAGCCGTCCGTGAGCTTCAGCACCCGCGCCTTGAGCGCGTCGACGTCGGTGGCCGCACCGTCCTTCAGGGCCGTCGCGATGATGTCCGCGACCTCCGTGAACTCGGCGTCACCGAAGCCGCGCGACGCCAGCGCCGGCGTGCCGATCCGCAGGCCCGACGTGACGCGCGGGGGGCGCGGGTCGAAGGGCACCGCGTTGCGGTTGACCGTGATGCCGGCCGAGTGCAGGAGGTCCTCCGCCTGCTGGCCGTCGAGGTCCGAGTGCCGCAGGTCGACGAGCGCCAGGTGCACGTCGGTGCCGCCGGTGAGGACCGAGACGCCGGCCTTGGTGACGTCCGCCGCGGAGAGCCGCTCGGCGATGATCCGTGCGCCGTCGAGCGTGCGCTGCTGGCGGTCCTTGAACTCCTCGGTCGCAGCGACCTTGAACGCGACGGCCTTGGCGGCGATCACGTGCATGAGCGGCCCGCCCTGCTGACCCGGGAACACGGCCGAGTCGATCTTCTTGGCGTACTCCTGCTTGCTCAGGATGAAGCCCGAGCGGGGGCCGCCGATCGTCTTGTGCACGGTGCTCGACACGACGTCCGAGTGCGGGACGGGGCTCGGGTGCAGGCCCGCGGCCACCAGGCCGGCGAAGTGCGCCATGTCGACCCAGAGCTTGGCGCCGACCTCGTCGGCGATCGACCGGAACGCGGCGAAGTCGAGGTGACGCGGGTAGGCGGACCAGCCGCCGATGATCACGTCGGGACGCTGCTCGAGCGCCTTCTCGCGCACCACGTCCATGTCCACCAGGAACGTGTCCGGGTCCACGCCGTAGGCGCCGACCTGGTAGAGCTTGCCGGAGAAGTTGATCTTCATGCCGTGCGTGAGGTGGCCGCCGTGCGCCAGCTCGAGGCCGAGGATCTTGTCGCCCGCGTTGATCAGCGCGTGCAGCACGGCCGCGTTGGCGGTGGCGCCCGAGTGCGGCTGGACGTTGGCGTGCTCGGCACCGAACAGCGACTTGGCGCGGTCGATCGCGATGTTCTCCGCGATGTCGACCTGCTCGCAGCCGCCGTAGTAGCGGCGGCCCGGGTAGCCCTCGGCGTACTTGTTGGTCAGCACGGAACCCTGCGCCTGCAGGACCGCACGGGGGACGAAGTTCTCGCTCGCGATCATCTCGAGCGTGCCCTGCTGGCGGGCCAGCTCACCGTCGAGGACGGCGGCGATCTCGGGGTCGAGCTCGGAGATGTTCTGGTCGAGGATCGGGGTGTTGCTCATGGCACTCCCTGGCAGTCAGCGCGCACGGTGTCACCGCGCACTCGGTAATCGGACCGGTGGGGTGACCGGGGGCCCAGGCGTCCGACCCATGGTCTGCTGCTGCTGCGTCGCTCCCCGGTGGTGACCCACCCGTTTCGCCAGTCGCGACGCCGCACAGACTAGCAAGCCGACGGATGGGCGTCAGCCCTGTCTCACACCCCCGCCCGCGCCGACGCCCTGCGCCCGCACCCGTGCCGCCCCACAGCCGACGACATCGTGGGTTGGCGGCGAAATCGTCAGTTGCAACCCATGAGTTCGTCGCCAACCTACGAATCGGCGCTTCGGGGGCGCTGCCACCGACGACCGCCCGAGCCCCGGGGGCGGCCGATGACGCACCTCAGCTCTCCGCCGGCTCCGCGTCCCCCAGCAGCTTGCGCAGGTAGGCGTACGTGAGGTCGCCGGCGGTCTGGTCGTGCTGGTGCTCGTAGCCGTGCTTGGCGTACAGGGCGATGTTCTGCACCGAGTCGCGACCGGTGAACACCCAGACCTCCTCGATGCCCTCGGGCAAGAACGGCAGGATCGCCATGAGCATCTGGGTGCCGAAGCCCTGGCCCTGCAGGTCGGGGGCGACGGCGAACCGGCCGAGCGTGGCCTTCGGGCCCTCGATGAGCACCCGGATCGAGCCGACCAGCCGGTGGCCGTACCAGCCCCCGAGCGTGATGACGCCGTCGGCCTGCAGGTCCGCCTCGAGCTCCTCGAGCGTCTGGGTGAGCGGCGGGATGTGCGGGTCGCCGTACTGCTGCGCCTCCGTCACGAACGCCGCGCGACGGAGCGTCAGCAGCTCCCCGGCGTCGTCGAGGGTCACCGAACGGATGTCGAGGTCGGCCTGCGTCATGCCGTCCATCGTGTCAGCCGATCACCGCGACCACTACTCTCGGACCTCGTGTCCTCCGCCACGCAGCTGTCCGTCGACCAGCCCACCCACTGGGTCCTCTCCCTGTCCTGCCCCGACCGGCCCGGCATCGTGCACGCCGTGGCCGGGCTGCTGGCGGAGCTGGGCGGCAACATCACCGAGTCGCAGCAGTTCGGGGACCCGCTGTCGGGGCTGTTCTTCATGCGTGTGCAGGTCACGGCCTCGGCGCCGCGCGAGGTGCTCGAGAGCGCGCTGCACAGCGTCGGCGCGAACTTCCACATGCAGTGGTCGCTCGATGTCGTCGGCCGCCCGGTGCGGACGCTCATCATGGGCTCGACCGCCGCGCACTGCCTGAACGACCTGGCCTTCCGGCAGCGGTCGGAGAACCTGCCGATCGACCTCGTGGCCGTCGTCTCCAACCACACGGCGCTCGAGCCGCTCGCCGACTTCTACGGCATCCCGTTCCACCACGTGCCGGTCACCGCGGCCACCAAGGCGCGGGCCGAGGGCCGGCTGCTGGAGCTCGTCGACGAGCTGGACGTCGAGCTCGTCGTGCTGGCCCGGTACATGCAGATCCTGTCCGACGACCTGTGCCGGGCGCTCCAGGGCCGGGTGATCAACATCCACCACTCGTTCCTGCCGTCGTTCAAGGGCGCCCGACCGTACGCCCAGGCGCACGACCGCGGCGTCAAGCTCATCGGCGCGACCGCGCACTACGTGACGGGCGACCTCGACGAGGGCCCGATCATCGAGCAGGACGTCGAGCGCGTCGACCACTCCCGCGGTGTCGAGGACCTCGTCGCCCTCGGCCAGGACGTCGAGCGCCGGGCGCTCGCGCGGGCCGTGCGCTGGCACGCCGAGCACCGCGTGCTCCTCGACGGCCACCGGACGATCGTCTTCCGCTGAGCCGCGCCGACGACCGGTGGGCCTCACGAGCCCGCGCCTGCGGCACGTCGACGGCGACCGCGAGCGTGCGGCCGGACCGTGCCCCGGCCGTCGCCCTCAGCTCAGGCCGGCCACGCGGCGCAGCATCTCGTTGTCCTGGGTCGACGCACCTGTGATCGCCGCGAGGATCGACTCGTAGCTCGCCGTGTCTGCGTCGAACGAGCCGTTGTTGCGACCGTGCCGCAGGACGACGATGCGGTCGGACACCGCGCGCACGTCGAACATGTTGTGGCTGATCAGGATGACGCCGTGCCCCAGGTCGCGCAGTCGCTCGATGTACGTGAGCACCTCGGCGGTCTGCGCGACGGAGAGTGCCGCGGTGGGCTCGTCGAGCACGACCAGCCGCGGCGAGCCGACGAGGGTGCGCGCGATGGCCACCGCCTGGCGCTGCCCGGCGGTCAGCTCCGAGAGCGGGGTACGGACCGACGGGATGCGCAGGGTCAGGTCCCGCAGGATCTGGCGTGCCGCCTGCTCCATGCGGCCGTCGTCGAGGAGGGGGCCGTCGGTGAGCTCACGCCCCAGGAAGATGTTCGACGTCACGTCGAGGTTGCCGCACAGCGCGAGGTCCTGGAACACGGTCGCGATCCCGAGCGAGTGCGCGGCGGACGGCGACGGGATCGTCTGCTCCTCGCCGTCGATCTCGATGATGCCGGAGTCGGGCGCGAGGACGCCGGAGATCACCTTGGCGAGGGTCGACTTGCCGGCGCCGTTGTCACCGACGAGGGCGACCACCTGATGGTCGAAGACGTCGAGGTCGACGCCGACCAGCGCCTCGACGGCGCCGAACCGGACGCTGATCTGCCGCAGGGAGAGCAGCGGGACGCGGGGGCTCTCGCTCATGACCTCACCTGCTCCTCGTTGGGCACGGGTCGGGCTCGGCGTGGTGACGCCGAGCGTCTCGTGGGTCAATTGTGCGCCTCCTTCTCACTCGCGACGCGGGCCTGCTCGTCGGAGCGGACCACGAAATCTGTGGATCGCAGGACGAGGTCCAGCGCCCCGATGACCTCCGCCCGTTGCCCGAGCTCGGCCGGGACCACCTCGAGCGGCGCGATCTGGTTGAGCAGCACCCGGTGCCGGATCGACTCCCGGAGCGGCCCGAGCAGCAGCTCCCCGGTCTCGGCGAGCTCGCCGCCGACGACGATGCACTCCGGGTTGACAGCCATCGCGAGGCTCGAGACCACCTCGCCGATGATCGAACCGGCGTCCGCGACGACGCGCGCGCAGCCGGGATCTCCGTCGATCGCACGCTGGATGACGTCGCGCAGGGCCAGGCTGCCGTGGCTCGAGCGCAGCGACTCGAGCAGCGCGGCGGAGCCGACGACGGTGTCGAGGCACCCGCGGCTCCCGCACCGGCAGATGTCCCCCTGCGGGTCCACCTGCACGTGCCCGATCTCGCCCGCGGTCCCGGCGAAGCCGCGGTGCACGTTCCCGCCGATCACGATCCCGGCGCCCGTGCCGTAGGAGGCCCGCACGTACACCGAGTCCCGGTAGAGCCGGGACGCCCCCTGCGTGCTCTCGGCGAGCGCCCCCAGGTTCGCGTCGTTGTCGACGAAGACGGGACAGCCCATCCGCTTGGAGAGCACGTGGCCGACATGGACCTCGTCCCAACCGCGCATGATGCCGCGGACCGAGACCATCCCCGTCGCGGCGTCGACGGGCGCGGGTAGTCCCACGCCCACGCCGACCACCTCGTCGAGCGTCGAGCCCACGCGTTCGAGCAGGTCCGAGATCAGCAGGGTCGCCCGGTCGAGGCTCGTGTCCACCCGGTGCTCGTAGGGCAGCGGGAGCGTCTGCTCGGCGACGACCTCGCTCATGACGTCGCCGAGCGCGACCCGCAGGTGCCGCTGCCCGATGTGGATCCCGACCACCAGACCCACCCGGTGGGCGATCGTGACCATCTGGGCACGACGCCCGCTCCGGGTGGTGTTGCGGGTGTCGACGACCCCCGCTCCCAGCAGCTCCTTGACGATCGTCGAGATCGTCGCTGCGGACAGGCCAGTGGCACCGGCGAGCTCGACCTGGGTGAGCCCACCGTGCCGCTGCACCGTCTCGACGATCAGCGCCCGGTTGGCCTCCCGGAGCGAGGACTGCGAGCCCGACATCGCCACCCGCCCTATCACGTCCGTGAGACTAGCCCGCAGCCCTGCGCCGCAACAGGATGCGGCACCTTGTCAGCGCGCCGAGCCGGCCCGGCGCTTGTTGAAGATGTCGAACGCGACGGCCAGCAGCAGGACCAGGCCCTTGACCATCTGCTGGACCGACTGGTCGATGCCCATGAGCTGCATGCCGTTGCTCATGACGGCCATGATCAGTCCGCCGACCATCGCGCCCGTGACCCGGCCGACGCCACCGGTCGTCGACGCGCCACCGATGAAGCAGGCGGCGATCGCGTCGAGCTCGAACATGTTCCCGGCCGCCGGCTGAGCGCTGTTGGAGCGCGACGAGTAGACGACACCCGCGACCGCCGCGAGCATGCCCATGTTGACGAAGATCCAGAAGTTGACCTGCTTGACCTTCACGCCCGAGAGCTGGGCGGCCGGCAGGTTGCCACCGATCGCGTAGACGTGCCGCCCGAACACGGTCTTCGTCGTGACCACCGAGTACGCCACGACCAGGACACCCAGGATGATCAGGACGATCGGCAGGCCACGGCTGCGGGCGAGCTGGTAGGCGAACGCCATGCCGACGATCCCGACCAGCACGAGCTTGGTGATGAAGATCGGCATCGACTCGACGACCTGCTGGTACTTGATCCGGCCCTGGCGGCTCCGCACCTGGCTCACGACGTAGCCCGCGACGGCGATCCCGGCGATGACCAGCGTGAACACGTCGACGCCGTTGCCCCCGAGGAACCCGTTGAGGAAGCCACCGGCGATCTTCTGGTACTCCGCGGGGAACGGCGACAGCGAGACGTTGTCCAGCACGCGCAGCGTCATGCCGCGGAACAGCAGCATGCCGGCGAGGGTCACGATGAACGCCGGGATCCTGAGTAGGCGACCCAGATGCCCTGCCACACCCCGACCAGGAGGCCGACCACGAGCCCTCCGAGCACCCCGGCCCACCACGGGCCGCCGTGCTTGATGACGATCACCGCCGAGACCGCGCCGGTGAGCGCCACCACCGAGCCGACCGACAGGTCGATGTGGCCGCCGATGATGACGATGACCATGCCGATCGCAAGGATCAGGATGTAGGAGTACTGCAGGACGATGTTGGTCACGTTGCCCGGGCTGAGCAGCACACCGTCGGTGAGGATGGTGAACAGCCCGACGATGGCCACGAACGCGACGAAGATGCCGCTCTGGCGCAGGTTTCGGGTGAAGAGGTCCTTCAGGCCCATTACGACGGTCATCCGACCTGGTCCCTTTCCTTGGTCATGAGCTCCATCAGGTTCTCCTGAGTCGCCGTCTGCCGGGGCAGCACGCCGGTGATCCGGCCGGCCGAGAGCGTATAGATGCGGTCACAGATGCCGAGCAGCTCCGGCAGCTCCGAGGAGATGACCAGGACGGCCTTGCCCGCGTCAGCGAGGGCGTTGATCAGTGTGTAGATCTCGTACTTGGCCCCCACGTCGATGCCGCGGGTGGGCTCGTCGAGGATGAGCACCTGCGGATCGGTGAAGAGCCACTTGCTCAGCACGACCTTCTGCTGGTTGCCCCCCGAGAGCTTGCCCGCCGAGGCCAGCACCGTGGGCGCCTTGATGTTCATGCTCTGGCGGTACTCCTCGGCGACCTTGATCTCCTCGTTGGCGTTGACGAAGCCGGCACGGGAGACCTTGCCGAGACTTGCGGCGGAGATGTTCGTGCGGATGTCCTCGATGAGGTTCAGTCCGTAGTGCTTGCGGTCCTCGGTCGCATAGGCGATCCCGTGATCGATCGCCTCGCTCACCGAGCTGACGCGGATCTCCTTGCCGTGGAGGAAGACCTGACCCGTGATGCGGCTGCCGTAGGAGCGGCCGAACACCGACATCGCGAGCTCCGTGCGACCGGCCCCCATGAGCCCTGCGAGGCCGACGATCTCGCCCGCGCCCACCGAGAGGTTCGCGCTGTCGACCATGACGCGCTCCGGGTCGGTGGGGTGGTGCACGGTCCAGTCCTCGATCCGCAGCACCTCCTCGCCGACGTGCGACTCGTGCGGCGGGAACCGGTGCCCGAGGTCGCGGCCCACCATGCCGCGGATGATCCGCTCCTGCGTGACCTCGTCGGTCACCATGTCGAGCGTCTCGACCGTCTTGCCGTCGCGGATGATCGTCGTGGTGTCGGCGATCTCGGCGATCTCGTTGAGCTTGTGGGAGATCATGATCGACGTGATGCCCTGGGCCTTGAGCTGACGCAGGAGCCCGAGCAGGTGCTCGGAGTCGTTGTCGTTCAGCGCGGCGGTCGGCTCGTCCAGGATGAGCAGCTTGACCTCCTTCGACAGCGCCTTCGCGATCTCCACCAGCTGCTGCTTGCCGACACCCAGCTGGCCGATCGCCGTGACGGGCAGCTCATCGAGACCGACCCTCGCGAGCAGCGTCGCCGCCTCGGCGTTCGCCCGGTTCCAGTCGATCAGGCCGCGGTGCGACCGCTCGTTGCCCAGGAAGATGTTCTCGGCCACGGAGAGGTACGGGACGAGCGCCAGCTCCTGGTGGATGATCACGATCCCCTTCGCCTCGGAGTCGTTGATCGAGCCGAACTGCACCTCTTCGCCCTCGAAGCGGATCGACCCTTCGTAGCTGCCGTGCGGGTACACGCCCGAGAGCACCTTCATGAGGGTCGACTTGCCGGCGCCGTTCTCGCCGCAGATCGCGTGGATCTCTCCACGCTCGACCGACATCGACACGTCCTGCAGTGCCTTGACGCCGGGAAAGGTCTTGGTGATGGCGTGCATCTCGAGAATGGGGTTGGCCATACGGCCACCGTCCTTCGTCGTACAGGGCGCCGCCGCGGGGCCCTCCGCTGATGTGGTCGACCCGACCGGCCAGCCGGCCGGCACCACGAGGGTGGCCGGCCGGCGGCGGTCAGGACGGGTGGATCACTTCTGGCCGCTGGCCACCTGCTCCTTGGTCCAGTAGCCCGAGTCGATGAGCAACGACTGGATGCCGTCCTTGGCGACGACGTCCGAGTTCAGCAGGAAGGACGGGACGACCTTGACGCCGTTGTCGTAGGACTTGGTGTCGTTCGCCTCCGGCGTCTTGCCCTCGAGGAACGCCTGGGCGGAGATGATGGCCTGGTCGGCCAGCTTGCGGGTGTCCTTGAATACCGTCGAGAACTGCACGTCGTCGTTGATGAGCTTGACCGACGCGATCTCCGCGTCCTGGCCGGTGACGATGGGCATGCCGCCGGCGATCGTCGGGCCGTAACCGGCGTTCTGCAGGGCCGTGATGATGCCGCGCGACAGACCGTCGTACGGGGAGAGGACGCCCTGGACCTTGCTGCCGTCCGAGTACGTCGACGTCAGGAGGTCCTCCATGCGCTTCTGCGCGGTCTCCTGGAGCCAGCGCAGCGTGGCGACCTTCTCGATCGTGGTCTGGCCCGACTTCACGACGAGCGTGCCGTCGTCGATGTACTTCTGCAGCGTGTCCATCGCGCCCTTGAAGAAGAAGTGAGCGTTGTTGTCGTCCAGCGAGCCGGCGAAGAGCTCGATGTTGAACGGTCCGGCCGCGTCACCCTTCGAGCCGTCGGCCTTGAGGATGCCCAGGCCGGTGAGCAGGGACGTCGCCTGCTGGACGCCGACCTTGTAGTTGTCGAACGTGACGTAGAAGTCGACGTTGGGCGTGTCGTTGATGAGACGGTCGTAGGCGATGACCGGGATCTTCGCCGAGGCCGCCGACTGCAGCTGGGTGGCCAGGGCGGTCCCGTCGATCGAGGCCACGATGAGCAGCTTGTCGCCCTTCGTGATCATCTGGTCGAGCTGCTGCTGCTGGGTGGGGATGTCGTCGCCGGCGTACTGGAGGTCCACCTTGTAGCCGGCCTTCTCGAGGCCCGCCTTGACGGCGTTGCCGTCGGCGATCCACCGCTCCGAGGTCTGCGTCGGCATGGCGACACCGACCGTGACGTCGCCAGTGGCTGCCGCTGCCGATGCCGTCGAGTCGTCGCTGCTCCCGGCTCCGTTGCCCGAGCACGCGGCGAGGCCGAGTGCGAGGACGGCACCCATGGTCGCGATTGTGATCCGTCGCATTGCTGTGCTCCTTCTCGTCGTTGAGAGACCCAGGGACCAGGCCTTGGCCAAGCTCGGGTTCGTCGGCCGCGGCAGCTTCAGTGCTGCTCGAGCCGGTGTCCCGGCGGCGGCGGCCGGGAATGCCCGGCCGATCGCTGCAGGCCCAACCTTCTTAGATTCGTTTCTCGAAGTCAACGTGGCCAAGGGGGTTCCCAGGTTACGAACTCATCACGATGTGACCGCTAACAGGCCGTCCCGACGCCCCGAATCGCCTTGCTGCCTTCGTGTTGCGAACACATTGCCAGGTCACCGGCCCGTTCCGACAACGTCACGGAGACGCGACGACGGGCCCGCGACCGTGGTCGCGGGCCCGTCGTCGAGATGCGGTCTCACCTCACGAACGCGCTCCAGCCGCCGCCGGTGGCGTGGCCCTGACCGTGGTTCTCCACCAGCACCGCGACCGTGCGCGGCGGGACGCTGACGGTACCCGTCGCCCTGTCCCACGTGGTGCCCTTGACCACCGGGTCGCTGCCCTTGGCCTGGACCGGTGAGAGCGTCAGCCTGTGACCCGCGAGGTCACCGACCGTCTGGGTCGTCGGTTCGTCCGAGGCGTTGACCACGACCAGGACGCCGTCGAGCCTCGGGTCCACGTCCTTCGCCCACCGGCGCGTCGCTGAGTCCCAGCGCGGGGTGTCGTCGATCGTCATGACGACCACCCCCGGCGCCGCGGTGGGCCCGGAGTCCGGGAACGCCACCTTCTGCTCGATGAGCGCCGCCGAGCCGAGGCGGAACAACGGCGTCGAGAACCGGAGCTTGAGCAGGTCGTCGGCGGCGGCCGAGGCGTCCGCGATGTCGGCCGGCGTCGGCTTGAGGGCCGGGTCGGCCAGCAGCGGCTGCTGGTACGGCCACTTCGACTCGTTGTCGGCCTTCGGGGGCAGGCCGCGGCCGAAGCCGTTGTCGTGCCCGGACAGGTCGAGCGAGTTGAACCAGTCCCCCGAGTCGAAGCTGTTGCGGTCGAGCGACTTGCTCCGCAGCAGGTCGGCGCCCGCGTGCCAGAACGACGGCGTCTGGGCGAGGGCAGTGGTGGCCAGCGAGACGGTGTTCATCCGGATCCGGTCGGCCATGGCCGTGCCTGTCGGCAGCTTGTAGGTGAGCGAGTCCCACAGCGTCTCGTTGTCGTGGGCGTCGACGTACGTGATCACCTCCTCCGGGGAGTCGGCGTACCCGGCCGGCTGGCCGTTGTAGTCGATCTGCGCGCCGGTCTGGACGGTCCCGGAGCTCGTCTCGAAGGCGAAGTCGCGCAGGTTGCCGGCCATGCCGAGGCGGACGAGGTCGGCGTCGTGGCCCGCGCGGGCAGCCTGTTCAGCCGGGGTGCCGTTGACCGGGTCGCCGTTCGGGTCCGTGCCGCCACCGGAGCCGAAGCCCTGGATGTGCGGGTTGTCGTCGAACGGTCCCCCGCCGCGGACGGCGTCTCGCAGGCGGTCGGAGAAGGTCCCGATGCCCGTCCCGCCGAGCTGGCCCTGCGTGGCCTGCGTGAACAGCGCGTTGTTCGCGACCTCCCCGAAGTTCCAGCCCTCGCCGTAGAGGTAGACGTGGGAACCGTCGACGCCGTCCCTGCGTGGCGTCAGTGCGTCCAGGGCGCTGCGGACCGCCTTCATGGTGTCCACCGAGTGGTGGCCCATCAGGTCGAACCGGAAGCCGTCCACCTTGTAGTCCTTGGCCCAGGTGACCACCGAGTCGACCATGAGCTTCTGGGCCATGAGGTGCTCGGTGGCCACGTTCTGGCAGCACGTGGACGTCTCGACCGTGCCGGTCGACGACAGCCGCTGGTAGTAGCCGGGCACGACGCGGTCGAGGATCGACTGCGGCGCCTGTCCGCTCGCGGTGGTGTGGTTGAACACCTGGTCGAGCACGACCTGCAGACCGTCGGCGTGCAGCGCGCCGACCATCGTGCGGAAGTCGGCCACGCGGCCGCCCCCGTCCTGGTGCACCGCGTACGAACCCTCCGGCGCCTGCCAGTGCAGCGGGTCGTAACCCCAGTTGAACCCGTCGGTCGCGGCCTGGGCCGTGACGCACGCCTGCTGCTGGTCGGAGTCGGCCGGGAACGACGCGAGGTCGCAGGCCGGGGTCGTCTGCTGGGTGCGATCCTCCGGGATCGACGCGATGTCGAACGTGGGGAGCAGGTGGATCGTGGTCAGCCCGGCCTTCTCGAGCGTGCGCAGGTGCTGGCTGCCGGCGCCGTTGCCCGCGAACGCCAGGTACGTGCCGCGCTGGGCCGCGGGCACCGTGGGGTCGGAGATCGAGAAGTCGCGCACGTGCAGCTCGTAGATCGTCTGGTCGACGGGCCGCACCACCGGTTGCTTCGCCTTCTCCCACTGGGTCGGCCGGAACGCCTTGTCGGCCAGGTCGACCAGCACGGAACGGGTCGAGTTCACGGTGAGCGCCACCGAGTACGGGTCGGTGACCTGGTTGACCTCCACCTGGTCGGTCGTCGGCGCGTACACCGTGACCTCCCAGAGGAACTGCTTGCCGGCCCAGGACTTCTTGCCGTCCACGGTCCAGGAACCATCGTTCTGGAGCTTGGCGACGACGCGGGTCGGGTCGCCGGTCCCCAGCCACACGAGCAGGTCGACGTTCTGGGCGGTCGGTGCCCAGAGCGCCAGCGACGGCGCTCCGCGCGACCAGCTGGTGCCGAGCGCCCGCTTGCCCGCCTTGGCGTACAGATCGTCGAGGACTCCCGGGATCTGCACGCCGGTAGCAGCCTGCAGGGTGTCGCCGTCGGCCTGGCTGACCAGCAGCGCACCGCGGAGGAGCTCCTTCGCGCGCTGCGAGGACGCGTCGACGTGCAGCGCGAGGTATCCGGTCGTCAGGGCCGGGAACTTTGCCAGCTGCGCGGCCGACAGGCCGGACGCGTCGTAGGTGAGCGTCACCGGCGACCCGTCGTCACCTGTCACCACGCCGTCCGCGACGGTCGGCTGCTTCGTCGGCGAGCCGTGCAGCAGCCAGGTCAGCGACGTCGGATCGGTTCCCTCCGGGACCCACGCGGCGGGCCAGGCGATCGTCGTCGCGTCGATCCAGAGCGCCTGCTCGGTGCCGGTCCCCGGCAGCGGCGGGTCGGTGACCTGGATGGTCAGCACGTGCGTCGCCAGGACGTAGGAGAACGTCACAGGCTTGCCACCGGGCGCGGTGAACGGGATGTTCGCCCCGCCGGGTACGCCGCCGGCACCGTAGTTCTCGTCCCAGCCGAGGTTGTGCGCCACCTTGACCTCGTAGGCGCCGGCGGGCAGGTCGTTCGCGACGAACGTGTACGTGCCGTCGCCGTCGGGGTCCTGCAGCCAGGACTTCATGCAGTCCGGCGCCCAGTCGCCCGCGCAGCCGAGCTCGCTCTGGAACGAGCCCGGGACCGTGAGGATCGGGCCCTGCGCGGTCGAGGTGAACCAGTGCGTCGTCGGGTCGTAGTAGAACGTCACCGGGCCGCCCGTGGTCACGGTGTACGCGACGTTGTCGCCGCCCGCGACGCCGCCCTTGCCGTAGTTCTCGTCCCAGGTCCCGTTGATCGCCACCTTGTACTCGTAGTCGCCGGCCGGGAGCGTGAACGTGCCCGAGTAGACCCCGTCGGCGCGCTTGCTGAGCGTGGCCGCGGCGCAGTCCGGCTGCCAGTCGCCGGGGCAGCCCATCTCGCTGTTGTGGCTGCCGGGGACGGTGACGTGCAGGTCGCCCGGGCTGGTGGGGGGCACGACGCCGTCCACTGCGTTGCCGACGCTGCCGAACGTGGACGCCGCGCTCTTGTGGCCGGCGGCGTCGACGGTCACGGCCCGGTACTCGACCAGCGCCCCGGCCGGCAGGCCGCTGACGTCCGCGTAGACGCGCGGCGACGTCGACTCCGACGTACCGAGCGGCGTCCAGGTGTCGCCGCCGAGGATCCGGTACGCGAACGAGGTCTGGCTCCACACGTCGGTCGCGACGTCCGCCGTGACGGGCACGAGGCCGGTCAGGGCGCTGCCCGGCGTGGGCGTGCTGAGCGCGATGCTCCCCGCCGCCGCCGGGGCCTCCACCGTCGACCCGGCCTTCAGGACGATGGCGCTCAGCGCGGGGATCGTCACGGAGACCGCACCGTCGGCGCCCGCAGTCGCCGAGGACGACGTGCCGTACAGCGGGCTGAACGTCGCACCCGGCGTGAGGGTGTCGATCGTGACCGTCTCGGGAGACGTGCCGTTGTTGAGCGCGACGAGGTTCTCGACCTTCTCGGTCGCGTCGACGCGGGAGAACGCGTAGACGTCACCGCTCGCATAGCGCTCGATCTGGGCACCATCGGTGAGCGCCTTGTTGCCTGCTCGCAGGGCTGCGAGCCCGGCGATGTGGTCGTACAGCACCGATCCGGTGTCGTACCGGTCCACAGAACCGGCCGTCGTGCCGTTGAGCAGCTGCTGGTTGGCGTACTCCGGCACCTGCGTCGCGAACAGCGACTGACGGGCGTCCTTGTCGGTCCCGTTCAGCGTGCCGTTGCCCTCGAAGCCCTGCTCGTCGCCGTAGTAGACGACCGGCTGCCCACGGGTCAGGTACATGAGCGAATGGGCCAGCTCCGAACGCTGCTCGGGCTGCGACGCGTCCTTGACCATGTAGCCGATGCGGCCCATGTCGTGGTTGCCCAGGAACGTCGGCAACGCCTGGGCGTTCGTCGTCGGCGTCGTGTACATGTCGTCGCCCGCGTACAACGCATGCAGACCTGCGGCCGACGAACCCTTCGCGTAGTTCGACGCCGCCGACTGGAACGTGAAGTCGAGGACGGCGTTCATGCGGCTGTTGCGCATGTAGGGCGACAGCTTGGCCGGGTCGGCGTCGTAGACCTCGCCGAACATGAAGAAGTCGGGGTTGCCGACCGCCGCCGCGTGCGCACGGACCTGCTGCGTGAACGTCTGCCAGAACTCGAAGTTGACGTGCTTGGCGGTGTCGATGCGGAAGCCGTCGACGCCCAGGTCGACCCACTTGTCGTACACGTCGACGAACCCGTTCACGACGCGTGGGTTCTCGGTCATCAGGTCGTCGAGACCCGAGAAGTCGCCGTACGTCGTCGACTCCCCGGTGTAGGTCGAGTTCCCGCGGTTGTGGTAGAGCGTCGGGTCGTTCAACCAGTCCGGGACCTTGACGTGGGCGTCCTCGGGCTTGATCACCGGCGTGTACGGGAAGCTCGTCGCCGGGTCCATCGTCGGGAAGGTGTCCGTGCCCGCGTAAGTGTGCGGGTCGAAGACGTTGCCGGCGGCGTCCTTGTACGGGCTGGTGGCCTGGTCGACGTAGCCGTAGGTCTTCTGGGCGTAGTCGATGACGTCCGCGGTGTGGTTGGTGATGATGTCGAAGTACACCTTGATGCCGCGCGCGTGGGCGTCGGCGATGAGCGACTGCAGCTCGGCATTGGTGCCCAGGTGCGGGTCGATCTGCGTGAAGTCGGTGACCCAGTAGCCGTGGTACCCCGCCGAGGCGTCCGCGCCCGTCCCCTGGACCGGCTTGTTCTTGAACGAGGGCGTCAGCCAGATCGCCGTGCTGCCGAGCCCCTGGATGTAGTCGAGCTTGCTCCGCAGCCCGGCCAGGTCGCCGCCCTCGTAGAACCCCTTGTCGGTCGGGTCGAACCCGGTGGTCAGGCGGTCGCCGGTGAGGCCACCCGTGTCGTTGGACGCGTCTCCGTCGGCGAACCGGTCGGTCATCAGGAAGTAGAACTGCTGGTCCGCGCCGGGGTCGCGCACCGGGTTCGCGACGACCGCGTCGTCGGCGGGCGTGTAACCCGCCGCCAGGGTGAGCGGGGTCAGGGCCGTGCGGTGGGTGGTGTCGTCGTAGGTGAACCGGATGGTCGTCGGCCCGGCCAGGACGAGCGGGGTGTTGTCGCCGCCGCCGTTGCCGCCGTAGGCCTCGTCCCAGGTGTCGTTCAGCGCGACCTTGTACGCGTACGTCCCCGCGGGCAGCGTGAAGTCAGCCGAGTAGCGGCCTGCGACGTCCGTGGGTGCCAGCTCCGTCTGCGAGCAGTCCGGCTGCCAGTCGCCCGGGCAGCCCAGCTCGCTCTGCAGGTCCCCGACGAGTGCCGCGGTCCGCTCGACGGCCGCGGCGGGGGTCGCGACGACGGTTGCAGCGACCAGTCCGAGGAGTGTGACCGCCAGAGCGGTGACGGCGGCGATCACGCGACGCGACCGTGCGCTGCGTCGAGGGGCGGCGGGCGACATGGCGACTCCTTCGTCTGTCCGCGCACGTCTCTGTGCGCGGGCTGTGCCGGGGTGATGTCGCGACCGTATCCATTTTCAGCAAGTTGCAGCAAGGGAATCGGACATTTCTTGCAGACGAATCTCCCGACGAGGACGGGCTGGGCCCGTGCGCCGGGACTCTTCAAGGCGTGAACAATGCGGCACCTGTACCGTGGGGGCGTGCTTGCGACCACGGGGTTCTTGCTGAGCAAGGTCGGTCAGGCGGTCACCGCCGACTACGCCGAGCGCGTGGCGCCGCTCGGGCTGCGGCCGCGGCACGTCGGACTGCTCGTCGCCGTCGACGCGGCGCCCGAAGCCTCGCAGCGGGAGATCGGCGAGACGCTCGGGCTCGTGCCGAGCGCGATCGTGCCGATGGTGGACGACCTGGAGCGGCTCGGCGCCCTGCACCGGGTCGTCGACCCGGCGAACCGTCGTCGGCACACGCTCGCCCTGACCCCCGAGGGCCGCGCACTGCTCGCCCAGGCCGTGGCGCACGCCGCCGCGCAGGACGACGACGTGCTCGCCGGCCTCGACGCGGCCCAGCGTCAGGCGCTGCACACGGCTCTGACCGGCCTCCTCGCGCGAGGAGACCGGTCGGCGGGGTGAGCCGGGGCTAGAGCGGCGAGCCCAGCGACGCCAGCAGGGCGGCCGAGTCCGCGACGGCGCCGAAGACGCCACCCTGCATCTTGACCATGTTGAGGGCGGCGAGGTAGTTGCCGTAGTCGGTCGCGCCCGTGCAGTCGGACAGCAGCAGGCACTCGTAGCCGCGGTCGTTGGCGTCGCGCATCGTCGTGTGCACGCACACGTCCGTGGTGATGCCGGTCAGGATGATGTGCGTCACGCCCTTCGACCGCAGGACCAGGTCCAGGTCGGTGGCGTAGAACGAGCCCTTGCCGGGCTTGTCGATGATGACCTCCCCGGGCAGCGGTGCCACCTCCGGCACGATCTCCCAGCCCGGCTCGCCACGCGTCAGGATCCGCCCGCACGGGCCCGAGTCACCGATCCCCGCGTTGATCCGTCGCGACCGCCACAGCTTGTTGGCGGGCAGGTCGGACAGGTCCGGTCGGTGGCCCTCGCGCGTGTGGATGATGTGGAAGCCCAGCTCGCGGGCGACCTCGAGCATCGCGGCGGTGGGCGCGAGGCCCGCGCGCGTGAGGTTCAGGTCGTAGCCCATGGCGTCCACGTACCCGCCGGGGCCGCAGAAGTCCTGCTGCCAGTCGATGTTGATGATCGCGGTCGTCGACGGGCTGAAGCTGCCGTCGTACGGCCAGGGATACGGCTCGGCGTCGACCGGTCCGAACATCGTGCCCGTGGTGGTCAGCTGGTCGGTGGTCATCGCGGTTCTCCCGAGGTCGGTGCGGCTACAGGGGTCAAGGCGGTGACGACGTCGGCAGTCAGGCCGACCGCGCCGAAGATGCCACCGGACATCTCGATGCTGGACACCGAGGCGGCGGTGAGGGCCGGGTCGGCCGGCACGCAGGCGTCGATCACGAGCAGGCACTCGTAGCCCCGGTCGTTGGCGTCGCGCATGGTCGAGTGGACGCAGGTCTCCAGACCGACGCCGGCCAGGATCAGCCGCCGGTAGCGCCCGGTCCGCAGGACGATGTCGAGGTCGCTGGCGTAGTAGCCGTCGATGCCGCCGGCGATCATGTCGATGTCGGGGACGAGGAGTCCCGGCAGGTCCGTGGACGGCACCAGCGGCACTCGCAGACGCGATCCGCCGGGGGGCGGCGCGGTGGTGCGGACGACGATCACCGTGCCACCGGCGGCGCGGACCGCGTCCGCCAGGGCCTCGAGCCGTGGAGCGATCGCCTGCGACGACGGCCCGGCGTCGGTGGTGAGGACGACCAGGAGCGCGGTCTGCGCGCCACCGAGGTCGCCGTCGTACGGCCACGGGTACGGCGTCGTGGCGGTGACGTGCGGGCTCATGGTTCCCCTCAGGTGTGGTGTGCCCCCGGGGCCGGCCGCTCGGCAGGCCGGCCCCGGGGAGGGTTGATCAGGAGAGCGTGCCGGTGACGCCCTTGACGAAGTAGTCCATCTGCTCGATGGTCGCCTCGTCCGGGGTGGTGCCGGCGGGGACCTTGATCGTCCCGTCCTGCGCCGTGATCGGGCCGGTGAACGGACTGCCACCGGCGGTGAGCTTGGCGGCGGCGTCTGAGATCAGGGCCTTGGTGGCGTCCGTGACGCTCGGACCGAACTTCGACTGGACGAACGGGTTCTTGCCGCTGGCCATGTTGGCGCGGTAGTTGCCGTTGTACTGGCTGCCCGTGAAGTCACCGGCGATCGCCGTCTTGACGATGTCCGTGTAGGTCGGACCCCAGTTCCACTCGGAGCCGGTCAGCCAGCCCTTGGGGGCCAGCGACGAGGCGTCCGCGTGGTAGCCGACCGAGTAGGCGCCGGCGGCCTCCGTCGCCTCGATGATCGTCTTGGTGCAGTCCTGGTGCTGCGTGACCACGTCGACGCCGGAGCTGAGCAGCGACTGGACGCGGTCGGCCTGCGTGGCAGGGTCGCACCAGGCCGTCGTCGAGACCGCCGTGACCTCGACGTCAGGCCGCACGGACTGGGCGCCGAGCGTGAAGGCGTTGATGTTGGCCAGCGTCTGCGGGATCGGGATGGCGTAGACGTAGCCGAGCTTGCCCGTCTTCGTCGCGGCACCGGCGGCGATGCCCGCCAGGTACACCGGCTCGTAGACGCTGCCGAAGTAGGAGCCCATGTTCGCGGGGGCCGGCTCGTCGAGCAGGCCGCCCTGGTGGACCACGACGACGTCGGGGTGCGCGGCCGCGACCTGCTTGGCGGCGTCGAGGTGGCCGTAGCTCGTCGCGAAGATGATCGTCGCACCCTGCGCGATCATGCTCTCCATCGTCGTGGCGGCCGTGTCGTCCTCGGGGATGTTGTACGCGTCCAGGACCTTGATGTCCGGGAAGTTCTTCCGGAGCGCCTCGACGCCCTGGTAGACGGCCTGGTTGTAGCCGAAGTCGTCCTTCGGGCCGACGGCGATGACGCCGACGACCTTCGCGTCCTTGCCCGGCGCCGCGTCCGACCCCGTGGCCGCCGACGTGCTGCCCGAGTCGTCGTTGGTGACCGCAGGGCTGCAGGCGGCGAGCACCGCCACCACCGCCGCCACGATCAGGGCGCCTGCTGTTCGTCTGATCCGCATGGTGATCCTTCCGGTCGCCCGCGGGGGCGGGTGTGGGTGGGTTGGTGCGAGAGGTCAGGCGGTGGAGGTGTTGTCGAACACCTTGGACAGCTCGTCGGGGGCGGCCAGCATGGTGCGTTTGCCCAGCACGGCCAGGACGACGAGGGTCAGGACGAACGGGATGGCCGCCAGAGCGAACTGGTTCACCGCGTAGCCGGCGGTCTGCAGCACGGAGGCCAACGAGAGCGCGGCACCGAACAGGTAGGCGCCGGCCATGATGCGGATCGGGTTCCACATCGCGAAGATGACGAGCGCCACCGCGATGAACCCGCGGCCGGCGATCATGTTCTCGAACCAGCTGTCGGCGTAGGCGATCGAGATGTGCGCGCCGCCGATCCCGGCCAGCGCGCCGCCCGCGATGGAGGACCAGTAGCGCACCGCCTTCACCGAGTAGCCGTTCACGCCGAGCGCCTCGGACCGCTCGCCTGCGGTCCTGACCAGCAGGCCGACCCGCGTCCGGAACAGCACCCACCAGATGGCCGGCGCCGCGAAGAACGCGATGTAGACCAGCGGGTCGTGGTCGAACAGGATCGGCCCGAGGCCCGGGATGTCGGAGAGTCCCGGGATGGGCACGTCGTCGAAGGCGTTGATCTGCTTGCTCACGTAGCTGACGCCGAACAGCGCCGTCACGCCGAGCGCCAGGAAGTAGAGCGTCAGACCGCTGGCGAACTGGTTGGCCCCGCGGCTCACGACGAGGACCGCGTGCACCAGGCTGAGCAGCGCACCGGCCACGGCGCCCCCGAGGACACCCAGCCACGGGTTCCCGGTGTGCGCGGTGACGGCATAGCCGCCGAGCGCACCGAGGAGCATCGACCCCTCGGTCCCCAGGTTGATGATGCCCGCGCGCTCGGAGATGGTCTCCCCCAGGCCCGCGTACATGATGGACGTGCCGCCGCGCACGGCTCCGGCGAGGAGATCGATGATCATGACTTCGCCTTTCGCGGGCTCGTCCAGCCGAGGACGGCGACGAGCAGGAGACCCATCAGGATGTTGACGCTGGCCGCGGGCAGACCCGAGTTGATCTGCAGGCTGTTGCCCGAGACCGCGATCGCGGCGAGCACCACGGACGCCAGGAGCAGGGGCAGGGGCTTGTGCCGGGACAGCCAGCTGGCCAGGAACGCGACGTAGCCGATGGTCAGCCCGAAGGTCGGACGCAGCTTGTACTCCATGCCCGCGTACTGCACGAAGCCCGCCAGCCCGGCCAGGGCACCGCCGATGAGCAGGGCGGTGAGGATCAGGGTCACCACCGGCATCCCCGCGCGCCGGGCGGCCTCGCCGTTGCCGCCGACCACCGAGAGCCGGAAGCCCCAGGTGGTCCGGGTCAGGGCGAACCAGACGACGATCGCCGCGACGATCGCGATGATGACGCCGATGTGGATCTGCGTCCCGGCGATCACGGGGAGCTTGGCGGCGTCGTTGAGCTCGACGCTCGTGGACTGCCCGAGCGCCTTCGGGTCCTTCCAGGGGCCCAGGATCAGGAACAGCATGGTGTAGAGCGCGACATAGTTGAGCAGCATGGTCGTGACGGCCTCGTTCACCTTCACGACGAGGCGCATCGCCGCCGCGATCCCGGCCCAGACCGCGCCGGCGACCATCGCGCTCAGCATCATCGCGATCATCACGACCCACGGGGACATCAGCGGCGTCAGCCAGAGCGCGGCCGCGGCGGCGCCGATGCCGCCGATGATCAGCTGCCCCTCGCCGCCGACGTTCACGAGCCCCGCCCGGGCGGGGACCACCACGGCCAGACCCGCGAGCGCGATCGGTGCCGCCCGCAGGATGATCTGCTGGAACTGCCCGGACTGGGTGAGGGTCGACGTCCAGATGTCCGAGTAGACCTGCAGCGGGTCGGCGCCGTTGGCCAGCACGAACGCGCTGAACAGGATCAGGCCCGCGAGCACGGCGACCAGCCAGCGCAGCCCGGTGGACCAGGCCTCGCCGATCTTCGGGCCCCGGTCCGTCGGCGGCTCGACCGGGACGGCGGCTGCGACGATCGCCGCGGCCACCGCCGCGGTCTGGGCATCGGCCTGGGTGCCCGTAGCCGTCCCTGTACCCGTTCGCTCCGCGGTCATGCGACGCCTCCCAGCATGAGTCGGCCGATCGACATCCGGTCGGCGCCGGCGGTGTCGATGACGCCGACCAGGTGCCCGTCGTGCATGACGGCGATCCGGTCGGCCACGGAGATGAGCTCGTCCAGGTCCTCGGAGACCATGAGCACCGCGGCGCCGCGGGCCCGGTGCTCGAGCAGCACCTCCTGCGTTCGGCGCGTGTTGGCCACGTCGAGGCCGCGGCTGGGATAGGCGGCGACGACGAGGGTCGCGTCCTGACCGAGCTCGCGGGTCAGGAGCACCCGCTGGATGTTGCCGCCCGACAGGGACGCGAGCGTCCGCTTCTTGGGTGCCATGTGCAGACCGACGCGCTCGTCGAGCGCGGTGGTCCGGGCGTCCACCGCGGACCAGTCGATCCCGAACCCGCGTCGCGGCACCTCACGACCGTCCAGCACCATGTGCTCGAGCACGGACAGCCCGGGCACCACCGCGTCCGCGACCGGGTCCTCCGGGATCGCCACCGCCCCGGCTGCGATCGCCTCGCTGGGCCCGAGCCCGGAGGCCGGCGAGTCACCGACGCGGACCGATCCGGCCGAGACCGGCCGCAGCCCGAGCGCGACCTCGCACAGCTCCTTCTGACCGCTGCCGGCGACGCCCGCGACACCGACGAGCTCGCCGGGGTGGACCTCGAGGTCCACCCCCTTGAGCGCGACGTGCCCGCGGTCGCCGAGCGCGGTGGCGCCCGTCATCTCGAGCACGGCGCGCTCGCTGGCCGGCACAGGGTTCCGCTCCCGCGACAGCGGTGGCACCCGCCGACCTACCATCGCCTCGACGAGCTCCTCGTCGGAGAACTGCGTGGGATCCGCGGACGTCAGCACGGCCTGGCCGCCGCGCAGGACGGTGACCTGGTCGGCGATGGCGCGGACCTCGTTGAGCTTGTGCGTCACCAGTACGATGCCCAGGCCCTGGTCGCGCAGCGAGGCGACGACCGTGAGCAGGGCCTCGACCTCCTGCGGCGCGAGCACGCTGGTGGGCTCGTCGAGGATGACCAGGCGTGCGCCCGTCATGAGGACCTTGAGGATCTCGGCGCGCTGCCGCTCGCCGATCGACAGGTGCCGGACCTTCGCGGTCGGGTCGACGGCCAGGCCGTACTCCTGCGACGCCGCCTCGATCTTGGCGGAGAGCGCCTTGAGCTTGAGGGTGGGGCCGTCGGGCAGCGCGAGGGCGATGTTCTCCGCGACCGTCAGTGCGGGGACCAGCCGCAGGTCCTGGAACACCATGCCGATGCCCAGCCCGCGCGCGTCCGCGGGGTTCCCCGGGGCGACCAGGTTCCCGTCGATGAACATGCGTCCTTCGTCCGGGGTATAGACGCCGTAGATCATCTTGAGGAGCGTGCTCTTGCCGGCCCCGTTCTCACCGATGAGGCCGTGCACCGTGCCGGGCATGACCGTGAGGTCAACGTCCGAGTTCGCCAGCACCTCGCCGAAGCGCTTGGTGAGGCTGCGCACCTCGAGCAGTGCCGTGGGCTTCCCGACGCGGGACTCAGCGCGGGCGACGGCGTCCGAGGTCATGACCGCGGCCTACGGCCCGAAGGGTCCGTATCCCGCGATGTATCCGTGGGTGTATCCATGCCTGGAGGCTAGGAGTGTGATGTTTCCGAAGCCGACGACACACGTAACGCTCTCGTGTCCGCCTGAGCACGATTTGGTGCGAGATCACCGCCTACGCTTCGCGCCATGACTCGTGTGCTCCTGGTGCATGGCGCCGCCACCACCGCCCGCGTGTGGGACCGCCTGATCCCCTTGCTGGCGGACGTCGACCTCGTCGTCCCGGACCGCCTCTCCAGCGGCGACCTGTCCGTGGAGCTCGATGCGCTGAGGACCGCCGCCGACGGCGCGGTGGTGGTGGGCGTGAGCGGCGGCGCGACGCTCGGTCTGGCACTCGCCGGTGCATCGGCCCACCTCGCGGGCGCCGTGCTGCACGAACCGGCGGTCGGATCTCTCGCGCCCCACCTGCTCGACCACGTGGTCACCGGCTGGACGCTCGGCGGGGTCGCCGGGTTCGGGTCCGCCCTCTACGGGCCGACCTGGGACCCGTCGATGGCTCCGGCGGACCCTGGTGCGGTCGAGCGCGACCTCGCGATGTTCCGCCGGTTCGAGCCGGTCGCGCCGGCACCCGGCAACGGCCGCGTGCTCGTGACGGTCGGCGAGGACTCACCGGACCTGCGTCACGCCGCCGCCGAGGCCCTGCACGAGCGCCTGGGCGTCGAGACCGTCACGCTGCCCGACAGCGGCCACTTCGTGCAGCACGACAACCCGGCCGCGCTGGCGGCCGTGATCCAGTCGGTGCTCGAGGCCATCTAGCCTGCGTCGGCGGGACGCCAGCCCGCGTGCGACCGGTGATGCGGCCTGGCCCCGGCGCCGCTACGCCGACGCCTCGGCGCGCACCGACCGCACCACCGGCACCAGCACGACGAGGTTCAGCACCGCCGTGAACGTCGGCCCGACCGACTTGACGAGGTCGCCGATGGTCACGCCGACGACCGCGTCCAGGGCCTGGACGACGATCATCGCGAGCGCCACCACGATCAGCGCGCGCCGCGACCGCACGACGGCCACCGCAGCGACCGCGACCACGAGCGCGACGCTGCGCGACGCGGCGTACATGGCCGAGCTGTCGTCGGTTCCCAGCCGCACGAGAGCCTCGATCGCGAACCCGAGGCTCACGCACGCGCTGATCGCGGTCACGGCGAACGCCGCCCACCAGAGCCGGCCTTCACGCGGTGCATCATTCATACAGTGAATGATAGCCCTTCGAGACGCGCCCCGCGTCGGCGATGCACCGGACCCCGCGCCCAGCGCGAGGCGCACGTCGTGTCCGGGTGCTCAGATCAGGCCGAGGGCCCGGACCGCGTCCCGCTCCTCGACGAGCTCGGCCACCGAGGCGTCGATCCGGCCGCGGGAGAAGTCGTCGACCTCGAGCCCCTGCACGATCGACCACGACCCGCCGTCCGACGTCACCGGGAACGACGAGATCAGGCCCTCGGGCACGCCGTACGAACCGTCGGACACGATGGCCGCCGACGTCCAGCTGCCCGCCGGCGTGCCGTTGACCCAGGAGTAGACGTGGTCGATCGCCGCGTTCGCCGCCGACGCGGCCGACGACGCACCACGGGCCTCGATGATGGCCGCGCCACGCTTCGCGACGGTCGGGATGAAGGTGTCGCGCACCCACGCGTCGTCGTCGAGTAGCGCGAGCGCCGGCTCGCCCGCGACCGTGGCGTGCGACAGGTCCGGGTACTGCGTGGCCGAGTGGTTGCCCCAGATGGTCAGCCGGGCGATGTCGGAGACCGACGACCGCGTCTTGTTGGCAAGCTGCGCGACCGCGCGGTTGTGGTCGAGGCGCGTCATGGCCGTGAACCGCTCGCCGGGCACGTCCCGAGCGTGCGACGCAGCGATGAACGCGTTCGTGTTGGCGGGGTTGCCGACGACGAGGATCCGCACGTCGTCCGCCGCGCCGGCGTTGATCGCCTCGCCCTGGGGCTTGAAGATGCCTCCGTTCGCGGACAGCAGGTCGCCGCGCTCCATGCCCGCGGTCCGCGGCCGGGCACCTACCAGGAGCGCCACGTTGACGCCGTCGAACGCCGCCCTCGCGTCGTCGTAGATCTCGACGCTGTGCAGCGTGCTGAACGCGCAGTCGTCCAGCTCCATCGCGGTGCCCTCGGCCGCCTTCACGGCCTGCGGGATCTCCAGCAGGCGCAGGACCACGGGGACGTCGGGGCCGAGGAGCTGGCCGGACGCGATCCGGAAGAGCAGCGCGTAGCCGATCTGGCCGGCGGCTCCGGTGACGGTCACGGTGACGGGCGAGCTGACCACGGAACGAGCTCCTTCGATCGGCGACGGCGGCGCCCTCACGCTACCCCGCAGACGACGCACGGCGCGTCGGTCAGAAGTCGTGCCGCCACCAGGGGCTGCCCGCGACGATCGACTCCAGACGTTCTTCCTCGGTGAGGCGCGTGGGCCGGTCCGCCGGCCCGGCGGCGTCCGCTGCCGCCCGCCACAGCGCCGCGGCGACATCGTTGCCCAGCGGCATATAGACGAACGAGCTGAGGAAGCCCATCGCCATGCCGCTGCCCTGCTCCGCGGCTGCCAGGAGCCACGGCTCCGCCAGCTCGGGCGGCTCGCACACGTCGTGCAGGAGAAAGCTGCCCAGCCGGAACGACGCTCGGACGTCCCCCGTGCTCGCCGCGGAGGTCAGCACGTCCCGTGTGCGGGTCCATGGCTCCTCGTCACGCAGGGCCCACAGCTGCGCCACAGCGCGCATCGAGGGGACGTGAGAGGCGCCGGCCAGAGGTTCGAGCAGGCGTAGAGCCTCGTCGTCGTCCCCCTGTACCTGCCACCGATACATCGCCAGGTCGTACGTCATGTCGGCGTCGCCCTGAGAGACACCTGTCTGCCACCCGGCCACCACGTCCATCACTGCCTGCTGCGTCTCGTCGTCCACGTTCGCTCCATCGGCAGCCCGGCCGGGGACCTGAACGCCGACGGCGTCACCGGATCGATCTCCGGTGACGCCGTCGGGACGAGAAGCGTGCTCAGGCGAGCTTGGCCGCCAGGTTGGCGTCGAGCGTCGCGAGGAACTCCTCGGTGGTCTGCCAGGCCTGGTCGGGGCCGACGAGGGCCGCGAGGTCCTTGGTCATGGCGCCGCTCTCGACGGTCTCGATGACGACCTGCTCGAGCGTGTTGGCGAACTCCGTGACCTCGGGGGTGCCGTCCAGGACGCCGCGGTGCTTGAGGCCGCCGGTCCAGGCGTAGATCGAGGCGATCGGGTTGGTCGACGTCGGCTTGCCGGCCTGGTGCTGGCGGAAGTGGCGCGTCACCGTCCCGTGGGCGGCCTCGGCCTCGACCGTCTTGCCGTCGGGCGTCATGAGCACGGACGTCATGAGGCCGAGCGAGCCGAAGCCCTGCGCGACCGTGTCGGACTGCACGTCACCGTCGTAGTTCTTGCAGGCCCAGACGTAGCCGCCCTCCCACTTCATGGCTGCGGCGACCATGTCGTCGATGAGCCGGTGCTCGTAGGTCAGGCCGGCCGCGGCGAACTGCTCGGCGTACTCGGCGTCGAACACCTCCTGGAAGATGTCCTTGAACGAGCCGTCGTAGGCCTTGAGGATCGTGTTCTTCGTCGACAGGTAGACCGGGTAGCCGCGCTGCAGGCCGTAGGCGAACGAGGCGCGCGCGAAGTCACGGATCGAGTCGTTGAAGTTGTACATGCCCATGGCGACACCGCCGCCGTCGGGGTACGTGACCACCTGCTGCGTGATCGGCTCGGAGCCGTCCGCCGGGGTGTACGTCATGGTCAGCGTGCCGGCGCCGGGCACCTTGAAGTTGGTGGCGCGGTACTGGTCGCCGAACGCGTGACGGCCGATGATGATCGGCTTGTTCCAGCCCGGCACCAGGCGCGGGATGTTGCTGATGATGATCGGCTCGCGGAAGACCACGCCGCCGAGGATGTTGCGGATCGTGCCGTTGGGCGAGACCCACATCTTCTTCAGGCCGAACTCCTCGACGCGCGCCTCGTCGGGCGTGATCGTCGCGCACTTGACGCCGACCCCGTGCTCCTTGATGGCGTTCGCGGCATCGATGGTCACCTGGTCGTCCGTGGCGTCACGGTTCTGGATCGACAGGTCGTAGTATCGCAGGTCGACGTCGAGGTACGGGTGGATCAGGCGGTCCTTGATGAACTGCCAGATGATGCGCGTCATCTCGTCGCCGTCGAGCTCGACGACCGGGCCGACAACCTTGATCTTCGCCATGCGGAGTCTCCTGTGCTGGGACGGGTGGGGCTCGGCACGATCGAACGGTGCCGGCGCAGGTCCGTGGGCAAGATTACTCGACATCGAGAGACTTTCGTCAGGCCTCCCCGATGCCGACCGGGACGATCCTCGCAGACCGGATACCCGTCACGCATCGGCGCGGACCGTGACCCTGGCGGTGCGGGACTGGCATGCTGGGATCTACGGGGCAGGCGCCTGCGGCTTGGAACAGCACACAGGCGGGCGTGGCACTCTCCGCGCGCACCTCCCCAACCTCTCCGAATTCTCACGACAGGAACGACATGTCACAGGACAACGCAGACAAGGCGACGGCCCTGCCTGAGCCCGAGCCCGACGAGACGATCGTCGAGAACACGCCCGAGCCCGCTGCCCCGGCAACCGAGGCCGCCGCCGAGCCCGTCGCCACCGAGGTACTGCCCGAGGCGCCCGAGGAGACGGAGTACGACGAGTACGAGGCCGTCTACCTCCCCGCCGGCTCCGTCGTCGTGACCGGGCCCAGCCTGCTCGCGAAGCTCGGCGCCGAGGCGTTCGGCACGTTCCTGCTGGTGATCGCGGGTCTCGGCGTCGCGCTGTACCTGAGCGTCAGCGGTGTCAGCAGCGCGCTGGCCGTCGGTCTGGCGTTCGGTCTGGCGCTGCTGGCCGGCATCATCGCCGTCGGCCACATCTCCGGGGGCCACTTCAACCCGGCCGTGACCGTCGGCGCCGCGATCGCGGGTCGCACGGCCTGGAAGGACGTCCTGCCCTACTGGCTCGCCCAGCTCGTGGGAGCCACGGCCGCCGCGGCGGTCCTGTTCACCACGATCCCGGACAAGCTGCCCGGCCTGATCGCGCAGGGCTCCACCACGGCGACCAAGAAGTCGTTCTTCTCCGGCGTGGCCAACGGCTTCGAGGCCCACTCGCCGCTGTCCACCGCCTCGCAGGGCCAGGTCAGCTTCACGCTGGTCTCCGCGCTGCTGGTCGAGCTCGTCGTCACCGCGCTCTTCGTCGGCGTCATCCTCGGCGCCACCGACCGTCGCGCCAAGAACGTCTCGGCGCCGCTGGCCATCGGCCTGGCCCTGGCCGTGCTGATCCTGGTCGCCCTGCCGATCACGAACGCGTCGCTCAACCCGGCCCGCTCGTTCGCCGCGGCCGTGTTCTCCGAGAGCTGGGCCTGGAAGCAGCTGTGGCTCTTCGTCGTCGCCCCGATCGTCGGCGCGGCGCTGTCCGGCCTGGTCTACCGCGCGTTCGCCGCGGAGCCGCCGGAGGAGGACAACCTGCTCGAGGAGGACGACGAGTACGTCACAACCGAGGACACGCTCATCGTCTCCGAGCGCTGATCCGCCTCGCTCCACGACGAGAGCCCGGGACCGCAGCGGTCCCGGGCTCTCGTGCGTCCGGCGCGGGAGGAACGCGGGTCAGAACCATTCGCCGGGCAGCACGGCGGCGAACAGCCCGAGTCCGACCGCGAGCGTGAACAGCACCGAGACGTCGAGCCACCGGGCGCGGACCGAGAGGGCCACGGGCCCGGGGACCGGGGTGACCAGCCGCACGATGCCACAGGCGGCGACCACCGCGGCGAGCACGGCCGACCCGGTCCTGGTGCCGACGCCGAGCGCCACCGCGACGGCGACGGCGATCCCGGCGCTCACCCACCACAGCGACGCGTTGCGGCCGGCGGCCAGCGACGCACGGGCGATCGTCCGCGGGTCCACGGGCGCCTCTCCGACGCCTACCGGGCCGGAGATCGGCGCGGGCTCGGTGGCGGGCTCGGTGACGGGCACCGTCGCCGGCTCCGTCACCGGGTCCGCCGGTTGCTCCTGGGCGATCGGGTCCGCCGGCACGGGCGGCTCCGACGGTGGCGTCTGGGCGCGCGTCGGCGCGGCGTGGCGGAGCCCCGCACCGCTCGTCGTCCGCTCGTGCACCATCGATCTGCCTCCCGTCCGGAGACTACCGTTGCCAGGTGAGCGACCCTGAATCCACGAGCCGGCCGCAGCGCGTCGTCCGGTCGGTGCTGGTGGTCGGCGGCGGGCTGGCGGCCACCCGGACCGTGGCTGAGCTGCGGGAACGCGGGTTCGACGGCCGGGTCGTCGTGCTCGGGGCCGAACCGATCGCGCCGTACGACCGCCCTCCCCTGTCCAAGCACCTTCTCGACCGATCGACGCCGACCTGGCTGCGCGACGAGATCGGCGCCGATCTGCCGGTCCTCGCCGACGAGGTGCGCCTGGGCTCCCCCGCGCGCGGCCTCACGATCACCGCGGCGGGCGTCGAGGTGCAGACCGACGGTGGTCCGCTGGGCGCGGACGCGGTCGTCGTCGCGACCGGGGCCCACGCCGTTCGACCGCCCGGCTGGGAGGCCGCGCTCACCCTGCACACCGCCGCCGACGCGGACGTCCTGCGCGCGGCCCTCGTCCCGGGCACCCGCCTGGTCGTGATCGGCGCGGGCTGGATCGGCGCGGAGATCGCGACCGTGGCGGCCGCCGCCGGGCTCGACGTCACCGTCCTGGAGGCGACCGGCGACCCGCTCGGCGCGGCACTGGGCCCGGCGGTGGGTGCGCTCACCGCGCCCTGGTACGCCGCCGTGGGCGTGCACCTGCGGCGTGGCGCGCACGTGGTCGAGGTGGGAGGCAACGGCGTCGCGCTGGCCGACGGGACGCTGGTGCCTGCCGACGTCGTGCTGGCGGCCGTCGGGGCGCGGCCGACGACCGCGTGGCTCGGTTCCGCGCTGCCCCAGGAGCCGGACGGGTCGCTGCGCGTCGACGAGCGCCACGCGGTGCTCGGGGTGCCCCGCTCCGTGCGCGCGGTGGGCGACGTCGCCCTGCGGCGTTCGCAGCGGCACGGCTGGGTGCCGGGCGGTCACTGGGACGGCGCGCTGCGGGGCCCGACGGACCTCGTCGCGGACCTGCTGGGCACCGGCGACCCGGTCGTCGACCCGGCGCCGTACGTCTTCTCGACGCAGCTGGGCCACGAGCTCGCCCTGTTCGGCGTCCGGCACGTCGACGACGAGGTGGTGCTGCGGGGTGACCCCACGGGCGCCGACGGCTGGGGTGCGCTCTGGTTCCGGCCCGGGACGGACCAGGTCAGCGCGGCCTTCACGGTCGACCGCCCCCACGACGTCGGCGCAGCACGGCGGCTGTTCACGGCCGCCGCGCTGCCCCGGCTGGACCGGACTCTCGCGCGCGACGTGGGCACCACCCTGCGCGACGCGCAGCGGTAGCGCTCGCCGCGCTCAGTGCGCGAAGTGCCGCGTGCCCGTCAGGTAGAGGGTCACGTCGGCCGCCTGGGCCGCCGCGACGACCTCGTCGTCGCGCACCGAGCCGCCGGGCTGCACGATGGCCCGGACACCGGCGTCGATGAGCACCTGGGCGCCGTCGGCGAACGGGAAGAACGCGTCCGACGCCGCGACCGCACCCCGGGCACGTTCGATGTCGCCCGTGTTCGCGCGGGTCACCGCTAGGCCGCACGAGTCCACGCGGTTGACCTGACCCATCCCGACCCCGACGGACGCGCCGGCGTGGGCGAGCAGGATCGCGTTCGACTTCACCGCGCGGACCGCGCGCCAGGCGAACACGAGGTCGGCGAGCGTGTCCTCGTCGGCCGGCCGGCCCGCGGCGAGCGTCCAGGCGGTCGGGTCGTCGCCGGGCGCGTCGATGCGGTCGAGCTGCTGCACGAGCGTGCCGCCGGTGATGGCGCGCACCTCGGTGGTGTGCGTCGCGTCGTCGAGACCCGTGACCTTGAGCAGGCGGATGTTCTTCTTGCGGCTGAGGATCTCGACGGCCTCGGGCTCGAAGTCCGGGGCGACGACGACCTCGGTGAACACCGGTGCGATCTGCTCCGCAGCCGCCGCGGTGAGCGTGCGGTTCGTCGCGATGACTCCGCCGTACGCCGATACCGGATCGCAGGCGTGGGCCTTGGCGTGGGCGTCGGCGACGTCCACGCCGACCGCGATGCCGCACGGGTTGGCGTGCTTGATGATCGCCACCGCCGGGGCGTCGTGGTCGTGCGCTGCGCGCCAGGCGGCGTCCGCGTCGACGTAGTTGTTGTAGCTCATGGCCTTGCCGTGCAGCTGTTCGCCGCCGGCCAGACCGAGGCCGGCCGCGCCGGTGGGCGAGAGGTACAGCGCGGCGAACTGGTGCGGGTTCTCGCCGTAGCGCAGCACCTCACCGCGTTCGAACGTCGAGGTGGCGACCTTCGGGAAGCCGCTGTCGTCGTCGGGGGCGTAGGAGCTGGCGAACCAGGCCGCCACCGCGGCGTCGTACGCGGCCGTGTGCGCGAACGCGTCGGCGGCGAGCAGGCGGCGCGCCTCGAGCGTGAAGCCGCCCGCGTGCACGGCCTCGACCACCTCGTCGTACCGAGCGGGATCGACGACGACCGCCACGCTCGGGTGGTTCTTCGCCGCGGCGCGCACCATCGACGGGCCGCCGATGTCGATCTGCTCGACGCACTCGTCGGCGGACGCGCCGGACGCGACCGTCGCGGTGAACGGGTAGAGGTTGACGACGACCAGCTCGAACGGCTCGATGCCGAGCTCGTCCAGCTGGCGCAGGTGCTCGGGCAGGCGCGTGTCGGCCAGGATGCCCGCGTGCACACGCGGGTGCAGCGTCTTGACGCGACCGTCGAGGCACTCGGGGAAGCCGGTCAGGTCCTCGACCCGGGTGACGGGGACGCCGGTGGCCGCGATCGTCGCGGCGGTCGATCCGGTGGAGACGATCTCGATACCGGCGGCGTGCAGGGCCGCCGCCAGCTCGGTCAGGCCGGTCTTGTCGTAGACGCTGACCAATGCACGGCGGACGGGCCGGACAGACGAGGTGGAGGGCACAGCAGCTCCCGGAGGTGTGGGTCGGAACAACGGACCCATGCACCCAGGCGGGCGGTGCGTGGCGGGGAACTGCGGTCGCTTCCCGGTGGTTGAACCCACCTGCGCCAGTCACGACCAGGGCCGAGTCTAGCGGGCCTCAGCCGACTTCTGCGTGGCGACCGTCCACCGTGAGACCGCCGCGGGCGATCCGCCCCACCCACTCGACCAGCAACGACCGCTCGACCACCTTGATCCGCTCGTGCAGGGAGGTCTCGTCGTCCCCGGGCTCCACGGCGACGGCCGCCTGCGCCAGGATCGGGCCCGTGTCGATGCCCTCGTCGACCACCATCACGGTGCACCCGGTGACCTTGGCGCCGTACTCGAGGGCGTCCCGCACGCCGTGCGCGCCCGGAAAGGCCGGCAGCAGGGCGGGGTGCGTGTTGATGATCCGGCCGCCGAACCGCTCGAGGAACGTGGCCCCGAACAGCTTCATGAACCCGGCGAGCACGATCAGGTCCGGCTGGAACACCGAGACGGTCTCCGCCACCGCAGCGTCCCAGGCCGCCCGGTCGTCGAAGTCCTTGACCGACACGACGGCGGTCGGGATACCCGCCTCGGCGGCGATGTCCAGCGCGCGGATCCCCCGGCGGTCCGCGACGACGGCGACGACCCGCGCCCCGTAGCCGGGGTCGTCGTGCGCCGCCAGCAGCGCCGCGAGGTTGGAACCGGTGCCGGACACCATCACGACGAGCCGACCCGCCGCTCGGGTGGGTGGGCTGGGATATGGCTGACTCACGCGGCGACCTTACCCGTGCGAACCACCGGGCGACCCGAGGTGCCGGCCGTCGCGGACACCAGCCGGCGGCGTGTCCACGTCCTGGCCTTCGTGGGCGAGAATGCTGACGTGAGCAACCCGTACGCGCCCCCCGGCGACCGTCCGCGCCAGCCGGACGGCGAACGGCCGGGCGCGCCCGTGCAGGACCAGGTTCCGCCGCCCTACCTGCAGCACCCGCCGCCGGCGTGGCAGCAGAGCGGCGCGCGCCCCCCGGTGCCCGCCCCGGTCCCGACCGATCCCGAGGGCGCCGCACGCGCCGGCCGCATCGCCCGCCTGTTCGCGTTGACGGTCCTGGCGTCGGTGCTGGTCAGCCTCATGCGGCTGCCGTGGTCCCTCGGCGCCGCGGTGCTGGGTCTGGCCGCCATCGGCATCGGTGTGTGGGCGCTCGTCGTCGCAGGTCAGGCACACGTGCGCGGCACCCTGCCGATCATCCTCACCGCCGGCCTGGTCGTCGCGTTCCTGTGGTCGATGGCCATGGCCGCGCCCGCGGTCAGCCTGCAGGCCGGGCTGGACCGGCAGGCGTGCCTGGACGGCGCCCTCACCGTCTCTGCCCACGAACGGTGCGAGGCGCAGTACCAGAAGGACCTGAAGGTCCAGCGGGAGAAGCTCGGCGTCGGGGGCTGAGCTCAGCCGACCGGGTCGTCGACCGGCAGCTCGTCGTCGAGATCCCGGTGGTCCTCTCGCCGTCCCCGCTGTGCCCTGCTCATCGCACCGCCGAGGAGCCGACGAAGCTCGGCGCGCACCAGCGGGTCGGACGGTACGGCGATGAGCAGTGCGCCGATCAGCACGCCGGCGCCCGCCAGCAGCCCGACGAGCACCCCCTGCGCGCCGACGTGCGCGAGCCGGCCCGGACCGACGCTGCCGCTGGCGAGGGCGACCAGGATGCTGAGCAGGACGCCGAGGGTCAGTGCCGCGATGCCGGACGCGGCCGCCCCGTGCCACCACCGGGTGGCCCGCAGCCGGCGGTGCACGTACAGGCCGACGACGGCCCCGATCCCGACCAGCACGATCGGCACGATGCTGGTCGCCGGTCCGGCGACGTCGGGCGTCGGCAGCGCGCCCAGCATCGGGACCGCGGGCAGCGGTCCACCGACCACCGCGTCGGGTGCGAACAGCGTCCCGGAGCCGACGGAGAAGCCGTTGCCGGTGAGCCACGCGGTCGCCCAGACCACGAGGTTGGGCACGAAGGCCAGCTCGGCGAAGGCGAGCACGAGGCCACCGACCGCGTCGAGGCCGAGCCCGCGCACGACGTCGCCGATGGTCGCTCGGCCCGCCAGCACCCAGAGCGTCGCGACCGCGGCGGCGACCACGAACAGCAGGGCGAGCGCGAGCAGACCGGCGGCCGAACCGGTCCGGACGGCCGGCGGGACCCGCGTCCAGACGGGCCGCGTCAGCGTCCGCCAGGCCGGCGCCTCGGGGCGGGCCAGCAGCCCGGCGCCGAGCCCGAGACCGGACACGACGACCCCGCCGACGACCGCCCGTGCGAGGCCGAGTCCGTGGACGCCCACGAGCAGGGACGCGACGACCGTGACCAGCGCGTAGGCCGCGACGCCCGCCGTGTAGCCGGGCCAGGTGGCCAGGCCGGAGCGCCGGGCGGAGGCGTAGCAGGTGAACAGGGCCAGGATCGTCACGCCGAGCGGCACGATCGTCACCGAGACCGCTCCGACGGCGACGGGCACGCCGTGCCCGAGCAACCAGATCGACGCCCCGACGCCGACCGACCGCAACCAGCCGACGCCGTCGTTGGAGGGGTCGGCGGACGTGGCCACATAGGCGGCGATGGCGGGCAGCACGATCACGAGGAACGACAGCAGGGCCGCCTGGAGCGCCGCGAGGACGCCGGCCACCCACCGCGGGGCGCCGTCGAGCGCGCTGGCGAAGAACTGGTCGGTCCCGGCCGCCGGACGTCGCCCGCGGGACCGCGGTCGGGTGCGGTCGAGGACGTTGCGGGTGACGCTCACCGTGCCATCGTCGCTGCCGTTCGAACGCAGACGGAGAACATCGCCCGGCGCGTCGGACGCGAGAAGGCGCCGACCCGGTCGGGTCGACGCCTCCTCGTCGGACGGCTCGGGTGAGGGCTCAGCCCAGCAGCTCCCGGGCGAGCGCGGCGGTCTCGGACGGCGTCTTGCCGACCTTGACGCCGGCCGCCTCGAGGGCCTCCTTCTTCGCCTGCGCGGTGCCCGAGGAGCCCGAGACGATGGCGCCGGCGTGGCCCATGGTCTTGCCCTCGGGGGCCGTGAAGCCGGCGACGTAGCCGACGACCGGCTTGGTCACGTGCTCCTTGATGTAGGCGGCGGCCCGCTCCTCGGCGTCGCCACCGATCTCACCGATCATCACGATGACCTCGGTCTCGGGGTCCGCCTCGAACGCCGCGAGCGCGTCGATGTGCGTGGTGCCGATGATCGGGTCGCCGCCGATGCCGATCGCCGTCGAGAACCCGAAGTCCCGCAGCTCGTACATCATCTGGTAGGTCAGCGTGCCGGACTTCGAGACCAGGCCGACGCGGCCCGGGCCCGTGATGTCCGCCGGGATGATGCCGACGTTGGACTTTCCGGGGCTGATCAGGCCGGGGCAGTTGGGGCCGATGAGCCGCACGCCCTTCTCCTGCGCCAGCGCGAAGAACTCGGCCGTGTCGGCCACCGGGACGCCCTCGGTGATGATCACGACCAGCGGCACGCCGGCCTCGATCGCCTCGACGACGGCGGCCTTGGTGTGGGCCGGCGGGACGAAGATCACGGAGACGTCGGCGCCGGTCGTGGCGACGGCCTCGGCGACGGTGCCGAAGACGGGCACCTCCACCTGGCCGAACGCGACGGACGTGCCCGCCTTGCGTGGGTTCACGCCTCCGACGACGGACGTGCCGCCGGCGAGCATGCGGGTGGTGTGCTTCTGGCCCTCGGCCCCCGTCATGCCCTGGACGATGACCTTGGATGCCTCGGTCAGGAAGATCGCCATGTGTGTGTCAGCTTCTCTCTGGTTCAGGGGTGTGGCTCAGGCCGCAGCGTGGGCGAGCTCGGCTGCCTTGTCGGCGCCGCCGTCCATGGTCTCTGCGAGCGTGACCAGCGGGTGCGCGGCCTCCGCGAGGATCCGACGTCCCTCGACGACGTTGTTGCCGTCCAGGCGGACGACGAGCGGCTTCGACGCCTCGTCGCCGAGGATCTCGAGCGCGGCGACGATGCCCTTGGCCACCTCGTCGCACGCCGTGATCCCGCCGAAGACGTTGACGAACACGGACTTGACCTGCGGGTCCGTCAGGATGATGTCCAGACCGGCGGCCATGATCTGCGCATTCGCGCCGCCACCGATGTCGAGGAAGTTCGCCGGCTTCACGTGGCCGTGCTTCTCGCCGGCGTACGCGACGACGTCCAGGGTGCTCATCACGAGCCCCGCGCCGTTGCCGATGATGCCGACCTCGCCGTCGAGCTTGACGTAGTTGAGGTCCGCCGCCTTGGCGCGTGTCTCGAGCGGGTCCGTCTCGGCGTTGTCCTGGAGCTCCTCGTGCTCCGGGTGCCGGAAGCCCGCGTTCTCGTCGAGCGTGACCTTGCCGTCGAGCGCGACGATGTCGCCGTCCTCCGTGAGGACCAGCGGGTTCACCTCGACGAGCGTGGCGTCCTCTTCCTTGTACACGGTCCACAGCGTCTGCAGCACCGCCGCGACCTTCGGGGCCAGCTCCGGGCTGAAGCCCGCGGCGGCCACGATCTCGTCGGCCTTCGCCTGGTCGATGCCCGTGCGCGGGTCGACGGCGACCTTGGCCAGCGCGTCCGGGCGCTCGACGGCGAGCTGCTCGATCTCCATGCCGCCCTCGACCGAGCACATCGCCAGGTAGCGACGCTCGGCACGGTCCAGCAGCAGCGAGAAGTAGAACTCGGTGGCGATCTTGGCGCCGGCGGCGATCATCACGCGGTGGACGGTGTGGCCCTTGATGTCCATGCCGAGGATCTCGTCGGCCTTCTCGGCCGCCTCGTCCACGGAGCGCGCCAGCTTGACTCCGCCCGCCTTGCCGCGACCCCCGACCTTGACCTGGGCCTTGACGACGACCACGCCAGGCTGACCACCCAGAAGCTGCTCCGCGCCGGCGCGGGCCTCCTCGGTGGTCGTGGCGACGACGCCACCCAGCACGGGGACGCCGTGCTTCTCGAAGATGTCACGTGCCTGGTACTCGAACAGGTCCACCTGGTCTGGGTCCTCTCATCACCGGCGCTCGACGGCCTCGGTTCGGCCGAAACGCCCCGATCGATGGTAGCGGCCGGTCAGGGATCGCTCGACGTCGAGAGATGTGGCGTGCACGACGTTCACGCGGAATTCGTACGAGGCCGTCAACTTGGGTTGACACTCGGAAATTGTCAACGTAGGTTGACAGTCATGTCCGAAGAGCTCATGACCGCCGCCGCGGGGGCGTCCGAGCCGGCCGAGGGGTTGCGCGCCGTGCGCGCGCTGCGAGCGCTGGCCGACCGCCTCGAGACGCTGCACGTCCAACGCGCCCGGGAGCTGGGGTGGTCCTGGCAGCAGGTCGCCGCGGCGCTCGACGTGTCCCGCCAGGCGGTCCACAAGAAGTACGGGAAGAGGTTCGGCTGATGTTCGAGAGATTCACGGGCGACGCCCGCGACGCCGTCGGGTTCGGGGTCGAGGAGGCCAACGCCGTCGGGGCGGACCACGTGGGCGCCGAGCACCTCCTCCTGGGCGCCGTCCGGACGCCCCAGACCGTGGCGGCGCGCGCGCTGGCCCGGCTGGGCGTCGACGAGGCCGCCGTCCGAGCGGCCGTGCGCGGGCTGCCGTCGGACGCGCTGGACGCCGACGCGCTTGCCGGGGTCGGCATCGACCTCGAAGCCGTCCGGGCGCAGGTCGAGGCCGAGTTCGGGCCGGGGGCCCTCGACGACAAGGTCGCCGCGACGGCGCCCTGCACGACGCGGTCCGGGCACAAGCCGCTCGACGCCCAGGCCAAGAAGCTTCTCGAGATCGCGCTCCGGGAAGCCGTCCGGCTCAAGCACCGCCGCATCGACACCGGCCATCTGCTGCTCGCCGTCGTCCGGGTGGACGACCCGCGCGCCGCCCGGTCGCTCGACGGGCTGGGCCTGGGCGACGACGACGTCCGCCAGGCGGTCTACGCCGCGTGGGCGCAGGACCCGGCCGGCCTGCCGTGATCTTCCTGCCCTCGTCGGGCACCCTGCGCCCGCCGCAGGCCGTCCGGGCGCGCACCGCCCACCAAGGTCCGCGCCGTACCCTCGTTACCGACGACCAGACGAGATCGGCAGGACACCGTGACCAACCAGACCGGCGCGACGAAGCGGCGCAGCCGCCGGACGATGCTGACCCTGTTCACCATCGTCGCGCTCGCCCTGGGCGGGCTGACCGTCGAGTCGACGAGCAAGTGGTACCTGGGCGTGGCCGTCGTCGCGATCCTGGTCGCGCTCCTGCTGATCGCATGGGCGCTGACCGCGCGGTACGACCGGGGGGTCGCCCGAGGCCGGGTGACCCCGCTGGAGACCGCCCGTAGCCAGCTGGACGTGGGCCTCGTCCGCGCGGCGCGGGCCGAGCACGGCGAGTTCGCCGGCGTCACCGAGGTCCGGCGCCAGCTGCCGTCACTGACGTTCGACGAGGCGGTCAAGCTGCACCGCTACGTGTAGCCGGCCGGTCGCTCAGAGCTTGGTGACCGGCGAGAACCGCAGCAGGAGCCGCTTGGTGCCGTCGCTGCCGAAGTCCACCTTGGCCACCGCGTTCGGCCCGGCACCCTCGATCGCGATCACGGTGCCCAGACCGTAGGAGTCGTGCGTGACCCGGTCACCGACGGCCAGCTGCGGGATCGCGGAGTCCGGCCGGGGCGTCGCCGACCCGAACGTCGCGCCCGTCGAGGGCAGCGACTGCGGACGCGGCTCGCGCTCCTGCTTGCGGTACCCGCCGGCCGAGGACTGGTTCCGGTACCCGCCGCTCGTCCCGTAGCCCGAGCCCCAGCCGCCGCGCAGCTGCGACGTCGACGACTCGCGTCGGCGCCAGTCGATGAGCTCGTCGGGCAGGTCGTCCAGGAACCTGCTGGGCGGGAACTCGTTGGGCACGCCCCAGGCCGTACGGACGGCGGCGCGCGAGATGTACAGCCGCTCCCGCGCGCGGGTCAGGCCGACGTAGGCGAGGCGCCGCTCCTCCTCGAGCTGGTCGGGGTCGGACAGCGAGCGCAGGTGCGGGAACGTCCCGTCCTCCATGCCCGTGAGGAAGACGACCGGGAACTCCAGGCCCTTGGCGGTGTGCAGCGTCATGAGCGTGACCACACCGGGATCGGGGCGCACAGGGGCGTCCGGATCGGCCTCGTCGGGCGTCGGGATCTGGTCGGAGTCGGCGACGAGCGAGACGCGTTCGAGGAAGTCGGCCAGGTCACCCTCGGGGTCGCTGGCCGAGAACTCGGAGGCGACCGCGTGCAGCTCGGCGAGGTTCTCCACCCGGGAGGCGTCCTGCGGGTCGTCGCTCCCGCGCAGCTCCGCGAGGTACCCGGACCGGTCGAGCACCGCGCCCAGCACCTCGGCGGGGGCGGCCTCCGCGGCCAGCGAGCGCAGCTCCGACATCATCTCCGCGAACGAGCCGAGCCCGACGATCGCTCGGGTGCCGAGGCCCGGCACCTCGTCGAGACGCTCCAGCGCGGCGCCGAACGAGATCCGCTCCCGCTCCGCGAACCCCGCGACCATCGCCTCGGAGCGGTCCCCCAGCCCGCGCTTGGGCACGTTGAGGATGCGGCGGAGGTTGACGTCGTCGTCGGGGTTGGCGATCGCGCGCAGGTAGGCGATCGCGTCCTTGATCTCCTTGCGCTCGTAGAACCGCGTGCCGCCGACGACCTTGTAGGGCAGCCCGACGCGGACGAGCACCTCCTCCAGCGCACGGGACTGGGCGTTCGCGCGGTAGAAGATCGCGACGTCACCGGGTCGCACGCTGTCGGAGTCGCCGAGCCGGTCGATCTCCTCCGCGACGAACCGGGCCTCCTCGTGCTCGGTGTCCGCGACGTACGCGACGATCTGCGCACCCGCCCCGGAGTCGGTCCACAGGCGTTTGCCCGCCCGCCCCGGGTTGCGGCTGATCACCGCGTTCGCGGCCGACAGGATGTTCTGCGTCGACCGGTAGTTCTGCTCGAGCAGGATGGTCCGGGCGTCCGGGTAGTCGGCCTCGAACTCGAGGATGTTCCGGATCGAGGCACCGCGGAACGCGTAGATCGACTGGTCCGCGTCGCCGACCACGGTCAGCTCGCCCTGCGGGACCTCGTCGTCGGGTCGGCCCGAGCCCACCAGCTCGCGGACCAGCACGTATTGCGCGTGGTTGGTGTCCTGGTACTCGTCGACGAGCACGTGCCGGAACCGCCGGCGGTAGTGCTCGGCGACGGCCGGATAGGCCTGCAGGAGGTGGACGGTCGTCATGATCAGGTCGTCGAAGTCGAGCGCGTGCGCCTGCTTGAGACGCGCCTGGTAGCGCGTGTAGACCTGCGCGAGCGCGGCGTCGAAGTCGTTGGTGGCGCCGTTGCCGTTGGTCGCGGCGAACGTCTCCGGGTCGACCAGCTCGTCCTTGAGGTTGGAGATCTTGTTGGCCAGCGCCTTGGCCGGGTAGCGCTTGGGATCCAGGTCGAGCTCGCGCGCGACGAGCGTGAGCAGCCGCTGGGAGTCCGCAGCGTCGTAGATGGAGAAGCTGGACCGCAGCCCGAGCGTGCCCGCCTCGCGGCGCAGGATCCGGACGCACGCGGAGTGGAACGTGGACACCCACATCCGCCCCGCCGCGGGTCCGACCAGCTGCTCCACCCGCTCGCGCATCTCGGCTGCGGCCTTGTTGGTGAACGTGATCGCGAGGACCTCGCCGGCGCGCGCCCGCCGCGTGGCCAGCAGGTACCCGATGCGGTGGGTGAGCACGCGCGTCTTGCCCGAGCCGGCCCCCGCGACGATGAGCAACGGTCCGCCGTGGTGCAGGACGGCCTCGCGCTGCTGCGGGTTCAGCCCGTCCACCAGCGCGTCCGCCTTGGCCTGCTGCCGGGCGAGCCGCTCCTGCGCCGCGGCCTCCGACTCCTCGTCGTCGCTGCGCGGCGCGAGACCGGACGGGAGGACGGCGGACGCGTCCCGGGGCGGTCGCGAGGGAACGCCGGGGACGGAGAGCGAGAGGCTGTCGAAGAGCGAGGTCATGGCAGTCCAAGGGTAGGCGTCGCCGCCCACATCGACGGCCCTCCTGTGGACTACGCGAGGACGAGTCCGGCGATCCACGCCGCCGTCGTCACGAGCGCCCCGGCGAGCTCCACGAGGATGGTCAGCCCGGTGGCCTGCAGCGCGGCCACCGTCGACCGCCACGCCGTGCGCGGGTCGCGGGCGCGCAGCAGCTCGGCCAGGAACACGCCGGCCACGAACCCCACCAGCAGCCCCACGACCGGGATGACGAAGAACCCGACGATGCCGAGCAGGCCGCCGACGACCATCGTCGAGAACGGCACGCCCGCCTTCTTCAGGTGTCGCCCCGCCAGCAGGTACTCGCCGACGAACGCCAGCCCGGTGGCCAGCACGGCGACCGCGACCACCGTCCAGCCGACCGGGCCGCCCGTGACGACGCCCCAGGTGATGACGGCAGCGGCGACGAGGAACAGCCCGGGCAGCACCTGCACGACGACCCCGACAAGGCCGACGACGATCGCGATCCCGACGACGACGTCCCCGATGGTTGCCACGTCGGGACCCTAGGCCCGATCACGCCCGACGACCGCCCGGTGAGGCTCAGTTCCAGATGACAGCGATCCCGACGTTGACCACGACCAGGCCGGCGATCGCACCGAGGTAGCCCGTGGTGACCACGGCCGGCTTACGGACCCCGCGCACGACGAGGAAGGTGGCGACGAGGGCGATGACGAGCTTGACGGCGAGCTTGGTGCTGCTCGGTTCGTGGTCCGTCCAGCCCCCGGCCGAGGCGAGCCCGGCGAGCACGATCCCGGTGACGAGCGCGGTGAGCATGCCGTGCAGGACGCCGGGCGCGATCCGCGGCTGCCGCAGGGAGACGAGCGTTCCGCCGAGGACGATCGCCCAGCCGAGCAGGTGCAGGACGACGAGCAGTTCGTAGACGAGGTGCATGCCGACCATCCTACGGTATCTGACGCGGCGTCAGAAAAGCCGACGTCGAAAGACCGCGCGGACCCCGCTACAGCAGTCGACGGGCGGCGGCCCAGCGGGTCAGCTCGTGGCGGCTGGACAGCTGGAGCTTGCGCAGGACCGCGGAGACGTGCGTCTCGACCGTCTTGATCGAGATGAACAGCTCGGACGCGACCTCACGGTAGGAGTAGCCACGAGCGATGAGCCGCATGACCTCCCGCTCGCGAGCCGACAGACGGTCCAGCTCGTCGTCGCCGATCGCGACGTCCCCCGCCGACGACCCGAACGCGTCGAGCACGAAACCCGCCAGGCGCGGCGAGAAGACCGCGTCCCCGGAGGCCACGCGACGGACGGCGTCGGACAGGTCGGTTCCGTCGATGTTCTTGGTGACGTACCCGCGAGCGCCGGCACGGATGACGGCGACGACGTCCTCGGACGCGTCCGACACGGACAGGGCGAGGAAACGGGTGGCGCCCAGGAGATCCGCGCATGCACGGATGACCTCGGCGCCACCGCCGCCGTCGCCACCGGGCAGGTGCACGTCCAGCAGGACCACCGGCGGGGTCAGCGTCCGGACGAGCCGGATCGCCTCGTCGACGGTGTCGGCCTCCCCCACCACCCGCACGCCGGCGTCGAGCGACGCCTTCACGCCCGTGCGGAACATGTGGTGGTCGTCGACCAGCACCACATCCACGACGTCGCTCATCGCGCTCCTCCTTCGTCCGTGCCGGAGGACACCGGCACCAGCAGGTGGACCTCGGTGCCGTGACCGGGTCGGCACGTCACGGTCGCGGTACCTCCGCGGCGGCGGACGCGTCCCATGATCGACTCGCGCACGCCGAAGCGGTCGGACGCGACCTCGTCGAGGTCGAACCCCTCGCCATGGTCTCGCACGAACACCTCGACCTGCGACGCACCGACCTCGAGGTACAGCGAGACGGGAGGCAGCCCGTGCACGACCGCGTTGACCAGGGCCTCGCGGGTGGCCTGCAGGAGCGCCTCGGTGTCCGCGTCGGGCACGCGGTCACCGACCACCACCGACTCGATGGCGACCGGGTCCCCGGACGGTCCGGAACGGGAGTCCTCGACCTCGGCGACGATCTCCCGCAGCGACGCAGCGAGCGAGGTGCCCGGGGCGGGGCGGTCGTCGTAGAGCCACTCGCGCAGCTCGCGCTCCTGCGCGCGCGCCATCCGAGCCACCTCTGCGGAGTCGTCGGCACGCGACCTGATCAGCGCGAGCGTCTGCAGCACGGAGTCGTGCAGGTGCGCGGCGATGTCGGCGCGCTCCGACTCGCGTGCCCGGGCGGCGCGCTCGTCGCCGAGCTCGCGCACCAGCCGCAGCCACCACGGCGTCAGCACGAGCGCGACGCCGCCGAGCATCACGATCGCCGCGATGATCGACTGGGCGAGCGTCGCGGGCTCGACACCCTGGCCCGAGGCGAGACCGATGAGCAGGAGCACCCCCACGCCGGCCAGCAGGATGCCGCCGGCGACCCGCAGGACGCTCACCGGCGTCCGGCCGCCGGCGCGGTCGCGCAGCCGGTCCCGCTGCGCGGCGTCGAGCTGGCTCCACGCCAACCACAGCCCGGCGAGCACGATGAGCGCCGGCAGCAGCCAGTCCACCTGGACGTCGGCTCCCGCCCGCACGGCGATGAGCAGCACCGCCGCGATGACCAGGACCGCCCCGATGGCGATGTCGGTGACCGGGATCTGCCGGCCGGGCTCGACGATGTTCTGCCGGCGCGCCAGCCGGGTCAACGTGCTCGGCCGCACGGCCTGGGCGGCGTCGGCGGGATCGCCGACCGGGATCGACAGCCACCAGAACGCGTAGAGCACGGGCCCGATGCCGGCCACGGGCGTCAGGACCACGAACGCGAGCCGCACCAGCGCGACCGGCAGGTCGAGGTGGGCAGCGAGCCCGAGCGCGACGCCACCGAACCAGCGCCCGCGCACGGGGCGCCGCAGCGGCAGCCGTCGCGGGGCGACGAGCGGTTCGGTGGGGTGCACGGTCCGATCGTCACACGCCCGGGCGCCACCAGGGGTGCATCTCGGGGCCCCTTCAGGGCTGCGAGCCGCCAGGTTCAGGGTGGTCTCAGGGATACACCCGATGCCGCTCGACCGTCCGGGCGACCAGGATCGAGGCATGGACACGAGCACTCCACCCGCACCGCCCGAACCCGGGGCACATCCCACCGACGGCTTCTTCGCCGCCGTCCGCCGTCTCGGCATCACGCGTGCCGACGACCGCTGGGTGGCCGGCGTCAGCGCGGGGGTGGCCGACAGGTTCGGCATCGACCCGTTGCTGGTCCGCGGCATCTTCGCCGCGTCGTTGCTGCTCGGTGGGCTCGGGCTCATCGCGTACGGCGTCGCGTGGGCCCTCCTGCCCGAGCGCAGCGACGGACGCATCCACATCGAGGAGATGCTCCTCGGGCGGTTCGACGTCGCCGTGCTCGGGGCGTTCGCGTTGGTGCTCGTGGGCTTCGGGCGCGGGGGCAGCTGGTTCTTCTTCTGGGGACCTCCCAGCTGGGTGCAGGGGTTGCTGTGGATGCTGTTCTCCCTGGGCGTCGTCGCGATCGTGCTGGTCGTCGTGAACCAGCACCGCCCGCGCCCCGTCGCACCACCGTTCACCCCGCCGGCCGACCCGCAGCCGTTCGACCCGGCGACGCTGTACAGCCCGCCCGCGCGGCCGCCCACCGACGCGTCCGCCGAGGGTCCGACAGCGACGTATGCCGCCGCAGCTCCAACGGCACCGCCGGTCAGCCAGCCGTACGTGTCGTCGGCGTACACCCCGCCCGTGCCGCCCGTCCCGCCGGCGCCGCCCAAGCCCCCCAAGCCGCCAAAGCCACCGCGGCCGCGGACCCCCGGCGCCGGCGTGGGCACGGTCGGCGTGGTCGTCGCGCTCAGCCTGCTGACCCTCGCCGGTCTCCTCGTCGCGAACCGTACCGGGCACTTCGACGGACCCGTGGCGCTCACGGCGCTCGGTGTCGCGATCGTCCTGGGCGGGCTCGGGATCATCATCTCCGGTCTGCGCGGCCGTACCAGCGGTGCGCTCGGCGGCCTCGCCGTCCTCGGGCTGCTCGCGGCCGTACCGCTGGGCATCGTCACCAGCCCGGGCTCCTTCTGGCAGAGCGACGGCCAGCGACAGCTCAGCGCGACCGACGTCACCGCCACGAGCCGCCAGGAGGCTGCCGGCGGCTACTCGATGGGCTTCGGCGACGTCACGGTCGACCTGACGGACGTCCCGCTGACCGACGAGACGCTCGTCGTGCCGATCTCCCTGGCCGCCGGAGACCTCACGGTCCGGGTGCCCGAGGGCGCGAGCGTCGAGGCCGACGTCAACATCGGCGCCGGCAACATCACCTGGGACGTGGGCGGCGAGCACCGTGCGCAGGACGGAGTCGCCATCGACGACGGCAACTTCACCACCGGCGGCGGCGACCATCCCCAGCTCCGGCTGACGATCCGTGTGGGCGCCGGCCAGGTGTCGATCGTCGACGCGTCCCCCTCGGCCGTGCCCCCGCTGCCGACCGTTCCCACGCTGCCGACCCCGGCCGGTTAGGAGAGACCCCATGAGCACCGAGCAGAGCACCCCGGGCGACGAGACCCAGGCGATCGACGCGGTCGAGCCGACGGTCGAGGCGATCGCGCCGACGATCGACGACGAGACCGAGCCGACGATCGACGAGCCCGGGCCGGAGGTCGACGAGGCCGAGGACACCGAGCCGGTCGGCGAGATCGACGAGACGAACCCGGTCCACCAGGCGGACCAGCCCGTCGCGACCACTGACGTCGACCCGACGGCGATCCTCGCCGTGCCCGAATCGGCGGCCGCCGAACCTCGGGACACCCACCCGTTCGACCTGTTCACAGCCGCGCCGCTGCTCGCACCGAGCCCGCCGGAGCCGACGCTCTACGGCTCACCGACGCCTGTCGCACCGGCGCCCGCGGTGCTCGTCGACACCCCGGTAGCGGCCCCGGCACCTGCGCGGCGGCGGCTGCGCGTCGGCACGGTGGTGTGGGGCCTGATCCTGGCCGCGTTCGGGATCGGCGTGCTGGCGTGGGCCTCGGGGGCACGCATCGACGTCCAGCTGGCGCTCATCGTCCTGCTCGCGGTGGCCGGCACGGCGTTGTTGGTCGGGTCGATCCTCTCGGGCGCGCGGCACGCCCGACGCTGACCACCGACGTCCGGTCCGGTCGTGGAGTCGCGGACCGGACGTCGGCGTGCGTCACTCGACGGGCGGCGCGGGCGGTGCCGGCGGAGGCGCGACGTGCGACACCGGTGGCGCGGCAGGCGGGGCCGAGACCGGCGGAGCCGTCGCTACCGGCGGGGCAGCGGCGACGGGCGGTGCCGCGGGCGCGGCGACGGGCGTAGCCACCGGTGCGGCGGCAGGCACAGCAGCCACCGGTTCCGGGGTGAGGACCGCCGGCGCGCCGCTCGGAGCGACAGCGACGGCCGCCGAGCCCTTGCCGACATGTCGGACGGCCCAGCCCAGCAGGATGAACACCACGCCGAGTCCGACGACCAGCAGGGCCACCCCGAAGGCGACCACGGAGGTGAACAGCGACGCGCGCAGGAACGACGCGGTCATGACGGTGTTGCGGTTCGGGTCGTCCTGCGGGAGCTCGGCGTACGTCTTGCCGCCGGTGATCTTCAGTGCGTGCGTGTTGATGATGTCGGCCTGGAACCAGGCTTCCCACGGTGTGTCGACGAGCTGTCCACCGAACGCCTTCGCGTCGTCGGAGACCGTGATCTTCTCCGCTGCGAGGTTGCTGGAGACGGCCCCCCAGGTGACGCCACCGGCCACGATGAAGATGATGCCGAAGATGATGGTCAGGAGTCCGACGACCCGGACCCCCTTCGACCCCTCGGTCTGCTGCGTCGTCATGTCTTTCCTTCCGAGTCCCGCCGCGGGAGGCCGCAGGCCTTCAGGCCTGGGTGAGCGCCGCAGCTCATGGCAGAGGAACAGAACACGACCACGGTAGCGAGAAATGTCCGACTATGCCCGTACCGATCAGGCATTTCGCATCAGGACACGTGCCCGCGCGTACTCGCCGTCGGCGGCGCCCAGCACGTCGGCCCAGCCGAAGGCGGGCGGGTGCGACCGGTTGTGGGCGACCATCTGGTCGAGCAGGGCGCGGTCGGTCGCCAGACGCACGATCACGTCGGCCATCGCGTCGTCGTCCGCCACGAGGAACCCGTCGACCCCGTCCTCGACGAACTCCGCCATGCCGGTCCCGCGTCGCGCGACGACCAGCAGGCCCGCGGTCCGGGCCTCGAGCGCGGCGATGCCGAACGCCTCGAGCTCGGCGGTCGCGAGGAACACGTCCGCATCGGTGTACGCAGCCCGCACCTGCGGTCGGGTGAGCCGACCACGCAGGTCGACGACGTCCTCGAGGTTCCCGTCGGAGACCGCCGCGGCCACGCGCCCTTGCGCCGGGCCCGACCCGATGATCGAGAGCCGCACGCCACCGGGCGCGAGTCGACGGGCCGCGGCGCCGACGAGCTCGACGAGCGGGACGCCGCGCTTGCGTGGCACCAGCCGCATCGTCGCGACGAGCCGCAGCGGACCGTCGCCCGCGGCCACCCGCGCGGCGGGCCCCCACTCGGTCAGGTCGATGCCGTTGGGCAGCACGGACACTTCGGCGCCGAACACCTGACGGACCCGGGTGGCCGCCTCGTGGCTCACGGCGTTCAGCGCGGCGGGCATCTCGTGCCAGCGCGAGCGGCTGACGACCGCGCGCAGCGGAGCGACGACGCCGTCGAGCATGCAGTGCCACGTGATCGTCGTCGGCAGGCGCAGGTCGAGCGCGATGCGGGCGCCGTCGAAGGCGAACGGCGAGAGGACCCCCGCGTGCACGTGGACGACGTCCGGCCGCAGGCGTCGGAAGGCGTCGCGGATGAGCCGCGGGCCCACCGGGTTGACCGGTAGCTCGAACGGGAGGCGGGCACCGAGCCGGTGGACGTGCACGCCGTTCTCGACGTCGACGACGCCGCCGCGCTCGCCCGCCTCGCCGAGGGTCGCGGTCAGCACGTGGACCTCGTGCCCGGCAGCGACCTGGCGCGCCGCGAGGTCCCCGACCTGCGACTCGATCCCGCCGGTGCGCGGCGCGTAGCAGTCGGAGACGTGCGTGATCAGCACGGGCTCAGCCGAGCGCGCTGGTGGCGGCCTCGATGCGGGCGGTCGCCTGCGCGTGGACCTTGCGCTCCAGGATGAAGGACATGACGGGCACGACACCGGCCGCGGCGAGGGTGGCCAGCCGCCCGAGCCGCCAGCGCATCTTGGACCAGAGGTCGAAGACGGTGACCAGGTAGACGATGTAGAAGAACCCGTGCGTGCGCGCGACCCAGGCGCCCAGGACCTCGTTGGGCGTCCCGTCGGCGCCGACGCCGTTGGCGTGCAGGACGTACTTGAGGATCACGTCGAGGGTCAGCAGGAGCAGCATCGTCCCGGTCGCCCAGGCCATGATCCGGTACCGCAGCAGCGCGCCACCCGCCTTGCGCGGCCAGGCGGCGGCCTTGGTGTCGGGGCTCGTGCTGGTCGTCGTCGGAACCGCGTCCGGGGACTGCGACTGCGTCATGGGTGGGTACGTCCTCTCGTGATCCCCCGGATTCTCTCCCACGAACCCGTGCGTCCCGACCCGACCGTTCCGCCGTGCGGGCGAGCCGGGATCGGGCCGGCGCCCGCTACTCCCACTCGATGGTGCCCGGCGGCTTGCTCGTGACGTCGAGGACGACCCGGTTGACCTCGGGCACCTCGTTGGTGATGCGCGTGGAGATGAGCGCGAGCACGTCGTAAGGCAGGCGGGTCCAGTCGGCCGTCATGGCGTCCTCCGACGAGACCGGGCGCAGCACGACCGGGTGGCCGTAGGTCCGGCCGTCGCCCTGGACGCCGACCGAGCGCACGTCCGCCAGCAGGACCACCGGGCACTGCCAGATGTCGCGGTCGAGGCCGGCCTTGGTGAGCTCCTCGCGGGCGATGACGTCGGCGGCACGCAGGATGTCGAGCCGCTCGGCGGTCACCTCGCCGATGATGCGGATGCCGAGGCCCGGTCCGGGGAAGGGCTGGCGCCAGACGATCCCCTCGGGCACGCCGAGCTCCAGCCCGACCGCGCGGACCTCGTCCTTGAACAGGGTGCGCAACGGCTCGACGAGCGCGAACTGCAGGTCGTCGGGAAGCCCGCCCACGTTGTGGTGCGACTTGATGTTGGCCGCACCCTCGCCACCGCCAGACTCGACGACGTCGGGGTACAGCGTGCCCTGGACGAGGAACTTGACCTCCTCGTCGCTCCCCTCGACGATCTCCCGCGCCGCGTCCTCGAACACCCGGATGAACTCGCGGCCGATGATCTTGCGCTTGGTCTCGGGGTCGGTGTGCCCGGCCAGCGCCCGCAGGAACCGGTCGCGGGCGTCGACAACCTTCAGCTGCACGCCCGTGGCGGCGACGAAGTCCTGCTCCACCTGCTCGGCCTCGCCCGAGCGCAGCAGGCCGTGGTCGACGAACACACAGGTGAGCTGGCTGCCGACGGCCTTCTGCACGAGCGCCGCGGCCACCGAGGAGTCGACGCCGCCCGAGAGCCCGCAGATCACCCGGGCGGAGCCGACCTGCGCGCGGATCTTCTCGACCTGCTCGGCGACGACGTTGCCGGCGTTCCAGTCCGGCGCCAGTCCGGCGCCCTCGTAGAGGAAGTTCTCGAGCGCCTTCTGACCGAGCGGGGAGTGCTTGACCTCCGGGTGCCACTGCACGCCGAACAGCCGACGGCTGCGGTCCTCGAACGCCGCGACCGGGCTTCCCGAGGACGTCGCGAGCACCGAGAAGCCCTCGGGTGCGGCGTGCACCGCGTCGCCGTGGCTCATCCAGACGGTCTGGTTCTCGGGGCTGCCGGCCAGGACGGTCCCCGGCGACGTGACCGAGACCGCGGTACCGCCGTACTCACGCTGACCCGTCTGCGCGACCGTCCCGCCGAGAGCCGCGGCCATCGCCTGGAAGCCGTAGCAGATCCCCAGCACGGGGACGCCGGCCTCGAACAGGGCGGGGTCGACGAACGGCGCACCGGCCGCGTACACGGACGAGGGGCCCCCGGACAGGATGATCGCGGCCGGGTTCTTGGCCAGCAGGTCGGCGACGGACGCCGTGTGCGGCACGATCTCGGAGTACACGTTGGCCTCGCGCACGCGTCGCGCGATGAGCTGCGCGTACTGGGCGCCGAAGTCGACGACGAGGACCGGCCGGTGGTCCGTGGAGGCGGGCGGCGGGGGCGTCTGCGTCACGTGCCCAGGGTACCGGCGCGACGGGACGCCCCGGGCCGTGAACAGCGACAGCGCCGTATTCCGTTCGGAGGGTGTCGGTACCGCCACGTAACGTTGCTCCTCGTGCGTTCTCTCCCTCTGGCAGACCCCGGTACCCCGCCGCTGAGCGGGCCCTGGGCGCTGCTCTGGTGGCTGGCGCGGAGGCAGTGGGGCATCCTCCTGGTCGCCGTGCTGCTCGGCATCACCCTCTTCGCCTGTCAGGCGGTGACGCCGTTCGTCGTCGGCCGGGCGGTCGACGGCGGGCTCGACCACGGGTTCGGCCCGGAGCTGTGGCGCGCCTGCGGCGCGCTGCTCGCGATCGGCCTCGTCGTCATCGTCGCCGGCCCGATCGGGCACCGGTACGACGTCGCCAACTGGCTGCGTGCAGCGTTCACGTCCTCCCAGCTCGTCGGGCGGACCGTGTCGCGCAGCGGCCACGCCATCACCTCCGAGCTGCCCACCGGTGAGGTCGTCTCGGCCGTCGCCAACGACGCGTTGCGGATCGGCGAGGTCTACGCGCTCGCCGCGCACTTCCTCGGCAGCATCGTCGCGTACGCCGTGGTGGCCGTCCTCATGCTCCGCGTCTCGGTGCCGCTCGGCCTCGTCGTCATCCTTGGCCTGCCCACGGTCGCGGCCGCGCTCGGCCTGCTGGTCAAGCCGCTGCAACGCCGCCAGGCGGCCCAGCGCGAGGCGTCGGGCCGGCTGACCACGCTCGGCGCCGACACGGTCTCCGGGCTGCGCATCCTGCGCGGCATCGGCGGTGAGTCCGTCTTCACGGGCCGGTACCGCGAGCAGTCGCAGGAGACGCGGCGCCGCGGCGTCGAGGTGGCCAAGACGCAGTCCGTGCTGGACGCCCTGCAGGTGCTGCTGCCGGGCACGTTCGTCATCGTGCTCATCTGGATGGGCGCACACATGGCGCAGGAGGGCACGCTCACGCCGGGCCAGCTCGTCGCCACCTACGGCTTCGCGGCGTTCCTCGCGTGGCCGGTCCAGAACGCGACACAGATGCTCCAGGCCGCGTCCCGCGCGCACATCGGCGCCGGCAAGGTGATCAAGGTCCTGCGCGTGGTCCCCTCGACGGGCGCCGAGCCCGGTTCCGCGCTTCTGCCGTCCCCGGGCGTCCCGCTCGTCGACGAGGTCAGCGGGCTCGTGGTCGAGCCCGGCCGGGTGCTCGCGCTGGTCAGCGCGGACCCCGACGAGACCGCGCGGATCGCCACCCGGCTCGGCCGGTTCGACGACCTGGCCGAGCGCGAGACGCCCGTGCGGCTGGGCGGCGTTCTGCTCGCCGACCTGGACAAGGACGCCGTCCGGTCGCGGATCGTCGTGGCCGAGGCGACGCCCCAGCTGTTCTCCGGCCCGCTGGCGGGCGAGCTCGACGTGCACGGCGTCGCGACGACGGACGACCTGCACCGCGTGATCGCGACCGCCGACGCGCACGACGTGCTCGACTCCGTGCCCGACGGCCTCGCCGGCGAGCTGCCCGAGAAGGGTCGCTCGCTGTCCGGGGGCCAGCGGCAGCGCGTGGCCCTGGCGCGGGCCCTGCTGGTCGACCCGGAGATCCTCGTGCTCGTCGAGCCGACCAGCGCGGTCGACGCCCACACCGAGGCCCGCATCGCCGTCCGGCTGGCCGAGGCGCGCCACGGCCGCACCACCGTCGTGGTCACGGCCAGCCCGCTCGTGCTCGACCACGTCGACGAGGTCGCGTTCGTGCAGGACGGCGTGGTGGTCGCCCGGGGGACGCATGCCGACCTGCTCGACGACGCGGCGTACCGCTCGGTCGTCGGCCGACGGATGGACGAGGAGGCGATGGCCCGATGAAGCTCCCGATCGCCGACACCGCCACCGTCCGCGCCTACGCGAAGGTGCTGGTCCGGCGCCACCGACGCCCGCTGATCGGCATCGTGGTCCTGCACACGCTCGCCGCGACCGCGGGCCTGGCAGGTCCGCTCATCCTCGGGCTGCTGGTCAACGCGGTCACCGACGGCACCACGAGCCACTACATCGACACGCTCGTGCTCGCCGGTGCGGCCGCCGTGCTCACGCAGACGGTGCTCATGCGGTTCGCGCAGCGGACGTCGATGATCTTCGGCGAGGAGGTGTTCGCCGAGCTCCGCGAGGAGTTCATCGAGGCGGTCACCGCGCTGCCGCTGTCCACCGTCGAACGGGCCGGCACCGGCGACCTGGTCGCGCGCACCACGAACGACGTGAACAAGCTGCAGCACGCCGTCCGGTTCGGGGTGCCGCGCGTGATCGTCGCTGTGGTCACCATCGCGCTGACCATCGTGGCGTGCCTGTTCATCGCGCCGCTGGTCGCGCTCGCGATGTTCATCGGCGTGCCCTCGCTGATCCTGATCACGCGCTGGTACCTGCGGCGGGCGACGCCGGCGTACCAGCGCGAGTCCGCCGCCTACGCGACGCTCAACGGCACGATCACCGAGTCGGTCGAGGGCGCCCGCACGGTCGACGCGCTGCGGCTCGGGTCGCGACGGTTCGCGCGCGTGAACGCCGACCTGGCCGAGGCGTTCGAGGCCGAGAAGGCGACGCTGCGCCTGCGCACCATCCTCTTCCCCGGCATCGACTCGACGTTCGTCCTCGCGCCGGCGGCCGTGCTGCTCTGGGGCGGCTACCTTGCGTCGCAAGGCTTCGTCAGTGTCGGAGCGGTCACCGCGATCGTCCTGTACAGCTACCAGGTGACGGGGCCCGTCTGGGAGCTGATCTTCTGGATCGACGAGATCCAGGTGGCGGCCACGTCGCTCGCGCGGATCGTCGGCGTCCAGCTGGTCGAACCCGACCGGGACGCCCGCGACGGCACCCCCGTCGACGAGACCGTCGCTGCCCGCGACGTGACCTACGCGTACCGCGAGGGCCACAACGTGCTGCACGGGATCGACCTCGACCTCGCCGTGGGCGAGCGCCTGGCCGTCGTCGGTCCGTCCGGTGCCGGCAAGTCGACGCTCGGGCGGATGCTTGCCGGCATCCACCCGCCGAGCGGCGGATCGGTGTCGGTCGGAGGCGTCCCGTTGATCGACCTGCCGCTCGAGGCGCTGCGTGGGCACGTCGCGCTGGTCACCCAGGAGCACCACGTGTTCGTCGGCTCGGTCGCGGACAACCTGCGCCTGGCGCAGGTCGACGCCTCCGACGAGGCCCTCGAACGCGCCCTGCAGGCCGTCGACGCGTGGGACTGGGTGCGGGCGCTGCCCGCCGGGCTGGCCACCGAGGTCGGCTCGGGAGGCGCACCCCTGACGCCCGCACAGGCCCAGCAGATCGCGCTCGCGCGGCTGGTGCTGCTCGACCCCCACACGCTCGTCCTCGACGAGGCCACCTCCCTGCTCGACCCGCGCGCGGCCCGGCACCTGGAGCGGTCGCTCTCGGCGGTGCTGGAAGGTCGCACGGTCGTCGCGATCGCGCACCGGCTGCACACCGCGCACGACGCCGACCGGGTGGCCGTGGTGGACGGCGGCCGGATCGTCGAGATCGGCGCGCACGACGACCTCGTCGCTGCAGGCGGCGACTACGCCGCGCTGTGGCACTCGTGGCAGCACGAGTAGGACGGCACGCGTGATGCTCGAGCTGCGCGGGGGCGTCGTCGTCCCGGACGACGCCCTCGCGTGGCGGTTCTCCCGGTCGAGCGGACCCGGTGGCCAGTCCGTCAACACCACCGACTCGCGGGTCGAGCTGTCCGTCGACCTCGCGCGCGTCCCGTGGACGTCCCCCACCCAGCACGACCGCGTCCTGGACCGTCTGCGACCGCGGCTGCGCGGTGACGTGCTGACCGTCGCCGCGTCCGAGTTCCGCTCCCAGCTCCGCAACCGTGAGGCCGCCCTCGCCCGCGCGGCGGCGCTGCTCGACGACGCGCTCGCTCCCCCGGGACCGGACCGCCGCGCCACGCGCCCGAGCCGCGCCTCCCGTGAGCGCCGGGCCCGCGCGGAACGCGAGCGCCGAGCCACCAAGCAGCTCCGCCAGCGCCCGCCGTCCGGCTGACCGCCCGGGCCGGGTACGTCCGGTCGGCGCCGGCAGCGCGTACCGCGTGAGCGGTGGAGCTCGCGGACGAAGCGGGGATCAGGCGGCGGCGGGTGGCGTCAGGGGGTCGGCCGGAGCGCGCTCGCCGTCGTCGGTGGCGCCCCGGGCCTCGTCGCGCACCAGGCGTAGCCACAGGAGGACGGCGAACGTGCCGAAGATCCACCACTGGGCGGCGTATGCCAGGTTCTGGAGGTTCAGGCCCGCGCCGGGTCTGGTCGGCGGATCGAGGATCTCCACGGCCGACGACTGCGCCGGATCCGACGACGCCACGACGAGGTAGCCGGTGTAGATCGGTCCGCCCCAGGCGTTCAGGAGCTCGGGCGAGCTGATCGCGTCGGTGCGCCCGTCGGCGACGCCCGTCCCGGCCTCCTCGGACACCTGCAGGTAGCCGACGACCGACACGGGGCTGGTCGGCGGGAGGTCGGCCTGCGACGGGTCGGCCACCCAGCCGCGCACGACCGGCAGGACCGAGCCGTCGGCTGCGGACACGCGCAGGGGCGACAGGACGAGGTAGCCCACCTGCCCGTCGTGCGCGCGGTTGGGTACCAGGAGCTGGCCGGTTGCGTCGTAGGTGCCGGTCACGGCGACCTTGCGACCGACGAGCGCGCCGGTGAACGACGTCTGGGGCCGGAACACGGTGTCCAGCGGGACGGGTGCCGCGGCGACGAGCTCTGCCGTGTGCCGGGCCTCCGCCGACGCACCCCGAACCTGCGCACGGTCGAGCTGCCACACGCCGAGGCGTGCGCAGAGGGCAGCGGCTGCCAGCAGCAGGACAAGGATCACGAGCATCCGGGGCCGCAGCGCCGCTCGGAGCATCGTCGTCGGCGGACGGCGTTCGGCCTGCTCCCACGCGGACCGCACGCGAGCGGGCTCAGCCGCGGGGGCAACCGCAGCCGGCAACGGCGCGACCGGGTCCGACGACGCCGCGGTCGGGGCCGGCGCGGCGGCGCGGACCGGTGCGGCGGCGACCCGTGCCGAGGAGCGTGCGCCGTGCTCGCGCGGGGGCGCGGACACGTCGTCGACAAGCTCCGGCTCGGTCACGCCTCACGGTACCCCGCAGGTCGTCGGCACCCGAAAGCGGCCGGGAGGTCCCACCGGTGCGAGGCTGACCGAGCACGGGCACCACCTGTTCCATCAACGTTCGCCCTGCCCCTGTGCACGGGGCGCTCACCTGCGGTTGTATGGCAGAACGAGGGTCCACATCCGGGCCGAACGGCCCTACGTGGCACCCCAGTCCGGCAACGAGGCTGGCACCGGGCCCACCGAGGCCCCGAGTGAGCACGGGGAGCGCACGAATGACCATCACCGCCACACAGCCCACCACCTGGAGCAAGGGGACCGGCCTGCCGGTCGACGCAGCGACGCTGGGACGGATCGACAAGTGGTGGCGCGCCGCCAACTACCTGTCGGTCGGCCAGATCTATCTGCTGGACAACGCCCTGCTGCGCGAACCGCTGACGCGCGACCACGTCAAGCCGCGGCTGCTGGGCCACTGGGGCACGACGCCCGGTCTGAACTTCCTGTACGCGCACCTGAACCGCGCGATCGCGGAGCGCAACCAGTCGACCATCTACATCATCGGCCCGGGTCACGGTGGCCCGGGGCTCGTCGCCAGCGCGTACCTCGACGGCACGTACTCCGAGGTCTACTCCGACATCACGGACGACGCCGAGGGGATGAGGCGGCTGTTCCGGCAGTTCTCGTTCCCGGGCGGCATCCCGAGCCACGTCGCACCCGAGACGCCCGGGTCGATCCACGAGGGCGGGGAGCTGGGTTACGCGCTGAGCCATGCGTACGGCGCCGCATTCGACAACCCGGACCTGCTCGTCGCGGCGGTCGTCGGCGACGGCGAGGCCGAGACCGGCCCGCTGGCCACGAGCTGGCACTCGAACAAGTTCGTGAACGTCGAGAAGGACGGCGTCGTCCTGCCGATCCTGCACCTCAACGGCTACAAGATCGCCAACCCGACCGTCCTCGCGCGCATCAGCGACGAGGAGCTCGACGCGCTCATGGTCGGCTACGGGCACAAGCCGCACGTGTTCGTCGCGGGCTTCGACGACGAGTCCCACGAGAGCATCCACGCGCGCTTCGCGACGATGCTCGACGAGGTCCTCGACGAGATCTCCGACATCAAGAACAGCGGCGACGAGCACCGCCCCATGTGGCCGATGATCGTGTTCCGCACCCCCAAGGGCTGGACCGGTCCGGACTACATCGACGGCAAGAAGACGACCGGCTCGTGGCGCGCCCACCAGGTGCCGCTGGCCAACGCCCGGGACACCCCCGAGCACCTCGACGTGCTGCGCACCTGGCTCGAGAGCTACCGCGTCGAGGAGCTGTTCGACGAGGGCGGCACGCTGCACGACGACGTCCGGGCACTCGCGCCCGAGGGCGACCTGCGGATGAGCGCCAACCCGCACGCGAACGGCGGGCTGCTGCTCAAGGACCTGCGCCTGCCGGACTTCCGCGACTACGCCGTCGACGTGCCCACGCCCGGCGGCTCGTTCAGCGAGGCCCCCCGTGTGCTGGGCGACTGGCTGACGGACGTCATCCGGCAGAACCCCGACAACTTCCGGATCTTCGGTCCCGACGAGACCGCGTCGAACCGCCTGCAGTCCGTGTTCGAGGTGACGGACAAGCAGTGGAACGCGGACTTCTACGGCCCGGACGTGGACGAGCACCTGGCCCGCGCCGGCCGTGTGATGGAGATGCTCAGCGAGCACCAGTGCCAGGGCTGGCTCGAGGGGTACCTGCTGACCGGGCGGCACGGCCTGTTCAACTGCTACGAGGCGTTCATCCACATCATCGACTCGATGTTCAACCAGCACGCCAAGTGGCTGAAGGTGTCCGGGGAGATCCCGTGGCGCCGGCCGATCGCGAGCCTCAACTACCTGCTGTCGAGCCACGTCTGGCGTCAGGACCACAACGGCTTCAGCCACCAGGACCCGGGGTTCGTCGACCACGTGGTCAACAAGAAGGCCGAGGTGGTCCGGGTCTACTTCCCGCCGGACGCCAACACGCTCCTGTCCACGTACGACCACTGCCTGCGCAGCCGTCAGTACGTGAACGTCGTGGTCACCGGCAAGCAGCCGGCGCCCAACTTCCTGACCATGGACCAGGCGATCGCGCACTGCACGCGCGGACTGGGCATCTGGGACTGGGCCGGCACCGAGGTGCCCGGTGAGAAGCCGGACGTGGTCCTCGGGTGCGCGGGCGACGTCCCGACGCTCGAGGTGCTGGCCGCGGCGGACATCCTGCGCCGTGAGCTGCCCGACCTCAAGGTCCGCGTCATCAACGTGGTCGACCTCATGCGCCTGCAGGACGAGCGGGAGCACCCGCACGGGCTGTCGGACGCACAGTTCGACGGGCTGTTCACCCCGGACCGACCGGTGATCTTCGCGTACCACGGCTACCCGTGGCTGATCCACCGCCTGACCTACCGTCGCACCGGCCACAAGAACATCCACGTGCGGGGCTACAAGGAGGAGGGCACCACGACGACGCCCTTCGACATGGTCATGCTCAACGACCTCGACCGGTTCCACCTCGTCATCGACGTCATCGACAACGTCCCCTCGCTGCGGACGGCCCAGGCGGGCCTGCGGCAGCGGATGGTCGACGAGCGCCTGCACGCCCGGGAGTACACGCGCCGGCACGGCGACGACCTGCCCGCGGTGCGTGACTGGGTGTGGCCGGACGCCGGCGACGCTGCCGCCGAGGGCGAGGTGGCCGCGACGCTCTCGACCGGGGGCGACAACGAATAGCCTGGCCATCCACCGAGGTCAGGAGACCTGTTCGTGGCACGCAGCATCTATGTGACCTCCCCCGAGGGCGACAGCGGCAAGTCCATCGTCGCCCTCGGGCTGGTCGACCTCCTCACGCGCACGGTCCAGCGCGTCGGGGTCTTCCGTCCGGTCGCTCGCTCGACCACCGTCCGCGACTACGTCCTGGAGCTGCTGCTCCGGCAGGACGGCGTGGACCTCACGTACGACGAGTGCGTGGGCGCCTCGTACGAGCAGGTGCTCGACGACCCCGAGGCCGCGCTCGCGCAGATCGTGCAGCGGTACCACGACGTCGAGCGGCGCTGCGATGCGGTCGTCGTCGTCGGCACCGACTACACGGACGTCGCGGGGCCGACGGAGCTCGCGTACAACGCGCGGATCGCCGCGAACCTCGGGGCGCCGGTCGTCCTCGTGGTCAACGGCAGCGGCCGGGCGCCCGTGGTGGTCGCACAGGTGGCCGAGGTGGTCGTGCACGAGATGCACGCCAACCACGCCCAGGTCGTCGCGGTCATCGCCAACAGGTGCGCCGCGGGTGCGGTCGACAAGGTCCGTCAGGCGTTGAGCATGGACCTGGGGTTGCCCGGCTGGGCGATCCCGGAGAACCCGCTGCTCATGGCACCCACCATGCGCCAGCTCACGGAGGCGGTGGGCGGCCGGCTGATCGCGGGCGACGAGGAGCTGCTGTCCCGCGAGGTGCTGGACGTGATGGTCGGCGCGATGTCGATCGAGCACCTGCTGGACCGCCTGACCGACGGCTCGGTCGTCATCACCCCCGGCGACCGTTCGGACGTGCTGCTCGGTCTGCTCATGGCGCACCAGGCGGAGGGGTTCGCGTCCCTGGCCGGCATCATCCTCAACGGCGGCTTCCTGCCGACGCCCTCGATGACGCGCCTGATCGAGGGGCTCGGGAGCCGGTTGCCGATCGTCAGCACCGACCTCGGCACGTTCCGGTCAGCGAGCGCGGTCGGCGACACGCGCGGGCGGCTCAGCGCCGACTCGCAGCGCAAGGTGGACACCGCGCTGTCCCTGTTCGAGCAGCACGTCGACGGCGCGGCGCTGCTCGCGGCGCTGGACGTCGAGCGCCCCGAGGTCGTGACGCCGCTGATGTTCGAGTACGCGCTCCTCGCCCGCGCCCGCGAGGACCGCCAGCACGTGGTCCTCCCGGAGGGCGAGGACGACCGCATCCTGCGCGCGGCGTCGACCCTCCTGCAGCGCGGCGTCGCGCAGATCACGATCCTCGGCGACGAGGCGTCGATCCGCGCCCGCGCCACCGAGCTGGGCCTCGACCTCGAGGAGGCCGCGGTGCTCAGCCCGCACGACCCGGTGCTGCTCGAGCGGTTCGCCACCGAGTACACGGCCCTGCGTGCGCACAAGGGCATGACCGTCGAGCGCGCCCGGGAGATCGTCTCGTCGGTGTCGTACTTCGGCACCATGATGGTCAAGCTCGGGCTGGCCGACGGCATGGTCTCGGGCGCAGCTCACACCACCGCGCACACGATCAAGCCGTCGTTCGAGATCATCAAGACCACGCCCGGCGTCTCCAACGTCTCGAGCTGCTTCCTGATGTGCCTCGAGGATCGCGTGCTGGTCTACGCCGACTGCGCGGTCATCCCGGACCCGACCGCCGAGCAGCTCGCCGACATCGCGATCTCGTCGGCGGGCACCGCCGAGCAGTTCGGCATCGAGCCGCGGATCGCGATGCTCTCCTACTCGACGGGCGCGTCCGGCTCGGGCGCGGACGTCGAGAAGGTCCGCGAGGCGACGGCGCTCGTGCGGTCGCGGCGGCCCGACCTGTCGGTCGAGGGCCCGATCCAGTACGACGCCGCCGTGGACGCGAGCGTGGCGCACACCAAGCTGCCTGACTCCGCGGTCGCCGGACGCGCGACCGTGTTCGTGTTCCCCGACCTGAACACCGGCAACAACACCTACAAGGCGGTCCAGCGGTCCGCCGGCGCGGTGGCCATCGGGCCCGTGCTGCAGGGGCTGCGCAAGCCGGTCAACGACCTGTCGCGCGGCGCGCTGGTCTCGGACATCGTCAACACGGTCGCCATCACCGCGATCCAGGCCCAGGCAGACCAACAGAGGCAGCACCCGTGAGCACCGTTCTGGTCATCAACTCCGGCTCGTCGTCCATCAAGTACCAGCTGGTCGATCCCACCAGCGGTGAGGCCGTCGCGTCGGGCATCGTCGAACGGATCGGCGACGACGAAGGCTCGATCAAGCACACGTACGCGGGACGCACCACCACGCAGCACGACCCCGTCGCCGACCACGGCGCAGGGCTGCGCGCGGTGCTCGCGCTGTTCGCCTCCGTCGGCCCCGACCTTGCCCAGGCCCACATGGTCGCCGTCGGCCACCGCGTGGTGCAGGGCGGCTCGGTCTTCGACGGCCCGGTCGTCGTCGACGACGACGTGGTCGCCCAGATCGACGCGCTGTCGCCCCTGGCGCCGCTGCACAACCCCGCGCACGTCATCGGTCTGCGGGTCGCCCGCGAGCTGTTCCCCGACGTCCCGCACGTCGTCGTGTTCGACACGGCGTTCTTCCGGACGCTGCCCGAGGCGGCGTACACGTACGCGATCGACGCCGCGGTGGCACGGGAGCACGGCGTCCGGCGGTACGGGTTCCACGGGACGTCCCACCAGTACGTGTCGGCGCGCGCCGCCGAGGTGCTGGGTCGCCGCCCGCAGGACGTCAACCAGATCGTCCTGCACCTGGGCAACGGCGCCTCGGCGTCGGCCGTCCGGGGCGGGGTCGCGGTCGAGACGTCGATGGGTCTGACACCGCTCGAGGGCCTGGTCATGGGCACCCGCTCGGGCGACGTCGACCCGGCCGTGCTCATCCACCTGCAGCGCAACGCGGGCATGTCGGTCGACGACGTCGACGACCTGCTCAACCGGCGTTCGGGGCTCAAGGGGCTGTCCGGTGAGAACGACTTCCGCGCGCTGCACGAGCTGATCGCCACCGGCGACGCCGACGCCGCCCTCGCTCTCGAGGTGTACCTGCACCGGCTGCGCAAGTACATCGGGGCCTACTACGCGGTGCTGGGTCGGGTCGACGCCGTCGTGTTCACCGCGGGAGTCGGCGAGAACGACGCCACCGTGCGCGCGCGAGCGCTGGAGAGCCTCGAAACCCTCGGAATCGCGATCGACGACGACCGGAACGCGGTCCGCAGCCACGAGGCGCGCGTCATCTCCCCGGACTGGGCGACGACGACGGTCATGGTCGTGCCGACCAACGAGGAGCTGGCCATCGCACGGCAGGCCGTCGCGCTCGTCGGCGACGAGGTCGACGACGACCCGGCCGAGCTCGGCCACGCCTGAGCGACTACGGCAGGCGGAACGTCTTCATCGCGCGCAGGGCCTCGGTGTAGAGGCGCGGCCACGTCTCGGTGCCCAGGTCGAACATGCGGTGCAGCCCGACGCCCGGTCCGCCGAGCACGCCGTGCGCACCGCGCTGGACCGCGACGGTCTGGGTGCGGGTGGTGGCCCAGAGACCCTCGCGCCCGTGCCGCGCGCCCATGCCCGACGCCCCGACCCCGCCCTGCGGCGCGCCGACCGAGCCCCACGTGGCGACGTAGCCCTCGTTGACGTTCACGGACCCCGACCGCACGCGGGACGCCAGCGCGAAGCCGCGGCGGCTGTTCGCGGTCCAGATGCTCGCGTTCAGCCCGAACTCGGTGTCGTTCATCGCCGCGACCGCCTCGTCGTCGGACGCGACGCGGTAGATCGTCACCACGGGTCCGAACGTCTCCTCGCGGACCAGGCGCGCCTCGTTCGGCACGTCGGCCAGGATCGTCGGCTCGTAGAACCACGGGCCCAGGTCGCTGCGGTGGACCCCGCCGGCCAGCACCGTCGCGCCGTGCCCGATGGCGTCCTCGACGTGCTCGACGACCGTCGCCAGCTGCGCGGCCGACGTCAGCGACCCGACGTCCGAGCCGTAGTCGAGGCCCGAGCCCAGGCGCAGCTCGCGCGTCCGGCGCACGAAGGCCGCGGTGAAGTCGTCGGCGACGTCCTCGTGCACGTAGACCCGCTCGATGCTCACGCAGACCTGGCCGGTGCCGACGAAGCACGCGCGGACGGCACCCTCGGCCGCGACCTCGACGTCGACGTCCTCGGCGACGTACATCGGGTTCTTGCCGCCGAGCTCGAGGACCGCGGGGACCAGCAGCGCTCCCGCCTGCGCGGCGACGATCCGCCCCGTCCGGGTGGACCCGGTGAAGCTCACGTGGTCGACGTGCTCGGTCACCGCGGCACCGATCGCGCCGTCGCCCACCACGACCTGCAGGAGCCCGTCGGGCAGCCCGGCCTCCTCCAGCAGCTCCGCGGCCCAGAGCGAGGTGAGCGACGTCTGCGGGTCGGGGCGCAGGATGACCGCGTTGCCTGCCACGAGAGCCGGCAGGACGTCGCCGAGCGTCAGGGTGAGCGGGAAGTTCCACGGGGCGACGATGCCGACCACGCCGACCGGGTGGCGCAGCACGCGCGTCGTCGTCAGACCCGGGATGAGTCCGGCGACCCGACGGGGAGCGAGGTACCGCCCGGCGCGCAGCGAGTAGTGCCGGGCGATGTTGGCGATGTCGGCGACCTCCTCGAACGCCGAGACGCGCGCCTTGCCCGCCTCCAGCTGGATGAGGTCGAGGACGTCGCTCTGCCGTTCGAGGACGAGGTCGTGCACCCGGGACAGCACCGCTGTGCGATCACGTAGCGGCCGTGCGGCCCAGAGTCGCTGTGCGGACCGGGCCGTCCGCGCGGCGCGGGCCACGTCGGCGAGCGTCGAGAGCGGGACCGCGGCGATCGGGCCGCCCGTGAACGGTGCGTGCGACGTGTACGTCGGCGCGCCGGGCGACGCGACCACGCGTCTCAGGAGCGTGCGGATGTCGTCCGGTTCGAGGACGTAGGTGGCGAGCGGGTCGGTCTCGGGGTCGTGCAGCTCGATGTGTCCAGGATCGTGCGCCATACCGGGCAGGGTACGCGCGACGGCTGGGGACTCGGCGCCCCTACACGCCGAGCATCTCCCGGACGTCCGGGTGCACCAGGTCGACGACCGCCGCACGAGCGTCCGCCGCGGACGGGGCCGCGAGCGCAGAGGCCGCCATGGTCGCGCACTCGGCCGTCGAGTGGTTCCGCAGCGCGTACCGGACCGCCGGGACCGCGCCTGCGGACATCGACAGGCTGGTGACCCCGAGGCCGACGAGCACGAGGGCCAGGACGGGGTCCGCGGCCGACTCGCCGCACACCCCGACCGGCTTGTGCGCCTCGATGCCGGCTCGTGCGGTGGCGTCGACCAGGTCGAGCACTGCGGGCTGCCACGGGTCGAGCAGGTCCGCGAGCTCCCCGCGCAGCCGGTCGGTGGCCATCGTGTACTGCGCCAGGTCGTTGGTGCCCAGCGACACGAAGTCGACCTCCGCGAGGATCTCCCGCGCGCGCAGCGCGGCCGCGGGCACCTCGATCATCACGCCGACGGTCGCGACACCCGCGGCGCGGGCCCGGGCGGCGAAGGCCCGCGCCTCGGCCGCGGTCGCGATCATCGGCGCCATGACCCACGGCGTGGTGCCCGTCTCGGTCTGCGCGCGGGCCAGCGCGGTCAGCTGCGTGTCGAGAAGCTCGGGATGGGTCCGAACGAGGCGGTAGCCGCGTACGCCGAGCGCCGGGTTCTCCTCGTCCGGCTGCGTCGCGAAGCCGAGCGGCTTGTCGGCACCGGCGTCGAGCGTGCGGACGACGACCTTGCGGGTGCCGAACGACGTCAGGGCCCGGGCGTAGACCGCGGTCTGCTCGTCGGCGGTCGGTGCCGAGGCCCGCTCGAGGAACAGGACCTCGGTGCGGAACAGGCCCACCCCCTCCACGGCACCGCCCGAGACGCGCGCGGCGTCCTCGGCCGTACCGATGTTGGCCACCAGCGCGACCGGGCGGCCGTCGGCGGTGCCGCCGGGTGCGGTGTCGGACTCCAGGGCGACCTCGACCGCGGCCCGCCGGTCCAGCTCCGCGCGCAGCGCGGTGTCCGGGTCGGTGGTCACGGTGCCGTTCGCCGCGTCGACCGCGACCGGCGTCCCGTCGGGGATCGAGGTCGCGCCCGTGACGCGGACGATGCACGGCAGCCCGAGCTGCCCGGCGATGATCGCCGTGTGCCCCGTCGGGCCGCCGAGCTCCGTGACGATCGCCAGCACGTTGGCGAGGTCGAGCGCCGCGGTGTCGGCCGGTGCGAGGTCCTTGGCGACCACGACGGACGGCCGGGTCAGCTCGGGCACGCCCGGTGCCGGCAGGCCCATGGCTCGCGCGACCACCCGGTCGCGCACCGACCGCAGGTCCGTGACCCGCTCGGCCAGGTACCCGCCTGCCTGCTCGAACATGGCCGCGAACGTCGACACGACGGCGTCGATCGCGCTCACGACCGGCTCTCCGCCGTCGATCCGCGCCAGCACCTGCGTGCGCAGCGCCCGGTCGTCGGCCATCTGCGCGGTCGCGGCGAGGACGTCCTTGACGGTGCCGGCGGACCGCGCGGACTGGTCGCGCAGGGCGGTGGCGACGTCGGCGAACGCGGCCTCCACCGCAGCGTGCACGGTCGCGGCGTCCGCCGGGACTCCGTCGACGAGCAACGGCGCGTCCGGTTCGAGGTGCGGAGCGGGTCGCACCTGCGCGACCGGTCCCACGACGGCACGGCGACCGACGCCGACCCCCTGCAGCACGTGGCCGAGCGTCGCGGCGCTCACGACTCCGCGTCCAGGTCGGTGGCCAGCAGGCCGACGAGCCCGTCGAGGGCGGCGTCTGCCCCGTCCCCGTCCGCGCTGAGCGTGACCTCCTCGCCGCTGGGGACGCCGAGCGACATCACGAACAGGATGCTGCCGGCGTCCACCGGCTCGCCGCCCGGGCGGGCGATGGTGACGGGCAGGCCGGTCTCGGCGACGGCCTGCGTGAACAGCATGGCGGGGCGGGCGTGCAGTCCGACGCGGGACGCGACGACGACGGTGCGCTGAGGCATGAGCTTCTCCGATTCGGTGGGGACGGGTGTGTCAGGCAGCGGCGGGGACGAGCGCCTGCGCGTCGGCCTCGGCGTCGGCGGCCTGCTCGGCGAGCACGAACTCGTTCGTCCTGGCGCTCTTGAGAGCGATGACCACCGCGGCCGAGATCGCCATTCCGACGGCCACGGACCCGAGGAACGCGATCGGGTTCGAGATGAGCGGCAGCACCCAGATGCCGCCGTGCGGTGCGCGCTGAGCCGATCCGGCGGCCATGACCAGGGCACCGGTCGCGCTCGAGCCGATGAGCGAGGAGACGATCACGCGCCACGGGTCGGCGGCGGCGAACGGGATGGCGCCCTCCGAGATGAACGACAGGCCGAGCAGCCACGCGGCCTTGCCGTTCTCGCGCTCGGCGTGGGTGAACAGCCTCTTGCGGACGACCGTCGCGAGGGCCATCGCCAGCGGGGCCACCATGCCGGCGGCCATGACGGCGGCCATGATGCGGTACTGGACGGCGTCCGTGGCCAGACCCTGCGTCGCCAGGCCGGTCACCGCGAACGTGTAGGCGACCTTGTTGATCGGACCGCCGAGGTCGAAGCCCATCATCGCGCCGAGCAGCGCGCCGAGCAGGACCAGGTTGGAGCCCGACAGACCGTTGAGCCAGCTGCTCAGGCCCGACATCAGGCTGGCGATCGGCTGCCCGATGATCACGAACATCACGAGTCCGACGACGAACGTCGACAGCAGCGGGATCACCACGACCGGCATCACGCCGCGAACGCCCTTGGGCACCTTCCAGCGGCTGATCCACAGCGCCAGGAACCCGGCCATGAAGCCGGTGACCAGACCGCCGAGGAAGCCGGCTCCGACGGCCACCGACACGGCACCGCCCACGATGCCCGGGACGAGTCCGGGCCGGTCCGCGATGGCGTACGCGATGAAGCCGGACAGGATCGGGACCAGGAAGCCGAAGGCGATGGCGCCCGTCTGGAAGAGCAGCGCCGCCCAGTCCATGCCGCTCGCGACGCTGAAGTCGTTCAGCAGGTGCGTCACGGGGACCTTGGTCACCGCGATGACGCCGTCGCTGCCGGCGGCGAACTGGGCGACCATGAACCCGAGCGCGATGAGGATCCCGCCGGCGGCGACGAACGGGATCATGTAGGAGACGCCGGTCATCAGCCACTGGCGGATCCGCGTGCCGACGCCCGCGTTGCGGTCGACCTTCGTCGTGAGGCCGGTGGGAGCGGGAGCGGATCCTGCGGGGACGCCCGCCTCGACTGCCGCGACCGCGGCCGCGATGACACCCGGGGCGTCGTGCACCGCCTTCTTCACGCCGACGTCGATGAACGGCTTGCCGGCGAAGCGGCCCTTGTCCTTGACCTCGAGGTCGGCGGCGTAGATCACCCCGTCGGCGGCGGCGATGATCGCCGGGTCGAGCGGGGTCGACCCGGCCGCGCCCTGGGTCTCGACGTGGACCTCGTGCCCGGCGGCCTTGCCCGCCTGCTCGAGGGCCTCGGCGGCCATGTACGTATGGGCGATGCCGGTGGGGCAGGACGAGACGGCGACGAGCTTCATGAGGGGACAACCTCTCGGGTGACGATGTCGGCGACGGTTGCTGCATCGCCGGCCTCCTTGAGCGACGTGCGGAAGGACTCGTGGACGAGGCGGCGGGCGAGCGCCGCGAGGATCTGCAGGTGGTCGCTGTCGCCCTCGGCCGGGGCGGCGATCAGGAAGATCAGCGTCGCGGGACCGTCGGGGGCCCCGAAGTCGACCCCCGCGGCGACCTTGCCGACCGCCAGGCTCGGCGCCGTGACGTAGCCGGAGCGGGCGTGCGGCAGACCGATCCCGCCGGGCATGCCGGTCGCCATCTGCGCCTCGCGCGCCCGCACGTCGGCGTGGAAGCCGTCGGCGTCGGTGACGCGGCCTGCCGCGAGGAGCAGGTCGATCAGCTGGCGCGTCGCGTCGTCGCGGTCTGTGGCGACGAGGTCGACGGCGACCAGGTCCGGGGTGATCAGTGGAGTACTCACGTCACATCTCCTTGAGTGCGAGTCGGGGATCGGGGTTGTGCACGACCCGGACGGCGCCCGGGTCGATGTCGGTGGGACCGGGGACGGCGGTACCGGGGAGCAGCACGGCCGCCCGGCCGAAGGCGACCGCGTTGCGGAGCCGGTCGCCTCCGTCGCCATCGGTCGCGAGGTAGCCGGCGAGCGTCGAGTCGCCCGCGCCGACGGTGGACAGCGGGACGATCGGGGGGCCGCCGGCCCACCAGGCGCCCTCCGGGTCGACGAGCATCGCGCCGTGCGCGCCGAGGCTGACCAGGACGGCCCGGTTGCCCGCGTCGAGGACCTCGTGCGCGGCGTCCACCACGTCGCCGACGGTGACCAGCTCGCGGCCGACCAGGTCGGCCAGCTCGTCGTCGTTGGGCTTGACCAGCGCGAGCCCGCCGGCGCGGACCGCCTCGGTCAGCGGTGCACCCGACGTGTCGAGCGCGAACGGGACGCCGTGCCGCGCAGCCAGCTCGGCCAGCCGCACGAAGAACGTCTCCCCCGCGGCGAGCGGGAGGCTGCCCGCGCCGACGAGCACTCCCGGACGGAGCGCGAGCTGCAGCTCCACCGCCGCGAGCAGGGCGTCGGCCTCTGCCGGGGTGAGCCGCGGGCCGGGGGCGTTGACCTTGGTCGTCGTGCCGCCGTCCTCGACGAGAGTCAGGTTGGTGCGCGTGTCGCCGTGCACCGGGACCGCGAGGGTCGCGACGCCCTGCTCGTCCAGGAGCTCGACCAGGCGCCTTCCGTCGGCACCGCCCGTCGGCAGCACCGCGAGGGATGGGATGCCGTGCCGGACGAGCACGCGGGACACGTTGATGCCCTTGCCGCCCGGGTGGACGTGCACGCGACGGGCGCGGTTGACCGCGCCCACCTCGAGGCGGTCGAGCTCGAGCGCACGGTCGAGGCTCGGGTTGGGGGTCACCGTCACGATCACGCCGTCACCACCCGGGGTCCGGCGGCCTCGATCTCGTCGACGAGCTCGGGCTCGGCGCCGCTGTCGGTGATCACGGTGTCGATCGCGGAGAGGGGGACCACGTGGGCGAACTCGACGCGGCCGATCTTCGAGTGGTCCGTCAGCACGACCGTCCGGCGCGCGTTGGCGACGAGGGCCCGCTTGACGGCGGCCTCCGCGAGGTCGGGGGTGGTGAGCCCGTGCTCGACGCTCAGCCCGTTGGTGCCGACGAACGCGACGTCGGCGTGGATGTCCGCCAGCTCCCGCTCGGCCCAGGACCCGACTGCGGCCAGCGTGCGGCCGCGGACGGTGCCGCCGACGAGGTGCAGGGTGATCCCGGGCCGGGTCGCGAGCACCATGGCGACAGGCAGCGCGTGCGTGACGACCGTGAGCTCGCGGTCCATGGGGAGCAGCTCCGCGAGTCGCACGGTCGTCGTGCCGGCGTCGAAGATGATCGCTCCACCGTCGGGGAGCTCGTCGAGCGCCGCTTTCGCGATCCGCTCCTTCTCCCCCGCGAACTTGCCCTCACGGTCCGCGACCCCGGGCTCGAACCCGAGCCGCTCGACCGGGATCGCCCCGCCGTGGACCCGGCGGACCAGGCCGTGCCGCTCGAGGATCGTCAGGTCACGGCGGATGGTCTCGGCGGTGACCTCGAGGTCCTCCGCCAGCCTGTTCACCTCGACCCGGCCCTCGGCGCGGGCCGTGGCGAGGATCTGCTGGTGTCGCTCCGGTGCGTACACATCGACTCCGTCGTCCGCTGCGCCGACCCTGTCGTCGTCGCCCAGTGGAACCAGAGTGCCCCTCGTCACACCGGCATGTCAAGCGATTCGGACATATTCGGCGCGAAACGGATGTTGATACGGGCAACGATGTGCGAGAACGCGCAGATCCGGGCAACAAACAGACGCCCGAGTGCGCCCGTTTAGCGGGCGCGCTCGGGCGTCGGTCGACGACTCAGTGCGGCTGGTACGGGCTCACGACCACCTCGACGCGCTGGAACTCCTTCAGGTCGGAGTAGCCGGTGGTCGCCATCGCACGCTTCAGCGCGCCGATCAGGTTGAGCGTGCCGTCGGCGGTGTGGCCCGGCCCGAACAGGATCTGCTCGAGCGATCCTGCCGTGCCCACCTCGACCCGCTCGCCACGCGGCAGCTGCGGGTGGTGCGCCTCCGGACCCCAGTGCCAGCCCTGCCCGGGCGCCTCGGTGGCACGGGCCAGCGCGGCTCCGAGCATGACGGCGTCCGCCCCGCAGGCGACGGCCTTGACCAGGTCGCCGGAGCGACCCACCCCGCCGTCGGCGATGACGTGCACGTACCGGCCGCCGGACTCGTCGAGGTAGTCGCGACGCGCCGCCGCGACGTCCGCGACCGCTGACGCCATCGGCGCGTGGATGCCGAGCGACAGGCGCGTCGTGTGCGCGGCGCCGCCGCCGAAGCCGACGAGCACACCGGCCGCGCCCGTCCGCATGAGGTGCAGGGCGGCCGTGTAGGTGGACGCGCCGCCGACGATCACCGGGACGTCGAGCTCGTAGATGAACCGCTTGAGGTTCAGCGGCTCGGCGCGGCCGGACACGTGCTCGGCCGACACGGTGGTGCCGCGGATGACGAACAGGTCCACGCCGGCATCGACGACGGTCCGCCAGAACTCGTTGGTCCGCTGCGGGCTCAGCGCGCCGGCGACGGTCACGCCCGCGGCCCGCACCTCCTTGAGCCGGGCGGTGATGAGCTCGGGCTGGATGGGGGCCGCGTAGATCTCCTGCATGCGGGCGGTCGCGCCGGCGGAGTCGAAGCCGGCGATCTCCTCGAGCAGGGGCCGCGGGTCCTCGTAACGCGTCCACAGACCCTCGAGGTCGAGCACGCCGAGGCCGCCGGCATTGCCGAGCGCGACCGCGGTGGCCGGGCTCATCACCGAGTCCATCGGGGCCGCGACGACCGGGAGGTCGAAGTGGTACGCGTCGATCTGCCAGCCGACGGAGACCTCCTCCGGGTCGCGCGTGCGGCGCGAGGGGACGACGGCGACGTCGTCGAACGAGTACGCGCGGCGTCCGCGCTTGCCGCGACCGATCTCGATGTCGTTGCTCACGCGGGCAAGGCTACCGGGGCGCGCCACGCGGGCCGTCCTGCCGGGTCGTGTCAGTGGCGGGTGCGATCCTGGCGGCAGATCGAGGGAAGGGTGCCACGCGACGATGAGCTGGATGGACGGGCCGCTGCTCGGCTTCGACACGGAGACCACGGGTGTCGATGTCGACAACGACCGCATCGTCACCGCCGCGCTGGTTCGTCGCGACGAGACCGGCACCCACGTCCACAGCTGGCTGATCAACCCCGGCATCGACATCCCCGAGGCCACGACGGCCATCCACGGCGTCACCACCGAGCAGGCACGGCGGCACGGCACGCGGCCGAGGATCGCGCTCGAGGAGATCGCGACCGAGCTGGCGCAGGCGTTCCGCGACGGCGTCCCGGTCGTCGCCTACAACGCGACCTTCGACCTGTGCCTGCTCGACGCCGAGCTGCGTCGGCACAAGCTGAAGACCCTGCCCGACCGCCTGCACAACGCGGCCCGTCCGGTGATCGACCCGCTGGTGCTCGACCGCGCCGAGGACCGTGAGCGCCGCGGCAAGCGCAAGCTGGTCGACCTGTGCGGGTTCTACGACGTCGTCGAGTCCGGCACGCTGCACACCGCAGACGTCGACGTCGTCGCCACGCTCGACGTGCTCGACCGGATCGTCGGCCGCTTCCCGCACCTCGCCTCGCTCGACCTCGACGCGCTGCACGAGTACCAGTCGACCGCGCACCAGGCGTGGGCCGAGGGCCTCAACGCCTGGCGCCTCGAGCAGGGCCTCGACGGCCCAGGGGTCTCCGACGTGTGGCCCACCCGGGACCCCGTCGGAACCCTGTGGTGACACGCGTCATATCGCCGTTGAGTTGCGCCGGGTGAGAATTGCGCCTACAGACCACCTCGACCGGGTTCGTCGAAGTGGCAATATCTCATCCATGAGTTAGCGTCTTCCCCATGACGACGACCACCACGCCTGTCCCGCTGAGCACCGGCTCGTTCCCGATCGTGGCCGACCCGCTGGCACATGTGGGCTCCCTGGTCCGTTCGGCGCGGCAGCACCAGGGCCTGACGCAGGCTCAGCTGGCCGAGCGCCTGGGCACCAGCCAGTCGGCGATCCACCGCATCGAGCAGGGCGCGCAGAACGTCAGCCTGGAGATGCTCACGCGCATCGGCGCCGCGCTCGATTCCCCCATCGTCACCCTCGGCGGCCCGCAGCGCACCCACCTGCGCGTGCAGGGCGGCCAGACGCTCTCGGGCCGCATCGACGTCAACACCAGCAAGAACGGGGCCGTCGCGCTCCTGTGCGCGTCCCTGCTCAACCGCGGCACCACCCGCCTGCGCAACGTCGCCCGCATCGTCGAGGTCGACCGCATCGTCGAGGTGCTTCGCTCGGTCGGCGTCAAGGCGGTCTGGTCGACCGACAGCCGCGACCTGGAGATCGTCGTCCCCGACCGTCTCCAGCTCGAGGACATCGACGTGGACGCGGCCCGCCGCACGCGGTCGATCATCATGTTCCTCGGCCCGCTGCTCGGCCTCGAGGACGAGTTCCGTCTCCCCTACGCGGGCGGCTGCGACCTCGGCACCCGCACCGTGGAGCCGCACCTGATCGGGCTGCGCCCGTTCGGGCTCGACGTCACCGCGACCACCGGCGACTACCACGCCCTCGTGTCGCGATCCGCGACAGAGAACCTGACGGTCGTGCTCACCGAGCGCGGCGACACCGTCACCGAGAACGTCATCATGGCGGCCGCCCGTCGCACCGGCATCACCACCATCCGCAACGCGAGCCCGAACTACATGGTCCAGGACCTGTGCTTCTACCTCGAGCTGCTGGGCGTGCGGATCGACGGCATCGGCACCACGACCCTGCGCGTGCACGGCCTGGCCGAGATCGACGCGGATGTCGAGTACGCCATCTCCGAGGACCCGGTCGAGGCCATGAGCCTGCTGACCGCGGGCATCGTGACCTCCTCCGAGATCACCGTGGGTCGGGTGCCGATCGAGTTCATGGAGATCGAGCTGGCGACGCTCGCCGAGATGGGCCTGCGCTACGACCTCTCCGAGGAGTACGCCGCGCAGAACGGCCGCACCCGCCTCGTCGACGTGACGGTGTACCCGAGCGACCTGCGCGCGCCGATCGACAAGATCCACCCGATGCCGTTCCCGGGCCTGAACATCGACAACCTGCCGTTCTTCGCGGCGATCGCGGCCTGTGCCACCGGCACGACCCTCATCCACGACTGGGTGTACGAGGGCCGGGCGATCCACCTGACCGACCTGACCCGTCTCGGCGCCGACGTCCGGCTGCTCGACGCCCACCGCCTCCAGGTCAGCGGCCCGACGCACTGGTCGGGCGCCGAGGTGTCCTGCCCGCCGGCGCTGCGGCCGGCCGTCGTCATCCTGCTCGCGATGCTCGCCGCCAAGGGCACGTCCGTGCTGCGCGACGTCGACATCATCGCCCGCGGCTACGAGCAGCTTCAGGACCGCCTGGTCCAGCTGGGCGCGCGCATCGAGTCGTTCCGCGACTGACCAAGCGGGCGCCCCCGCACGAGCAGGCAGCTGTCGACGTCTACGCGCGCTCAGGCATCGATAACTGCCTTCTCGACCTCGGTCACGGTCGGCGGGCAGGTGTCGACACCGGCGCGATGCGCGCGCTGCGTAGGTGCTCGAAGACGATCGACGTGCGGACGTCGGCGATCTCGGGGCGCTCCGTCAGTCGGTCGATGACGAACGCGTAGAGGCGCTCGTTGTCCGCGACCGCGACGTGCAGCACGAAGTCCTCGGTGCCGCTGGTGACGAAGACGCCGACCACCTCGGGCAGCGCCGCGGCCCAGGTGCGGAAGTGCTCGATGTTCTGGCGCGTGGGCGGTCGGACCCGCAGAGCGATCATCGCCTGGACGGGCCGGCCGATCTTCGCCAGGTCGACGTCCAGCACGGCGCCGCGGATGACGCCGCGCTCGCGCAGCGACCGGGTCCGGTCGAGCGCCGTCGTCGGCGAGACACCCACGGCCGCCGCGACGTCGCGGTTGGTCCGCCGTGCATCGACCTGCAGCTCCCGCAGGATCGCCGTATCAAGTTCGTCGAGATCGCCCATGAGAGGAGCCTAGCCGTATGTAGTACGGATCGCTTGGAACAAGGGCGGACATCTGCCTAGCATTCTCCTGTGCCAGTGGACGAACGCGAAGCAGGAGGAAACATGTCGGTCGATGTGACGGAACGAGTCGGCTTCGCTCCCGATGAGATCGAGACGGGCGCACACACGCGGGCGGTGCGGCTCAAGTGGGTGGTCGTCGTCGACAAGTCCTTGCCTGCCGGGCGCGCGGCGAACGCCGTCGCGTGCGTCACGGCGGCGACCGCGACCGCCGTCGACGGCCTGCTCGGACCGGCGGCGCGAGACCGCTCGGGGACCGACCACCCAGGCATCCCGTGGATCGGCTGCACGGTCCTGGCGGCGAGCGCGGAAGAGCTGGGCGCGATTCGCGCCAAGGCCGGGTCGTCGGCCGAGATCTACGTCGCGGACATGCCTGCCATCGCGCAGAGCATCCGCGTCTACGACGACTACCTCGACCACGTCGCGGGCGTCGACGACCTGCCCTACGTCGCGGTCAGCATCGTCGGCCCGCGCAACCAGGTCGACCGGCTCGTACGCAGGCTCCAGCTGATGCCCTGACCTTCCTCACGCCGTCACGGCGACCGGCGGTCGAGCTCAGGGGAGCCGGACGACCGTCAGCGAGCGGCGTAGTTCGGTGCCTCGGAGACCATCTGCACGTCGTGCGGGTGGGACTCCTTGAGCCCGGCCGGCGTGATGCGGATGAACTTGCCGCGGGTCTGGAGCTCGGGGACCGTCCGCGCACCGACGTAGAACATCGACTGGTGCAGGCCGCCGATCAGCTGGTGCGCGACGGCCGCGAGCGGACCGCGGTACGGGACCTGGCCCTCGATACCCTCGGTGATGATCTCGTCGTCCGACAGGTCGCCCTGGAAGTAGCGGTCCTTGGAGTACGAGCGGCGGTCGCCGCGCGACTGCATGGCACCCAGCGACGCCATGCCGCGGTAACGCTTGAACTGCTTCCCGTTGACGAAGACCAGGTCGCCGGGCGACTCGTCGCAGCCGGCCAGCAGGCCGCCCAGCATGACGGTGTCGGCGCCGGCCACGAGGGCCTTGGCGATGTCGCCGGAGTACTGCAGGCCGCCGTCGCCGATGACCGGGACACCGGCCGGCTTGGCGGCCAGCGAGGCCTCGTAGATCGCGGTGATCTGAGGGACGCCCACGCCCGCGACGACGCGCGTGGTGCAGATCGAGCCCGGGCCGACCCCGACCTTGACGGCATCGACACCGGCGTCGACGAGCGCCTGGGCGCCCTCGCGGGTCGCGATGTTGCCCCCGATGACCTGGACGTGCCGGGTGAACGCGTCGCCCTTGATGCGACGGACCATGTCGAGCATCAGGCGAGCGTGGCCGTTGGCGGTGTCGACGACGAGCACGTCCACGCCCGCCTCGACGAGCGCGGTCACGCGGTCCCACGCGTCCCCGAAGAACCCGACGGCGGCTCCGACGACGAGCCGGCCCTCCCCGTCCTTCGTCGCGTCGGGGTACTGCTCGGACTTCACGAAGTCCTTGACCGTGATCAGGCCGCGCAGGATGCCCGCATGGTCGACCAGCGGGAGCTTCTCGATCTTGTGCTTGGCCAGCAGCGCCGCGGCGTCGTCCCGCGTGATGCCGACCGGGGCCGTGACCAGCGGCATCGCCGTCATGATCTCCCGCACGCGCAGCGTCTCGAACTCGCCGGGCGGGACGAACCGCAGGTCGCGGTTGGTGATGATGCCGAGCAGCAACCCGTCCTCGGCCACGACGGGCAGGCCCGAGACCCGGTAGAGGCCGCAGAGGCGGTCCAGCTCGGCCAGCGTCGCCTCGGGAGACACGGTCACCGGGTCCGACACCATGCCGGACTCGGAGCGCTTCACCAGGTCCACCTGGTGCGCCTGGTCCTCGATGGACAGGTTCCGGTGCAGGATCCCGATGCCACCTTGACGGGCCATGGCGATGGCCATGCGCGACTCGGTGACGGTGTCCATGGCGGCCGACAGCAGCGGCACGCTCACGGAGATCTCCCGGGTGAGCCGCGAGGCGGTGTTCACCTCGCTCGGGATCACGTCGGTCTCCCCCGGCAGGAGGAGCACGTCGTCGTAGGTCAGCCCGATGCGGGCGAACGGGTCGGCTGGCGTTGGCTCCGTCATTGACACAGGATACGCGGCGATCTCGGGGATCAGACCTACTGGATCAGACCCCTGCGGAGCCCGATGGCGACCGCCTGGGCGCGGTCGTTGGCGCCGAGCTTGCGGAACAGCCGCCGAGCGTGCGTCTTGACCGTGTCCTCGGAGAGGTAGAGCTCGGCACCGATCTGCGCGTTCGAGCGTCCGTTGCTCATCCCGACCAGGACCTCGATCTCGCGCTTGGTCAGCGGGACACCGGCGATCGCCCCCGAGGTGGGTGCACCGACGGGGGCGGCGTTGGTGTCGTCCATGGCCCCCCTCGACGAGATGCGGCTCTCGCTGGAATCAGCGCGCTGCGCGACGCCGGCCTGGCTGGGCACGTCGACCGTCGTCGCGCGGGCGCCGGCCGGGACGACGGGGAGCGCGGGGCTGGCGAGCACGTGCGCGGCGACCGCCGACAGCTCGGCGCGGCCGACGTCGGGGGCCAGGAACCCACGGGCACCCAGCGCGAGCGCGCGGTCGAGCGCCACGGTGTCGTCCGGGACGGCAAGGAGCACGATCGCCGCGGAGGGGGCGACGGCGCGCAGGCGGCGGATCGCCTCGATCGCACCAGGAGCGCCGAGGTGTGCGTCCAGGAGCACGACCGTCGGCGGCATCCGACGGGCCAGGCTCAGCAGCTCGTCGACGGACGCAGCGGCACGCACAGGGCCGAGCGCCGGCACTCCGATCGACGTCACTACCAGCCGTTCGCGCACGACTGCCGAGCCGTGACAGACCACGACTCCTGCCATGTTGATCCCCTCTCGGACCCCACGCGGGGCACCTGGTGTGTATCGGTCGCCCGGACGAGTGACGTTAGGTCTCGACGCGACCGACCGGGGCGCGCGTCGGGCAATCGTCCGACGATGCGTGGCAAGCGCAGAATGTCTCACCCGAATGACGGCTCATCGACCGGGTGAAATGGCTGCTCAGGGGACGTGCGGGCTCAGATCGTGGGCGATGTCGGGCCGTCGACGGCGCGCCCCGTCACGGCGAGGACCTCGTGCACCAGCCCGGTGAAGGAGCGCGCCCGGTGCACCGAGCGGCCCAACGGGACGGCCGCCGAGGCCACGTCGGGCACCATGACGAACTGCGGCAGCTCGGCGTGCTGCTCGGCGATGCGCTCGACCACGTCGAGATCCACCTGCTGCCCCTCGCCGATGGTGATCACCGCGCGGGTTCGCGTCATCGCGACGAGCTCGAAGGCGTGGTGGGCGTCGCCGGGACCCCCGACGATCCGCGCGTCGACGCCGTGCGAGGCGAGCGCCCCCGCGACGGCGTGGGCGACGAGCGGACGAGGCTCCCGCGGCACGACCAGCACCAGCACGACCGGCCGTCGCGCCCCCTCGAACGGGGCACCCCGGCCGCGGAGTGCCGCGAGCGCGGCGGCGTGGACGGTCGCGGTCGCGTCGACCCCGGGCGGGTCCACGACGGTCCGCCGCGCGAGGGCCGCGAGCGCCGGCGTGACCAGACCCGTCCACCACGCCAGGACGTCGGCGTCGGGCGGGAGCGCGAGGACGCGCGCGCACCCGGCCAGGTCACCAGCCAGGGCCGCGTCGACCACGGCGGTCGGGGTCCGTTCGGCGGCGAGGCTCCGGCTGCCCGGCGTCGCGAGGTCGGTCGCCAGGGCGATCCGCGCCGACTCCGCGGGTGCCACACCGTCGAGCGTGAGCCGCCGCATGACGAGCAGACGGTCCACGTCGGCCGCCGAGTAGCGCCGGTGCGCCCCGGCCGAGTGCTCGGACGGACCCAGCCCGTAGCGGCGGTCCCAGGTGCGCAGGGTGGCGGGCGCCACGCCGAGCCGACGAGCCACCGCGGCAACGGCGAGCGCAGGCGCGTGAGCGACCTGAGTCTCGTCGTCACCGGACGTGGTCATGGCGCGATTCTGCCAGGAGCAGCGTGGAATCTCGTGCGCGACAGCCTCTGGACAGGCACCCGCTACCTGCGGTAATGGGCCCAATCGTTTCAGCCGATCACGACACGAACCGGTCTTGAACAACTCTTGAAGCGGTTGTAACGTCCTCAGCAACGCGTCACCCCGCGGGGCACACCCCGCGGCAACCCGTACATCACGACCTTCCGGCACCGCCGCCGATCCGCGGTCTGCCGGAGCGACTGAGGAGGAATCCCATGGCCGAGATCTCCCGACTTCCCGGGCCCGTGATGGACCTGTGGGAGTGGCAGTTCGAGGGCGCATGCCGTGACGCAGACCAGGACCTGTTCTTCCACCCCGAGGGGGAGCGTGGCTCCGCGCGGCGCCGTCGCGCCGAGGCCGCCAAGGCCATCTGCGCCACGTGCCCGGTGCTGAAGGAGTGCCGCGAGCAGTCGCTCACCGTCCGCGAGCCCTACGGCGTGTGGGGCGGCCTCTCGGAGGACGAGCGCACCGCCGTCCTCGCCCAGCGCAACCGCACGAGCCGCCTGGGCTGATCCCCGGCACGACGAGACCCCTCCGGCGATCAACGGCGATCGCGGAGGGGTTTCGTGTGCTCGGCGACGTGCCCTCAGACGAGAACGGCCCCCTCGGTCCGAGGACCGAGAGGGCCGTTCCAGGCGATCGTCAGATCACTTGAGGACGACTGCGAGGATGTCGCGCGCCGAGAGGATCAGGAGCTCTTCGCCCTGGTACTTCACCTCGGTGCCGCCGTACTTGGAGTAGATCACCTTGTCGCCGACGGCGACGTCGAGCGGGACCCGGTTGCCGTTGTCGTCGACACGGCCGGGGCCGACCGCCAGGACCTCGCCCTCCTGGGGCTTCTCCTTGGCGCTGTCCGGGATGACGAGACCGGAAGCGGTCGTCGTCTCTGCCTCGAGCGTCTTGACGACGATCCGGTCCTCGAGGGGCTTGATGGAGACCGACACAGCGGACCTCCCCTTCGCATGTGAGTAGTTCATGAGTCCGAAGAGCGCTGTCGGGCCGCCGTCGTCGCGGGTGCCGGGGCCTGGAGCGCCGTTGGCACACTCACGGGGAGAGTGCCAGATCCTCACTCTAGGAACGCGTTAGCACTCGGTCAAGGCGAGTGCCAACGGCCGACAGCGAACACCAGTAGGCGAAGGGCATACGTGCAAGGATCGCGACATGGATTCCGAGGGCCTGTCCCAGCTCCTCAGCCCCACCGGCTGGGCGTTGCTGTCGGCCCTGCCGCCCTACGACGAGTCCCGCGCGATGGCGCTGTCGGCGCGCCTGCACCAGGAGGGTCTGGACCCGGTGCTCGTGGCGGCGGCGCTGACGCAGTCGCGGCTGCGCGCCAAGGCGGTGGCCAAGTTCGGCGACTTCGCCGCCGGGATGCTGTTCACGCCGGCCGGTCTCGAGCAGGCGACCCGGTTGACGGTGGCCGCGCACCACGCCCGGCGGTACCGGGACGCGGGCAGCACGCGGGTGGCAGACCTGACCTGCGGGATCGGCGCGGACGCGATGGCGTTCGCCGGCATCGGCCTGCGGGTGCTGGGCACGGACGTGGACGAGGCGACGGCCGCGATCGCCACGGTGAACCTGCGGCACTTTCCCGACGCCGAGGTGCGGCACGGGGACGGGCTCGCCCTGGACCTGGTGGGCGAGGGGGTGGACGGGGTGTACGCCGACCCGGCCCGCCGGACCTCGTCGGGAAGCCGCGTGTTCGACCCGTCCGCGTACGAACCCGCGCTCGACCGCGTGCTGGAGCTGCGCGAGCGGGTGCCCGCGCTCGGCGTCAAGCTCGGGCCGGGCATCCCCCACTCGGCCCTGCCGATGGACGCCCACGCGCAGTGGGTGTCGGTGGACGGCGACGTCGTCGAGGTGGGCCTGTGGTTCGGGCCGCTCGCGCCCGAGGGCTCGGGCCGGTCGGCGCTCGTGCTCCGCGACGGGCAGGCGCACACGATCCTGGCCAGCGACCCGGACGGCATCTACCGGCCGCCGTCGGGCGAGGTCGGGGCCTATCTGTACGAGCCCGACGGCGCCGTCATCCGTGCGGGGCTCGTCGGCGAGCTGGCCGACCAGGTGCGCGGGCGGCTGGTCGACCCGACGATCGCGTACGTGACGTCCGACGTGCTGACCCCGGTCGCGACCGCCACGGCCTACCGCGTGCTCGACACCATGCCGTTCGGACTCAAACGCCTGAAGACCTACCTGCGCGAGCGGGACGTGGGCCGGCTGACCATCAAGAAGCGCGGCACCGCCGTGGTGCCCGAGCAGCTGCGCCGCCAGCTCGACCTGCGCGGCAGCGCCTTCGCGACGATCGTCCTGACGCGCGTGGCCGGCAGCCAGCAGGTGCTCGTGGTCGAGGCGGCCTGATGGCCGCGCCCGTCCCGCTCCCCTTCGCGTACTCCGAGCGGTCGACCGTCGGGATCGAGTGGGAGGTCGCGCTGGTCGATGCCGACTCCGGCGACCTGCGGCAGGCGGCCGAGACCATCCTGTCCGCCGTGCGGCCGGCCGGCGGCGCCGAGCACCCGCTCATCACCCAGGAGCTGCTGCTGAACACGGTCGAGCTCCGGTCGGGCAAGTGCGTCTCGGTGGGCGAGGCGGTCGGCGACCTGCGACGGGCCCTCGACATCGTCGGCGAGGCCGCCGAGCCCCTGCGGATCGAGCTGATGGGCGGCGGGACGCACCCGTTCGCGCAGTGGTCGCAGCAGAAGGTCACCGACAAGGCCCGGTACGCGACGCTGATCGACCGGACGCAGTGGTGGGGCAGGCAGATGCTCATCTACGGCGTGCACGTGCACGTGGGCATCGAGGACCGCGCCAAGGTGCTGCCGATCTCGCGGGCGATGCTCACGGTCTTCGCGCACATCCAGTCGCTGTCCGCGTCGTCGCCGTTCTGGGGCGGCAAGGACACGGGGTACGCCTCGAACCGCGCGCTGCTGTTCCAGCAGCTACCCACCGCGGGCCTGCCGTTCGGCTTCGACGACTGGGCGCAGCTCGAGCAGTACACCGGCGACATGATGCACACGGGCGTGATCGACCAGTTCGACGAGGTCCGCTGGGACGTCCGGCCCTCGCCTCGGTTCGGGACCCTCGAGATGCGGATCGCCGACGGCGCGACGAACCTGCTGGAGGTCGGCGCGATCTCGGCGCTGACCCACTGCTTCGTCGAGCACTTCTCCACCCTGCTCGACCGCGGCGAGACCCTGCCCACCCTGCCGCCGTGGTTCGCGCAGGAGAACAAGTGGCGCTCGGCGCGGTACGGCATGGACGCGATCATCATCACCGACGCCGCCGGGAACGAGGAGCTCGTCACCGACGCCGTCAGCCGGTGGCTGGTCGACCTGGCGCCCGTCGCCGAGCGGCTCGGCTGCGCTGCCGAGCTCGAGCAGGTGCGCGTCATCCTGCGGCGCGGGGCGTCGTACCAGCGGCAGCGCGCGGTCGCGCGGCGTCACGCCGGCGAGCTCGACGGAGTCGTGCGCTCGCTGGTCGCGGAGCTCAGGGCCGGTCGGCCGCTCTAGCCGACCAGCACCTGCGTCAGCGGCATCGACGAGTCGACGGCCAGGTCGAGCGACGACGGCGGCAGGCCGCGTCGGACGACGGCGGAACCGAGCGCCGCGATCATCGCGCCGTTGTCGGTGCAGTAGCGGATGGGCGGGATGCGCAGGGTGAGGCCGGCCTCGGCGCAGCGCTTGGCGGCCATGTCGCGCAGCTGCGAGTTGGCGGAGAACCCGCCGCCGATCACGAGGGTGTCGACGCCGTGCCGCGCCGCCGCCGCGATCGTCTTGGCCGTCAGCACGTCGGCGACGGCCTCGGCGAACGAGGCCGCGACGTCGCTCAGCGGGACCTCCTCGCCGGCGTCCTGGCGGGCCTCGACCCACCGGGCGACCGCGGTCTTGAGGCCCGAGAACGAGAAGTCGGCGGCGTGCTGCGCCTGGTCCTTGGCGGCAGTGAGCCCGCGGGGGAAGCGGATGGCGGTCGGGTCGCCCTCGCGGGCCAGGCGGTCGATGTGCGGGCCGCCCGGGTACGGCAGCCCCAGCAGCCGACCCACCTTGTCGAAGGCCTCCCCGGCGGCGTCGTCGAGCGTGGAGCCCAGCTCGGTCACGTTCACCGTGTCGTCGAGGAGCAGCAGCGAGGAGTGGCCGCCGGAGACCACCAGGGCCATCACGCGCCCGGGGAACTCCCCGTCGACCAACTCGTCCACCACCGCGTGCCCGATCACGTGGTTCACGCCGTAGAGCGGCTTGTCCAGCGCGAGCGCGAGCGCCTTGGCCGCCGCCGCTCCGACGGTCAGGGGTCCGACGAGGCCCGGCCCGGCCGTCACCGCGATGGCGTCCACCGCACCGAGCGACACGTCCGCGGTGGCCAGGGCCCGCTCGATCGTCGGGACCATGGCCTCCAGGTGAGCCCGCGAGGCGATCTCGGGGATGATGCCCCCGAACCGCGCGTGCTCGTCCACCGAGCTGGCCACGGAGTCCACGAGCAGGTCGAAGCCGCGCACCAGGGCCACGCCGGTCTCGTCGCAGGACGTCTCGATCCCGAGCACGAGGGGTTCAGCCATGCGGGACAGTTTAGGTGTCGGACGCCGACGTGACGCGCCTCACTTCGTCGCCCGGAACAACCATTGGTAGTTGACGCTTCAATCAAGTATGACCACTGACACCACCGTTCTCGAAGGCCTCGACTTCCCGACGCCCGCGCTGGCCGTCGCCGACGACGTCGCGGACCTCCTCTTCCGTGAGGCGCGCACCGTCGCCCAGTTCGTCCCGGGCGAGGTCACCGACGAACAGCTCGCCTCGGTCTACGACCTGGTGAAGTGGGGCCCCACGGCGATGAACACGCTGCCGCTGCGCCTGCTCGTGGTGCGCACCCCCGAGGCTCGCGAGCGCCTCGCGGCCCTGATGAGCGAGGGCAACCGCGAGCGCGTGCTGGCGGCCCCCGTCACGCTCGTCCTCGCCGCCGACCCCGGCTTCCACGAGCACATCCCGACGCTCGCGCCCCACGCGGCCGCGTTCAAGGACGTCCTCGAGGGCCAGCCCGAGACGCGCGAGCAGATGGCGCGCACGAACGCGCTGATCCAGGCGGGCTACGTGATCGTCGGCCTGCGCGCCGCCGGCCTGGGCGCCGGGCCGATGGCCGGCCTGGACTTCGCCGCCGTCGACGGCGAGTTCTTCGCCGAGAACGGCTGGAAGTCGCTGTTCGTCATCAACGTCGGCAACGTCGAGGGGACCGGCACGCCGCGCGCCCGCGCCGAGCGCCTGAGCTACGCCCAGGTGTCCAAGAACGTCTGATGCTGATGAGGGCCGCGACCCGTGGGTCGCGGCCCTCGTCATGCCCCCGTGGCCACCGGGCGGGTCGGGTCGTTGGACCACTGCGACCACGAGCCCGGGTAGAGCGCCGCGTCGACGCCGATCGTCGCGAGCGCGGCGACCTCGTGCGCCGCGGTGACGCCGGAGCCGCAGTAGACCGCGACCGGGCCGCGCACACCGGCGAACCTCTCCCGCAGCGCCTCCGTGGTCAGGAACGTGCCGTCCGCCTCGAGCAGCCAGGCCGTGGGGAACGAGAGCGCACCCGGGATGTGGCCCGCCTGCGGGTCGACCGGCTCCACCTCGCCCCGGAACCGCTCGGCGGCACGGGCGTCGAGCAGCGAGCCCGAGTACGTCGCCGCTTCGTCGGCGTCGATCGTCGCCATCGAGCCGCCCGTCAGGACGACGTCGCTGGGGTCGGGCAGGACCTCGCCGGCCTCGAGCGGTCCGGTCCACGCCCCGAGGCCGCCATCGAGCAGGCGTACGTCGCGCAGACCCGCCCAGCGCAGCAACCACCACGCGCGCGCCGCGGACATCCCGCCGACGGCGTCGTAGGCGACCACCGGGCGGTCGGCGGTCACGCCCCAGCGGCGCGCGGACGACTCGAGGTCGACCGGCAGGGGGTGTCGGCCGCTCGCCGGGCTGGCGGGCGCGGCCAGCTCGGTCTCCAGGTCGACGTAGACCGCGCCCGGCAGGTGGCCGGCGAGGTAGCGGTCGTGCCCGTCGGTCTGGCCGAGCGCCCAGCGGACGTCGAGCAGGACGGGCCTCCTGGGGCCGGCCAGCTCGGCCGCGAGCGCCTCCGCGGTGACCAGCACGTTGTCCCGGTCGGTCATGCGGGCTCCTTCCGCAGGTCGAGCCGCATCGTCCACGCGTCGATGTTGCCCGGCTGGTAGTACGCCCGGCGCTTGCCCAGCCGCTCGAACCCGACGCTCTCGTACAGGTGGATGGCCGGCTCGTTGTCCACCCGGACCTCGAGCAGGACCACCGCTGCGCCGACCTCGCGGGCGCGCGCCAGCAGGTTGGCCAGCATCAGACGAGCGAGTCCACGGCCCTGGAACCGTTCCTCGGTCCCGATGGTCATCACCTGCGCGTCGTACCCGTCGAACCACAGGCCTGCGTAGCCGACGAGGTCGCCGTCCTGCTCGACTCCCACGTACCACCGGCCGGGTCCGACGAGCTCGTCGGCCAGCCCCTCGGGCGACCACGCCGCGGCGCCGAACAGCTCACCCTCGAGGCGTTCGAGCGTCGGCAGGTCCGTTGCGACGAGGGGCCTGATCAGGATGGTCATCCGAGCGCGCGCTTGCGTTCCGCGGGCGGGACGGCGTCCGGGCGGCGCAGGTACAGCGGCTCGGTGTCCAGGACCTCGTCGGACCGTTGCAGCGACAGGCGGGCGAGCTCGGCCGGGTCCGGGTCGAGCAGCTCGTCGAGCGACGGAACGATCGCCACGGCTCCGACGGGCGCGACGACCGGGCCGTCGACCGGCGGCGCGAAGACGTCCGCGTACAGCGTGCCGCCACGCCCGACGACCAGGGCACCGCCGAGCCGGACGTCCGCGGCGGCACCGACGGACGGCGGAACGAGCACCTGGATCCGGCCCGGTCCGACCAGACGGTACGACGACCAGTAGACCTCGCGGCGGCGCGCGTCGGTCGCGACGATCACGTCGGTTCCCGCGGGGAGCCGTCGCGACGCGGCCGCGGCGATCGCGTCGAGGCTGGGCACGCCGCGCGCCGGGATGCCGAGCGCGAGCGCGAGCGTCCGCGCGGTCACCAGCCCCACGCGCAGGCCCGTGAACGGTGCGGGACCGGTGCCGACGACCACCGACGTCAGCTCCCGGCGGTCGACGCCCGCGTCCGCGAGGACCGCGGCGATCATCGGGGTCAGCAGCTCGGCGTGGTGCCGCTGCTGCGGGTCGGAGCGCCCGGCGAGGAGCGCACCGTCGTCGTCGGTCAGGCTGACCGCGACGGCGGCGGACGTGTCGAGGGCGAGGACGGGCACGGTCTCAGCCTGCCACCGCATCGGGGCCGGGCAGATCGACGTCCGCCCAGCGTGCGCCGACGGTGGTCAGCGTGACGATCCGCTCGCCGGTCGCGGCGTCGTCGAGATCGTCCATCGTCCCGCCCCGCGGCCGCTGCAGCGTGATCTCCAGACGGTCCTCGGTGAGCCCCTCGACCCAGCCCTCGCCCCACTCGACCACGGTGACGGCCTCGTCCAGGCTCGCGTCGAGGTCCAGCGCGTCGACCTCGTCGAGGGAGCCCAGCCGGTAGGCGTCCACGTGCACCAGCGCCGGTCCGGCCCCGAGCGCCGGGTGCACGCGGGCGATGACGAACGTGGGCGACGCCACCTGCCCGCGCACCTCCAGCCCGACACCGATCCCCTGCGTGAGCGTCGTCTTCCCTGCGCCCAGGTCACCCGTGAGCACCACCAGGTCGCCGGCGCGCAGCACGCCCGCGAGCGCCCGTCCGAACGCCCGCGTCGCGTCCGCGTCGGGGAGTCGCACCTCGGTCACGCCCCCTCCTCGCTGTCCACGTAGACGCGGGGCACCCGTGCGCCCAGCCGCGTCACGATCTCGTACGAGATCGTGCCCGCCGCGAGCGCCCAGTCCTGCGCGGTCGGTCCGCCGTCGGCGCCCGTCCCGAACAGCTCGACCGTGTCGCCCGCCTCCTCGGTCGCGCCCGGACCGAGGTCGAGCACGACCTGGTCCATGCACACGCGCCCCGCGACGCCGACGGTCCGCCCGCCGACGCGCACGGGTCCACCCGGCCTGTCCTGGGTACCCGACGCGTGCCGCGGCACCCCGTCGGCGTACCCGAGCGGTACCAGCCCGAGCACGGTGTCGCGCTCGGTGACGTACAGGTGGGCGTACGAGACGCCGGAGCCCGCTTGTACGTGTTTCACGTTCGCCAGCTCGGCCTCGACCGTCATGGCGGGCACGAGACCGAACTGCTCCGGCCCGCCGAGCTGCGGCACCGGTGACAGCCCGTACACGGCGATGCCCGGGCGCACGAGGTCGTAGTGGGTGCCGGGGCTGGTCAACGTCGCGGCCGAGTTGGCCAGGTGGCGGACCTCCAGCCGGACGCCAGCACCCTCGACCACCGCCAGCGCCTCGGCGAACACCTTCGCCTGCAAGGTGACCGTGGGATGCGTCGGTTCGTCGGCGATCGCGAGGTGCGACCAGAGGCCGACGACGTCGATCACGCCCTCCGCCTCCAGGGCCTGCGCCGCCGGCAGCAGCAGGTCCAGGTCCGCCGGCGTCAGGCCGTTGCGGCTCAGGCCCGTGTCCACCTTGAGCTGCACACGGGCGGTCTGCCCGACGGCACGGGCGGCGGCGGCCACCTCCTGCAGCGCCCACGCGGCAGAGACGGTCAGGTCGATGTCCGCCTCGATCGCGTCCCGCAGCGGCGCGCCGGGCGCGTACAGCCACGTGAGGATCCGCGGAGCGGCGACCCCGGCGCGGCGCAGCTCCAACGCCTCGGTCACCTGGGCGGCCCCCAGCCACGACGCCCCGCCGGCCAGTGCGGCGTGCGCGGACGGCACCAGACCATGCCCGTACGCGTCGGCCTTGACCACGGCCATCACCTGAGCCGTCGGCGCGTGCGCGGCGAGCGCGGACACGTTGCCGCGGATCGCCGCGAGATCGACGACGGCGCGCGCGGGGAACTGGCTCACGGCGCCCAGTCTCCCACCCGGTTCACAGACCCTCGACGACGACGTCCGCGCGGTGCGCCGTCGCGGCCACGAGCCGGGCGTTGACCTCGTCGGGACCGTGCGACCACGCCCTGGCCGCCTCCGGGGACTTGCCGAAGGCCTCGTGCCGGGCGACCAGCCGGGCGAGGCGGACCTCGTCGGGAAGCGCGACGAACCACGACTCGTCGAGCAGGCCCGCGACGGGCGCGAACCCGTGCCGGTCGAGCAGGAGGTAGTTCCCCTCGGTGACGACGAGGGGCACGTCGGCCGGCACGGCGATCGCGCCGGCGATCCCGTTCTTGAGGTCCCGGCGGTACTCGGGCGCGTACACCGGGCCGTCCTCGTCGCGGAGCCGGCGCAGGAGCGCCACGTAGCCGGCGGCGTCGAACGTGTCCGGCGCACCCTTGCGATCCGCACGGCCGAGGCGCTCGAGCTCGCTCTGCGCCAGGTGGAAGCCGTCCATGGGCACGACGACGGCCCGGGCGCCGGCGACCTCGGCCACCTGGGCCGCGAGCGTCGACTTCCCCGCGCCCGGTGCGCCGACGATCCCCAGGATCCGCCGCTGGCCGGTGGCCAGCAGCGCGTCGAGGCGCGCCCGGAGCTCGCCGTTCACGGACCCTCGACCAGGGCCGCGATCGTGCCCGGGAGGGCCTCCGCGACGTCGGTCGCCGAGATGGGACCCCCGGGGTTGGCCCGGTGCGCCGCCCGACCGTGGACCAGCGCCGCGGTCGCCGCGAGCGCGGCCACGATCGTCGGGTCGTCGTGGATCGCGTCGACCCGGGCCGCCAGCAGAGCCCCGAGCAGGCCAGCGAGCACGTCACCCGCGCCCGCCGTGGCGAGCCAGGCGGGCGCGTCCGCCTGCGCGTAGGTGGCGCCCAGCGCGCCGACGACCAGCGTCACCGGACCCTTGAGCAGCACCGTCGCGCCGGTCAGCTCGTGGGTCCGCCGCGCCCAGCGCAGCGGCTCGGCCTCGATGCCCGCGCGATCGACGTCCTCGCCACGGGCACCCAGCAGGGCCGCCAGCTCCCCCGCGTGCGGTGTCAGCACGGCGTGCGGTCCCACCCGCTCGGGCAGCAGCTCCAGCGCACCGGCATCGATGACGGCGGGCTCGCCGCCGGTGACCACGTGCTCGAGCGCGTACTGGATCCGCCGCCGCTGGCTCGCGTCGTCGGTCGACACCCCGGGTCCGAACACCCAGGCCTGGACCCGGCCGTTGCCCACGACGACCTCCGGGTTGGCCGCGACGACCACGTCGCCGACGTCGCCGAGGTAGCGCACCATGCCGACCCCGGCCCGCAGCGCGGCGGTCGTCGCGAGGATCGCGGCCCCGGGATACGCACGGGACCCGGCGACCACGCCGACCACACCGCGGGTGTACTTGTGCGCATCCGCCGTCGGTACAGGCCAGAGCTGGGCCACGTCGCTGTCGTCCAGACGTGCCACCGCCGGCGGCTCGTCCAGCGTCAGTCCGATGTCCACCACCTCGACACGGCCTGCGCGCCGCGCGGCCGGCGGCAGCAGCAGACCCGGCTTCGCGGCACCGAACGTCACCGTCAGGTCCGCGTCGAGGCCCGGACCCGTTGCCGTCCCGTCGTCGACCCCGATGCCCGACGGGACGTCGACGGCGACCACGAACGCTCCGCCCGTGAGCCCGTGGGCGACCTCGGCCGCGCGTCCATGCAGCCCCGAACCGTCGCCACCGATGCCGACGAGCCCGTCGAGGACCAGGTCCGGATCCCCGGGACGGTCGACCACCCGACCACCGGCCCGCAGGAGCGCGTCCAGGCCGCCCTGGTGCACGCGATCGCTCGCGAGGACCGCGCGGACCTCGACCCCGCGCCGGGCCAGCAGCGCCCCGGCGTAGAGGGCGTCGCCGCCGTTGTTGCCCGACCCCGCCAGGACCAGCACCCGCGCACCGCCGATCCGCCCGCGAAGCTCGGCCAGAGCGGCGCACACGTGCACGTGCAGCGCGAACGCGGCCCGCTCCATCAGCGGCTCGCCGGCGGCCAGCAACGGCTCCTCGGCGGCTCGGACCTGCGACGACGTCCACGACTCCAGCACGTCTCCATCCTGTCTGCTCCGGGCACGTCGAGCGAGCCGCGGGTAACCTGCGAGGCATGCGCTTCGGACTCTTCATCCCCCAGGGCTGGCGGCAGGACCTCACGGGCATCGAGCCCCGCGACCACTGGCAGGTGATGAACGGCCTGGCGAAGCACGCCGACGACGGCGACGCCTTCGAGTCGATCTGGGTCTACGACCACTTCCACGGCACCCCGGAGCCCAACGGCGAGGCGGTGCACGAGGCGTGGAGCCTCATGAACGCGTTCGCCGCCTCCACCAGCCGCGTCCGGCTCGGCCAGATGTGCACGTGCATGGCGTACCGGAACCCGGCCTACCTGGCCAAGGTCGCCGCGACCGCCGACGTCATCTCGGGCGGTCGCGTCGAGATGGGGATCGGCGCCGGCTGGTACGAGCACGAGTGGCGCGCGTACGGCTACGGCTTCCCGCGGGCCGGCGAGCGGATCGGGATGCTCGACGAGGGCGTGCAGATCTTCAAGCAGCTGTGGACCAACGGCACAGCGACGCTCGACGGCCGCCACTACCAGGTGGACGGCGCCCAGCTGGCCCCGCTCCCCCTGCAGGTCGACGGTCCCCCGCTCTGGATCGCGGGCGGCGGTGAGCAGAAGACCCTGCGCATCGCGGCGGAGCACGCGCAGTACACGAACTTCGACGGCTCCCCGGAGGGCTTCGCACACAAGTCCGACGTCCTGCGCGGTCACTGCGACGAGATCGGTCGGCCGTTCGATGAGATCACCCGGTCGGCCAACTACAACGTCGTGATCGGCGAGACCGAGGCCGACGTCGACGACCGCATCGCCTGGGCCGAGGAGCACCTGTCGAACACGGTCCCGTCCCGCGCCGCCGAGCAGGCCGAGTCGCTGCGCAACGGACCGCTGGTGGGCACGCCCGAGCAGATCGTCGAGAAGCTCGGGGCTCTGAAGGACCTCGGGCTCGGTTACGCGATCACGTACTTCCTCGAGGCCGCCTACGACCGCTCGGGCATCGAGCTCTTCGAGACCCAGGTGGTCCCGGCGCTGCGGTGAGCGTCAGTCCCGTTCCGCGACGACGACCGCCGAGGCGATGCCGGCGTCGTGCGAGATGGACAGGTGGAACCGGTCGACGCCGGCCAGTGCCGCGGCGGCGGCGACCGTGCCCGTCACCTCGACCACGGGCTGCGCGCCGGCGACGCGGCGCACGGTCGCGTCCTGCCAGCTCATCCCGGGCGGCGCGCCGAGTGCCTTGGCGATCGCCTCCTTGGCGGCGAAGCGGGCGGCGAGCGAGGTCTCCGGCATCTCGCGCTCCTCGGGCGTGAACAGCCGCTCGCGCAGGGCGGGGACGCGGTGCATGGTCGCGACGAACCGCGCCACGTCGACGACGTCGATGCCCACCCCGACGATCACGAGATCACCGCGGGGTGTAGGTCGCACATGGCCGCGAGTGTAGCCGGGCGGCCTCACGGGCCCGGCTCGGGCACAATCGTCCCGTGCCGCCCTCGCTCAACCTGGCCACGCCCTACGTCGACCTCGATCGCGACGCCTGGGCGCGGCTGTCCGCCTCGACCCCGCTCCCGCTGACGGATGCCGACGTCGAACGCCTCGCCGGCCTGGGCGACCCCATCGACCTGGCCGAGGTCGACGTCGTGTACCGACCGATCTCCCGCCTGCTCGACCTGCACATCGAGGCGACCCGCGGGCTGCACGCCGCGTCGAGCACGTTCTTGCGCGAGGACGTCGGCGGCACCCCGTTCGTCATCGGGGTCGCCGGGTCGGTGGCCGTCGGGAAGTCCACCACCGCCCGCCTGCTGCGCGAGCTGCTCGCGCGGTGGCCGGCGACGCCGCGCGTCCAGCTGGTGACCACCGACGGGTTCCTGTACTCGAACGCGGAGCTCGCGAGGCGCGGCCTGATGGAGCGCAAGGGCTTCCCGGAGTCCTACGACCGCCGCGCCCTGCTCCGGTTCGTCTCCCAGGTGAAGGCGGGCCGGCCCGAGGTCAGCGTCCCGGTCTACGACCACCTGACCTACGACATCCTGCCCGGGCGCGAGATCGTGGTGAACCGGCCCGACGTGCTCATCGTCGAGGGCCTCAACGTCCTGCAGCCGGCCCGCCCGTCGGCCGAGGGCCCGTCGAGCCTGGCGGTCAGCGACTTCTTCGACTTCTCCATCTACGTCGACGCGCGCACGAGCGACGTCCGTCAGTGGTACGTCGAGCGGTTCCTGCGCCTGCGTGAGACCGCGTTCGCGCGGCCGGAGTCGTACTTCCACCGGTTCGCCGCGCTGACCGACTCCGAGGCGGTCGAACGCGCGCAGACCATCTGGGACTCCATCAACGCCCCGAACCTGCTGCACAACATCCTGCCGACCCGCAGCCGCGCCACGCTCGTGCTCACCAAGGGTCCCGACCACGCCGTCCAGCGCGTCCGGCTGCGCAAGCTCTAGCTACGGCCGCGCAGTCTCGACCGGGAACTTCTCGTTGTCGGTCTCCTTCAGCGCGGCGAGCGCCTTGCTCACGGCTGGGCTCGGCCCGCCGCAACGGTCCGTCGGCCACGTCGGTCGCAGGGCGCGTCCGAGGGCGTCGACGAGCCAGAGCGCAGGAGTGTCGGCCTGGCCCGTGCTGCAGGTCCCACCACGCCGCGCGGACGGTTCCCGCAGGGCCGCGACGAGCGGCTCGAGGTCGCCCTCGCGGTGGCTCGCGGTGAGCGCCAGCCAGGTGCCGGACGCGTCCTTCAGAGACCCGTCGAGGGTGCACACGACCACGCTGACCGGCACGAAGCCGTCGGGCACCTTGCCGGGCTCCGGCGACGCGCTGGCGGTCATCGCGGCGCGGCCCGTCGACGCCGGCACCAGGCCCAGGTCGTTCAGGACCGCCGGCGACATGCAGTCCGCCGCCGGAGCGACGACGGCGGTGGGGCGCAGGTCCGTCGGGGTCGAGCTGCAGCCGGCCGCGAAGAGCACGGCGGGGAGCACGACCAGTGCCGTCCACCTCGCCCGCACGTCCGCCACGCTCGCTCCCCCTTTTTGCCCATGCCGCCGCGCACCCCCACCGGGTGGCATCAGTAATGGGAGTGCCAGCCTCGGCGTCGGCACACTTCGAGGGTAACGGCAGTCATGACGACGATGACGCCCCCGATACCAGATCGTTAGGCCGCGGGGCCCGATCGTGAGCGTCCCGTGACCGGATGCACAGGGGCCGTCGAGACCTCGGTCTCGAGGGCCATGTCGTCGGCGGTCTCGTCGGCGGTCTCGACCCCGACCGGCCCGTGGCTCAGCCTGCGCAGGAGCCAGTCGATCCCGATGCCGAGCAGGACGCCTCCGAGCACGCCGACGCCGACCGCGACGATCATGTGGTCGCCGAGCCATGCGCCGGCGCCGATGCCGATCAGCGAGGCATAGACGGCCCAGGTGACGGCAGCCAGCGCCGTGAGGCCCACGAACCGGCGACGCGGGTAGCCGACGGCCCCGGCCGTCATGTTGACGGCCACCCGGCCGATGGGGACGTAGCGCGCGGCTATGATGAACGCCGCTCCCCGCCTCGCGAGCGTGCTCTCCGCCCAGTCGATCGCGGCCTGTCCGCGCGCCGAGCTGAGGATCCTGAGCTGACGCACCTTGACCTTGGTGCCGATCTGGTAGGCGATCTGGTCACCCGTGAACGCGCCGAGCGCCGCCACCAGCATGAGCAGCCAGATGTTCGGTTCGCCGTTCGAGACCGCGACCGCGGCGAGGGCGATCACCAGGGACTCGCTCGGGATCGGCGGGAAGAACCCGTCGACGGCGGCGAAGACGTAGAGGACGACGAAGATCCACGGGGATCCCGCCAGTGCCAGCGCCCACGCCTCCATCGCCTGCAGCCCTTCCCCGTGCGCCCGCCCGCCCACGATCGTGACCGGTTGTCCTCCTCAACGGTAGGCGGCCCCGAGTCGTGCCCGGTACCAGGAGACCTCGGGATCCGTCGGAGCCGCCGCACGTCATCCGCGTACCGTCACGCGACCCCCGCCGGCTCGCGCTCGGTGGCGGCCGGCTCGGCGAGGACGGTGGCGCCCGCGGTCTGCTCGTGAGGAGCGTGCTCGGTGCGGGTGAGCCTGCGCAGGACCCGGTCGATGAGGAAGCCCAGCGTCACGCCGCCGACCACGCCGACCAGGACCCCCAGCATCGTGTGGTCGCCGAACCACGCGCCCGCGCCGATGCCGATCAGTGCGGCGTACATCGCCCACGACGTCGAGGCGATCGCGGCCAGCCCGACGAACCGGCGGCGCGGATAGCCCACCGCCCCCGCCGTCATGTTCACGGCCACGCGGCCCACCGGGACGAACCGAGCGGAGATGATGAAGGTGGCACCTCGTCGGGCGAGGGCCTCCTGCGCCCACAGGATCGCCGCTCGAGCTCGCGCCGGTCGGAACATCCGGAGCTCGTGCACCTTCACCCGGGTGCCGATCTGGTAGGCGATCTGGTCACCGGTGAACGCACCGAGCGCTGCCGCCAGCATCAGGAGCCACAGGTTCGGGGTGCCCTGGGAGATCGCGAGCGCCGCGAGCGCGATGACCACCGACTCGCTGGGGATCGGTGGGAAGAATCCGTCGATGGTGGCGAAGAGGTACACGACGAGGAAGATCCACGGCGACCCCGCGAGAGCCACGGCCCATGCTTCGACCATGACGCGCTCCCTCTGTCGGGGCGGCCCGACCGGCGTGCCCTCTGCGCTCCACGCTAGGCAGGGGTCGTCCGCGCCGACATGGGGGAGACCCCCGGATCGACCCTGGGGTATTCCCCCGGGACCCTGAGTCAGTCCAGGGGGAACCCGAGGGCGTGGCCGGCGGCCGCGGGGCTCGGCTCGGCCGCCCAGCGCGCGCCGAACCCGTCGGTCGTGGCCAGCGAGCGCAGCTCGGCCCGGTCGAGGTAGAGCGTGCCGCGCAGGTGGTCGGTCTCGTGCTGGACGATCCGCGCGGACCAGCCGGTCACGACCTCGTCGAGCGCGGTGCCCTGCTCGTCGAGACCGGTCAGACGCACCTGGCGCGCGCGGGACACGACCGCGGTGTAGCCGACGACGCTCAGGCACCCCTCGTAGAACGAGGAGCGTTCCGGACCGACGGGCTCGTACGACGGGTTGACGAGCACGCGGTACGGGAGGGGTTCACGCTCGCGCGCCTGCGCGTGGTCCTCGGACACGGTGCCCGGGTCCTCCAGCACGGCGAGCGCGAGCGGGAGGCCCAGCTGTGGGGCTGCCAGACCGACGCCGGGGGCCGCGCGCATCGTCGCGTGCATGACGTCGAGCAGGGCCGCCAGCTCGTCGTCGGAAAGCTGCGCGTCGTACGGCGTCGCCACGGCCCGCAGCGCCGGATGGCCCGCCTGGACGATGGGCGCCAGTCCCTGGTCCGAGCGCGCGCCCGCCTCGATGATCCACAGCGCGGTGTCGCGCAGCGCCTGGTCCCACTGGGGTCCGGCGTACCGCGGTTCGTCGTCCCGACTCACAGGGCCAGCCGTTCCCGCACGACGTCGGCCAGCTCGTGGGCGATGCGGTCCGCGTCGCTCTGGGTGCCCGCCTCGACCATGACACGGACCAGGTTCTCGGTGCCCGACGAGCGCAGCAGCACCCGGCCCGTGTCACCCAGTCCCGCCTCGGCCCGTCGCACCGCGTCGAGCAGCGGGGCGTCGTCGTCGGCACGGTTCTTGTCCACTCCGGGCACGTTGACCAGCGTCTGCGGCAGCCGCCGGACGATGCCCGCGAGCCTGGCGATGGTGTCCCCGGTCGCCGCGACCCGCGCGGCCAGCTGCAGAGCGGTCAGGACGCCGTCGCCCGTCGTCGCGTGCGCGGCCATGATGATGTGCCCGGACTGCTCTCCGCCGAGCGAGTACCCGCCGGCGCGCATCGCCTCGAGCACGTACCGGTCGCCGACCGCGGTGTGGATGGTCGCGATCCCGGCCTCGGTCATCGCGATCTTCAGACCCAGGTTGCTCATCACCGTGGTGACCAGGGTGTCGTCGACCAGGTCGCCGCGGTCCTTCATGGCGACGGCGAGGATGCCCATGATCTGGTCGCCGTCGACGAGCACGCCCGACGCGTCCACGGCCAGGCACCGGTCCGCGTCCCCGTCGAACGCGACGCCCAGGTCCGCGCCGGAGGCGACGACGGCCGCCTGCAGCTGCTCCGGGTGGGTCGAGCCGCACTGCTCGTTGATGTTGCGCCCGTCCGGGGAGGCATTGATGACGACGACGTCGGCGCCCGCAGCGCGCAGGGCCGCCGGCCCGACCTCGCTGGCCGCACCGTTGGCGCAGTCGACCGCGATCCGCAGGCCCGTCAGCGGGGCGTCGATGGTGCCGACGAGGTGTTCGACGTACTGCTCGCCCGCGCGCCCGGTGTCCACGCGGATCCGGCCGACGTCGCCGCCGACCGGGCGGTCCCAGTGCTCGCCCATGCGCGCCTCGATGGCGGCCTCGAGCTCGTCGTCGAGCTTGAGGCCGCCGCGGGCGAGGAACTTGATGCCGTTGTCGGGCATGGGGTTGTGGGAGGCCGACAGGACGACGCCGATGTCGACACCGAGCGCGGCCGTCAGGAACGCGACGGCTGGTGTGGGCAGCACGCCGACGTTGTTCACGTCGACCCCCGCCGAGGCCAGCCCCGCCGAGACCGCGGCGGCCAGGAACTCCCCCGACGCGCGCGAGTCGCGTCCGACGATCGCGCGAGGCCGGTGGCCCTCGAACTCTCCGAGCGACCCGAGCACGTGCGCAGCGGCGACCGACAGGTCGAGCGCCAGCTCCGCCGTGACGTCCTTGTTGGCGAGCCCACGCACGCCGTCTGTGCCGAACAGCTGCCCCATGGTCGTCAGACTCCTTCGTCGTGGCACGGCAGGGGTACGAACCCCGCGTCGATGGTCGCAGACATGCCGATGGCCCCGCCGGTCGTCGGACCGGCGGAGCCATCGAGCGGAAGCGCGAAGATCAGCGCTTCGAGTACTGCGGAGCCTTGCGGGCCTTCTTGAGACCGGCCTTCTTGCGCTCCACGACGCGGGCGTCGCGGGTCAGGAAGCCGGCCTTCTTCAGGGCCGGGCGGTTGTGCTCCTCGTCGATCGCGTTCAGCGCTCGGGCGATGCCCAGGCGCAGCGCGCCGGCCTGGCCGCTCACGCCACCACCGGTGATGCGGGCGACGACGTCGAAGCGACCCTCGACGTCGACCAGCTTGAACGGGGAGTTGACGAGCTGCTGGTGCACCTTGTTCGGGAAGTAGTCCTCGAGCGTGCGCCCGTTGACCTTCCACTGACCGGTGCCGGGGACGATGCGCACGCGGGCGATCGCCTCCTTGCGACGGCCGAGCGCGTTGGCCGGGGCCACGTTGCTCAGTCCGCGGCCCGTGGGGGCCACCGTCTCGGAGGTGTAGCTGGTGGGGGTGTCATCGCCCTCGAGGTCGATGTCGACCGTGGTCTCTGCCACTGGTTTCCTCGCGTCCTTGTTCTCTGCGCTCAGCCGGCTCACGCCTGCTGAGAAACCTGGGTGATCTCGAAGGGCTTCGGCTGCTGCGCCGCGTGCGGGTGCTCCGCGCCGGCGTAGACCTTGAGCTTGGTGAGCTGCTGGCGCGCGAGCGAGCTCTTGGGGAGCATGCCACGCACTGCCTTCTCGATCGCGCGCTCGGGGTGCTTCTCCAGGAGGTCGGAGTAGGCCACGGCGCGCAGACCACCCGGGTATCCGGAGTGGCTGTACGCGAGCTTGTTCTCGCGCTTGTTGCCGGTCAGAGCAACCTTCTCCGCGTTGATGACGATGACGAAGTCACCGCCGTCGACGTGCGGAGCAAAGGTCGCCTTGTGCTTGCCGCGCAGCAACGTGGCCACGTGAGTGGCCAAGCGGCCCAGGACGACATCGCTTGCGTCGATGATGTACCAGTTCCGCTCGACGTCGCCGGGCTTCGGGGTGTACGTACGCACGGTCGTCAGCCTTCGTTTCGATACGAATCTTGTCGCGGCGGAAGTCCGCAGGGTGCGGGTCCGCCGATGAGAACTCTCGCTTGCATCCGGACGGCGAGCGGGAACGCACCGGTCCTGCCGTTCTGGCTCGGTGCTGAGTACACCAGCGCGCGAACGGGGACGCACAACGAGTAGCAAGATTACCCGGCGCCCCGGCAGGGGGTCAAAACGCGGTAGGTCACACTGCGGCGGGCGGTCCGTGCCGGCGCACCGGTCGCAGTGCCGCCGACGCCGCACCGACCACGCGATCGGTCAGGTCGTCGAGCGTCGGGGTCCGCAGCGCCCAGTGCTGCCAGTACAGCGGGACGTCCAGCGTCCGACCCGCCCGCACCTCGACGAGCGACCCGCGCGCCAACCCGTCCCGGGCGGCGACCTCCGGCACCATCCCCCAGCCGAGGCCCGCCTCGATCAGTCCGACGAACGCCGACTGGGAGGGCACGTAGTGCACCATCGGCGTCACGGTCCGCCGGCCGACGACGGCCGCGACGAAGCGTTCCTGCAGGCCATCCTCCCTGTTGAACGCCAGCAGCGGCGCCTGGGCGAAGGCCTCGGCGGTCAGTCCGTCGCCGAACCAGCGGTCCCGACGGTGCGGCGCAGCCACGGCCAGGTAGCGCATGGCGCCCAGGCGCCGGACGCGACAGCCCTGGACCGCGCGGGGGTCGGCGGTGACCGCGGCCATCACGGTCCCGTCCCGCAGCAGCCCCGCGGAGAGGTCCTGGTCCTCGCGCCGCAGGTCGAGCAGGACGTCCGGCGGCAGGTCCGCGACGGCCGCCGGGAACCACGTCGACATCGAGTCGTCGTTCACTGCCACGGGGAGCCGTCGCGACGAACCGCCCGAGCGGACGGCACCCGCGGGCGGCACGAGCAGGCTCATGGCGTCGCGACCGAGCAGCTCGACCTGACCTGCCAAGCGCAGCAGCACCTCGCCGTCGTCGGTGGGCCGGCAAGGCCGCGTGCGGAGCACCAGAACGCGCCCCACCTGCAGCTCTAGGGCCTTGACCCGCTGGCTGACCGCGGACGGGGTGATGTGCAGACGCTGCGCGGCCGCGTCGAAGCTGCCCTCGTGCACCACGGACGCGAGGGCGCTCAGTTGGTCGGGATCGAACGCCACATGAATGATCCTAACGGTTCTTCAGAATCATGAACTGGTCTTCATCGTCGTCGCCGCCTAGCCTCTCGACCATGTTCCCCGCGGCCCTCGCCGGCTGGCTCACGATGATCAGCCTCATCGTCGCCATCGGCGCCCAGAACGCCTTCGTGCTCCGCCAGGGCATCCGGCGCGAGCACGTCCTGCCCGTCGTGGTGATCTGCGCGCTGGCCGACGCTCTCCTGATCGCGGCGGGGATCGCGGGGCTCGGCGCCATCATCGCCAACCATCCGGCCGTGCTGACCGTGACCAAGTACGTCGGCGCCGCGTTCCTGCTGTGGCTCGCGATCGGCTCCTTCCGGCGGGCACGGCACCCGGAGGTCCTCGACCCGGCGGCCGCGGGCCCGGCAAGCCTCTCGGCCGTGGTCACCACCTGCCTCGCCCTGACGTTCCTCAACCCGAACGTCTACCTGGACACGGTCATGCTGATCGGCTCGCTGGCGCACCAGCACGAGCCCTACGCCTGGGTGTTCGGGCTCGGGGCCGTGGTGGCGAGCATCGTGTGGTTCGCGGCGCTCGGGTTCGGCGCCGGCTACCTGCGACCCCTGTTCGCCCGCCCGCGGTCGTGGCAGGTCCTCGACATCGTCATCGGGCTGATCGTCACGACGATCGCGGTGTCCCTCGTCCTGTGACCCAGCGCCCGGCGCGTCTATCGCGCGCGCTCCACCCGGCCCGCGTCCCACACGGGCTCCGGCGTCTCGACCACGTCACCGTCGGCGCCGAAGACCAGGAACCGGTCGAAGGTGCGCGTGAACCAGCGGTCGTGGGTGACGGCCATGACCGTCCCCTCGAACGCGGCCAGACCCGTCTCCAGGGCCTCCGCCGAGTGCAGGTCGAGGTTGTCGGTGGGCTCGTCCAGCAGCAGCAGCGTCGCGCCGCCCAGCTCCAGCAGGAGGATCTGCAGACGCGCCTGCTGACCGCCCGAGAGCGTCTCGTACCGCTGCTCGGCGGCCGCGACGAGCTCGTACCGGTCCAGCGCCTTGGACGCCTGCTCGCGACCGATCCCCGACCGGTGCCCGACCCCCCGGTTGAGGATCTCCAGCAGCGTCCGGCCCACGAGCTCCGGGTGGCCGTGGTTCTGCGCGAACCACCCGGGTCGCACGCGCGGGCCGAGCACCACGCGACCGGTGTGCTGCACGGGCGCGACGGGGGTGTCGTCGGCGGGCTCGTGCTCGGGGCTCGGGTCGCTGCCGCCGGCGGCCAGGAGCCGTAGGAAGTGCGACTTGCCCGAGCCGTTGGAGCCGAGCACCGCCACGCGCTCGCCGAACCAGACCTCGAGGTCGAACGGCTTCATCAGCCCGGTCAGCTCGAGCCCGGTCGCGACGACCGCGCGCTTGGCCGTGCGGCCACCGTGCAGGCGGACGCGGACGTTCTGCTCGCGGGCCAGCAGCGTGGGGGGCCCGGCCTCCTCGAACTTGCGCAGCCGCGTCTGGGCGGCCTGGTAGCGCGACGCGAGGCCGTCGTTGAAGGCCGACTTCGTCTTGAGGGTGAGCACGAGCTCCTTGAGCTTGGCATGCTCCTCCTCCCAACGCCGCAGCAGCTCCTCCAGCCGCGTGCGCCGGTCCTCGCGCGCCTGGTGGTACGTGCCGAACCCGCCACCGTGCACCCAGACCGTCGCCCCCATGACGCCCGGCTCGAGGGTGGCCACCTGGGTGGCCACGTTGGCGAGCATCTCGCGGTCGTGGCTGACGAACAGCACGGTCTTGTTCGACGCCCGCAGCTTGTCCTCCAGCCACCGCTTGGTGGGCACGTCGAGCGCGTTGTCGGGTTCGTCGAGCAGCAGGACCTCGTCGGGACCCCGCAGCAGCGCCTCCAGCACGAGCCGCTTCTGCTCGCCGCCGGACAGCGACCGCACCTCGCGGTGCTGCGCCTGGTCGAACGGGATGCTCAGCACGGCGTCGGTGACCCGGTCCCAGCCGGCCTCAGCCTCGTAGCCGCCGACGTCCGCCCAGTCGACCAGCGCCTGCGCGTACCGCATCTGCGACGGCTCGTCGTCGGTCTCCATGATGACGATCTCCGCGGCGCTCAGCTCGACGGCGGCGTCGCGGACCGAGGCGACCGCGAGCGACGCCAGCAGGTCGCGGATCGAGCGGTCGTCGTTGATCCGGCCGATGTCCTGCCGCATGATGCCCAGCCCGCCGCTGCGCCCGACGGACCCCGCGTGCGGCTGCTCGTCGCCGGCGACGATCCGCAGCAGTGTCGTCTTGCCGGCACCGTTGGGGCCGACGAGGGCCACTCGAGCGCCGTCAGCGACCCGGAACGTGACGTCGTCGAGGAGCGGACGGCCGTCGGACAGCACGTAGCCGATCCCGCCGATGTCGAGGTGACCCATGCGACCAGTGTCCCTTGGCGCCACGACCCGCGGCATCGCAATACTGGCGTCCGGCCGCGTGCGGTGCGAAGGTCGGGGCATGAGCTACGACACGTCCGGCACCAGCAGCGATCCCGAGCTCGACAGCGAGGGCGACACCGACCAGCTGCCCAGCGAGGACACCCTGCTGGACCGTGGCGTGGACGACCTGCTCGACGAGGGCTACTCGGTGCCCACCCGTGGGCGCGCCAACCACTACGGCGAGACGCCGTGGGAGGAGGCGCACCGCGAGACGATCGACCAGCGCATCGGCCAGGAGGAGCCCGAGGTCTGGGAGGCGCGCAGCCTTCCGTTCGACGACCGCGAGCAGTTCCGTGCCGGACGCCTCGTCGAGGACGACGGCGCGGTCGAGGCCGGCGGCACGGACGGGTTCGCGGTCGACGCCGGGATCTCGGGCGGAGCCGCGAGCGCCGAGGAGGCCGCCGTGCACCTCATCGCCGAGGAGTACGTGGACGACCGTCGCTACCACGACGACGACGACGAGCTCTAGCCGCAGCACCCCTGCGGTCGCGGGTCCACGTCGTGGGCTTCGCGACGAGACCGCGTCCGCTCGGCCCGCGCACCCATCTCGTCGTCGGCGGGGTAGCCCACCTCTTCGAGCGTGAGCCCGTGCGCGGGCACCACGTGCGCGCCGGCAAGCCGGCTCCGGGCGGCGAGCAGCTGGGCGGGCCAGCCCGCGTCCCGACGGCCCTCCCCCACGGCCACGCTGGCGCCCACGAGGGTGCGCACCATGGAGTGGCAGAACGCGTCCGCCTGCACGGTCGCGACGACCAGCCCCGCATCCGGCCCGTCGAGCGGCCTGGACCACCGGAAGACCTCGAGCGTGCGGATCGTCGTCGCCCCCGCCCGCGGCTTGCAGTACGACGCGAAGTCGTGCCGACCCTCCAGCGGCCGGCCCGCGACGTCCATCGCCTCGACGTCCAGCGGCCGCCGGTGCCAGAGGACGTGCGCGCGGGCGAGCGGGTCGCGCCGCGCCGAGTCGTCGCAGACCCGGTACGTGTACCTACGCCGCAACGCCGAGAACCGCGCGTCGAAGCCGTCGGGTGCCTGGGTCACCGCATGGACGACCAGGTCCGTCGGCAGCACCCCGCCCAGCCGGGTGAGCAGCGCCTCCTCGACCGGCCGCTCAGCGCGCCCACGGGACCGCTCCAGCAGACCGACGGGGATGTCGACGTGCGCCACCTGGCCGCGCGCGTGCACGCCCGAGTCCGTCCGCCCGGCGACCGTCACCCGCGGTGGCCCGTCCGTGCGCAGGACCATGCCCAGGGCGTCCTCGAGCACTCCCTGGACGGTCCGCAGCCCGGGCTGCACCGCCCACCCCGCGAAGCGGCTGCCGTCGTAGGCGAGGTCCAGCCGCAGCCGCACCGCAGCGTCATCGTCGGGGCTCGCGCTCACGGGTCCACACGCTAGCCGAGGCGACGAATGACGCCGCCCGCGGCGCATCGATAGCGTGGCAGCGTGTCGAAGAGCCTCGAGGACCTGTTCACGCTCGCCGTCGACTGCGGCGGCGGAGGGATCAAGGCGTCCGTGCTCGACTCGGCCGGCACCCTGCACGCCCCCGCGGTCCGGGTGGCGACGCCCTACCCGCTGTCCCCGGAAAGGCTGGTGTCGACGATCGCGGACATCGCCTCGGGCCTGCCGCCGGCGGACCGCGCCACCGTCGGGATGCCGGGGATGATCCGGCACGGCGTCGTCGTCGCGACCCCGCACTACGTCACTCGCAGCGGACCCCGCAGCGCCGTCGACCCCGATCTGCTCGCGGCCTGGACCGGGTGCGACATCCGCGCGAGCGTCGAGGCCCGGCTCGGCCTGCCGACGCTCGTCCTCAACGACGCCGAGGTGCACGGCGCGGGAGTCGTCTCCGGCACGGGCATCGAGCTCGTGCTCACCCTGGGCACGGGCCTGGGCTCGGCGCTCTTCGACGGCGGCAAGCTCGCCCCGCACCTGGAGCTCTCGCACGCTCCCGTCCGCTGGGGCACGTCGTACGACGTGTACATCGGGCAGGTCGAGCGCGCCCGCCTCGGTGACGGGCTGTGGTCCCGGCGGGTGCGTCGCGTCGTCGAAGGGCTTCGGCCGGTGTTCTGGTGGGACCGTCTCTACCTCGGCGGCGGCAACGCCCGGCGGGTGACGCCGCAGGTGCTCGCCAGGCTCGGCGACGACGTCGTCGTCGTGCCCAACCAGGCCGGCATCGTCGGCGGGGTCAGAGCCTGGTCGCTGGGCCACTGACCCGTTCGTCCACCTCCGCCAGCGCCTCCAGCAGCACCCGCGTGAACCGCGTCGGCTGGACCAGGTTCACCAGGTGCGTCGCGCCCGGCACGACGACCAGGCGCCCGTCGCGGCACGCCGCCAGGAACCGGCGCTCCTCGCCGCGGAAGTGGTCGAGCCGACCGTTCACCAGCCACACCGGCGTCTCGACCAGCGCCAGGTCCTCCAGCGGCGTCGCCGTCGCCATCTCGCGCAGCACGTCGTCGGTGACGTCCAGTGCGAACCCGCCGGCGCCGGCGTCGGCGGCGCCCGCCGGCGGCAGGGCGAGGTCGACGAAGAACTGGTTCAGCCGGGCCCCGCCGTCGGGCAGCCGCACGATGTATCGGGCACCGAGCGCCCACCCCGCGAGCAGGACCCCGTGCGGTCTCGTCGAGCAGGACGCCGCGAGCAGCCCGGCCACCTGCTCCGGGTGCCGCGCGGCGTGCCGGATCCCCACGTACCCGCCCAGCGAGAGGCCGACGACGAACGCGCGACCGCCGACCTCGTCGACCGCCCGCGCGACCTCGTCCACGGCGGCGTCGAGCGTGAACTGTTCGCCGACCCGGCTCCCGTGCCCGGGGAGGTCCACGGCCACGGCGGCACGTCCGGCACGGGCGAGGGCCTCGAGCTGCGCCCGCCACATCGTGCGCGACGTCCGCAACCCGTGCACCAGGACGACGGGCAGGCTCATGCCCGCGACTCTAGGCACGCGAGAGGGCCCGGAACCAGTGCGGTTCCGGGCCCTCTCGTGAACGGCGTCAGGCCTTGTCGGCCTCGTCCTCGACGGGGGCGTCCTCGACGACGGTCTCGGTCTCCTCGACCGGGGCGTCCTCGACGATCGTCTCCTCGACGGGCGCGTCCTCGACCTTGTCGGCCTTCTCCGCCTTGGGGGCAGCCTTGGAGGCGGCCTTGGTGGCCTCCTTCACGACGGCCTGCTTGGGCGAGAGCGGCTCGAGCACGAGCTCGATGACGGCCATCGGGGCGTTGTCGCCCTTGCGCGGGCCGATCTTGGTGATGCGCGTGTAGCCACCCTGACGCTCGGCGACGGCCGGAGCGATCTCGGTGAACAGCACGTGCACGACGGACTTGTCCTTGACGACGGTCATCACGCGGCGGCGGGCGTGCAGGTCACCACGCTTGGCGAACGTGATGAGGCGCTCGGCGAGCGGACGCAGGCGCTTGGCCTTCGTCTCGGTCGTCGTGATGCGCTTGTGCTCGAACAGCTGCGTCGCGAGGTTCGCGAGGATCAGCCGCTCGTGCGCCGGTCCGCCACCGAGCCGGGGACCCTTGGTGGGCGTAGGCATGGTTATTACTCCTTGAGTTCCAGTGATGGGCTGCTCGCGGGCTCAGCGGCCCGCGAGCTTCCCCGGCGTCAGTACTGCTCGTCCTCGACGAAGTCGCCCTCGTCGTCGCCGTAGTAGGCGGTGGCGGACGGGTCGAAGTCGAGCGGGCTGTCCTTGAGCGTCAGGCCGAGCTCGGCGAGCTTCTCCTTGACCTCGGTGATGGACTTCGCACCGAAGTTGCGGATGTCCAGGAGGTCGGCCTCGGAGCGCGCAACGAGCTCACCCACGGAGTGGATGCCCTCACGCTTGAGGCAGTTGTAGGAGCGGATCGTGAGCTGCAGGTCCTCGATCGGCAGCGCGAGGTCCGCGGCGAGCGCGGCGTCCGTCGGCGACGGGCCGATCTCGATGCCCTCGGCCTCGACGTTGAGCTCACGGGCCAGACCGAACAGCTCCACCAGCGTCTTGCCGGCCGAAGCCAGCGCGTCGCGGGGGCCGATCGCCGACTTGGTCTCGACGTCGACGATCAGCTTGTCGAAGTCCGTGCGCTGCTCGACACGCGTCGCCTCGACCTTGTAGGTCACCTTGAGGACGGGCGAGTAGATCGAGTCGACCGGGATGCGGCCGATCTCGGCGTCGAACGACTTGTTCTGGTTGGCCGACACGTAGCCGCGGCCGCGCTCGACGGTCAGCTCGATCTCGAGCTTGCCCTTGTCGTTCAGCGTCGCCAGGTGCAGGTCGGGGTTGTGCACCTCGACGCCGGCCGGCGGGACGATGTCGGCCGCGGAGACCTCACCGGCACCCTGCTTGCGCAGGTACATCACGACGGGCTCGTCGTTCTCCGAGGAGACGACCAGCTGCTTGATGTTGAGGATGATCTCGGTGACGTCTTCCTTGACACCAGGAACGGTCGAGAACTCGTGGAGCACGCCGTCGATGCGGATCGACGTGACGGCGGCACCCGGGATGGAGGACAGCAGCGTCCGGCGGAGCGAGTTGCCGAGCGTGTAGCCGAAACCCGGCTCCAGGGGCTCGATGGAGAACCGCGACCGGTTCTCCGAGATGACCTCTTCGGTCAGGGTGGGGCGCTGTGCAATCAGCACGGTGTATTTCCTCTCAGCGGGCGTCCGCCATATGACGCTGCGCAGTACTACGAGCCGACCTGGTCTCGGTCCACCTGGTCGGACGGACTGATGCCGGGCCGGTGCTGGTGAGCACCGACCCGGCCGAAACCATGGTCAGACGCGGCGGCGCTTGGGCGGACGGCAGCCGTTGTGCGCCTGGGGCGTCACGTCCTGGATCGAGCCGACCTCGAGGCCGGTCGCCTGCAGCGAACGGATCGCGGTCTCACGGCCGGAGCCGGGGCCCTTGACGAAGACGTCGACCTTCTTCATGCCGTGCTCCTGGGCGCGGCGAGCGGCGGCCTCGGCGGCGAGCTGCGCCGCGAACGGGGTCGACTTGCGCGAGCCCTTGAAGCCCACCTGGCCCGACGAGGCGGACGCGATGACGGCGCCCGACGGGTCGGTGATGGAGATGATCGTGTTGTTGAACGTGCTCTTGATGTGCGCCTGGCCGTGGGAGACGTTCTTCTTCTCCTTGCGGCGCGGCTTGCGCACGGCGGAACGGGTCTTGGGAGGCATTCTCTTCTTCTCTCGAGGTCTTGACGGCGTGCCCTGGCGCGAGGCGCCCGGGGCGGAGGGCTACTTGCGCCCGGCCTTCTTCTTGCCGGCGACGGTGCGCTTGGGGCCCTTGCGGGTACGCGCGTTGGTCTTCGTGCGCTGACCGCGCACGGGAAGGCCACGGCGGTGGCGCAGGCCCTCGTAGCAGCCGATCTCGACCTTGCGGCGGATGTCGGCGGCGACCTCACGGCGGAGGTCACCTTCGAGCTTGTAGTTGCCCTCGAGGAAGTCACGCAGCGCGACGAGCTCGGTGTCACCGAGGTCCTTCACGCGGACGTCCGGGCTGATACCGGTGGCGGCGAGGGTCGCCTGCGCGCGCGTGCGCCCGACGCCGTAGATGTAGGTGAGTGCGATCTCGAGCCGCTTCTCGCGGGGGAGGTCGACTCCGACAAGACGTGCCATGTGCCTGGTGGCTCCTGAACTGCATCGGAGGTCTTCCGCACCACCTCCCCGCGTGCTGCGGGCCCCGGCCTCCGACCGGGGGTTCACCGGGCCCGAGGGCCCGAGGTGGTGGTGCGCTTGCTTGCTGGTGGTGCTCGTTCCTGCAGAAGTGCTAGGGCGTCAGCCCTGGCGCTGCTTGTGGCGCAGGTTCTCGCAGATCACCTGGACGCGACCGTGCCGGCGGATCACCTTGCACTTGTCGCAGATCTTCTTGACGCTGGGCTTGACCTTCATCGCGTGTTTTCCTCCGCCGCCGTGTGGTCTCCGTGTCGGGAGGACGGCGTGATCGAGTGGCTGTTACTTGTAGCGGTAGACGATCCGGCCACGGGACAGGTCGTACGGGCTCAGCTCCACCACCACGCGGTCCTCGGGGAGGATCCGGATGTAGTGCTGACGCATCTTGCCCGAGATGTGGGCGAGCACCTTGTGGCCGTTGGTGAGCTCCACGCGAAACATCGCGTTGGGCAGAGCCTCCACGACGCTGCCCTCGATCTCGATGACACCGTCCTTCTTCGCCATATCCTCCGCTAACTGTTCGTCCGAGACTGTTCGACCCACGTCGGCCACATCGCCCAGCAGGCAGCTGGCCGTCGTCGCGAACGTGGAGAGTGCACGTGCCCGAACCAGGCCGTCCGTGAGGAGAGCCGAGCAGTTGATGACCACCGAGATCCGAACCCGACGAATCGCTTCGAGGATCACGGTGTTCCGATGAACCGGGCGCACACACCCAACGGACGATCTTACGCCATCGAGGGCGTTCGAGGAAACCATCCGGCCCGACAGAGCGGTCAGAGCAGTGGGGCGATGGTCACACCCAGCGGCTCGAGCGCCGCGGCGCCGCCGTCGAACGCGGTGAGCACCCAGATCCCGTCCTCGAGGACGGCCACCGAGTGCTCCCAGTGGGCGGCGCGGGAGCCGTCGTCGGTCACCACCGTCCACTCGTCGTCGAGCTCGCGCGTGAACCGCGAACCGCGCACCAGCATCGGCTCCACCGCGACGCACAGGCCGGGACGCAGCGCGGGACCGCGGTCCCGCGCGCGATAGTTCAGCACGTCCGGAGGCTGGTGCATCGCGGTGCCGATGCCGTGCCCGACGTACTCCTGGACGATGCCGTAGCGCGCTCCCCCGTTGAGACCGGCCGACTGCGCCTCGTCGACGAGGGCCTCGACCGCCTCTCCGACCGCACCGAGCCGTGCGCCGGTCGCGAGCGCGGCGATCCCCGCCCACAGTGCTCGCTCGGTCGTCGTCGCCAATGCTTCGTCGAGGGCGTCCGCCTCGTCCAGGACGATGGTCACCGCCGAGTCACCGTGCCAGCCGGCCACGATCGCGCCGCAGTCGACGCTGACCACATCGCCTGCGTGCAGGACGCGCGGGCCAGGGATGCCGTGCACGATCTCGTCGTTGACCGAGATGCACAGCGTGGCGGGATAGCCGTGGTAGCCGAGGAACGACGGCGTCGCGCCGTGGTCACCGATCACCGTGGCGGCCAGTGCGTCGAGCGACGCGGTCGTCACGCCCGGGGCGGCGGCGGCGCGGACGGCGCTCAGCGCCTCGGCGACGACCAGACCGGCCCGACGCATGAGCAGGACCTGCTCGGGCGTCTTGTACTCGATCCGCTCGCGGCCGAACATGGACCGGCTCAGGCGTCCAGGGTGCCGATGGCCGCGAGCAGGCGCACGGTCACCTCGTCGACCTCGCCGATCCCGTCGACCTGCGCGAGCAGACCGCGACCGTCGTAGACCGAGGCGATCGGCGCGGTCTCCTGCGCGTACACGTCGAGGCGGTGCCGGATGACGTCCTCCGTGTCGTCCTCGCGCCCCTCGATCTCGGCCCGCTTCAGCAGCCGGGGCACGACGACCTCAGGGTCCGCCGTCAGCTCGACCGCGAGGTCGAGCGCCGCGCCGGCGTCGCCGAGGATCGCGTCGAGCTCGGCCACCTGGGCGACGTTGCGCGGATACCCGTCGAGCAGGAACCCGTCCGCCGTGTCCGGCTGCGCCAGACGGTCGCGCACCATGTCGTTGGTCACCGAGTCCGGGACCAGGGCGCCGCGCGAGGTGTACTCCTGGACCTTCAGGCCCAGCGGCGTGCCGCCCTTGATGTTGGCCCGGAACAGGTCACCGGTCGAGATCGCCGGGATGCCCAGCGACTCGGCCAGGCGCACAGCCTGGGTGCCCTTGCCGGCGCCGGGGGCGCCCAGCAGGACGAGCCGCCTGCTCATCGAAGGAAGCCTTCGTAGTGGCGCTGCTGCAGCTGGGACTCGATCTGCTTGACGGTCTCGAGCCCGACACCGACGACGATCAGGATCGACGAGCCGCCGAACGGGATGTTGGTCCCGACGCCGAGAACGATGAACACGATGGTCGGGATCAGTGCGACGACGGCCAGGTAGATCGAGCCGGGCGCGGTGATGCGCGAGATGACGAAGTCGAGGTACTCCGCCGTCGGACGGCCGGCCCGGATGCCCGGGATGAAGCCGCCGTACTTCTTCATGTTGTCCGCGACCTCGTCCGGGTTGAACGTGATCGCCGTGTAGAAGTAGCAGAAGAAGATGATCAGGAACACGTAGAGCGCGAGGTGCAGGGGCGCGCTCGGCGAGACCAGGTACCGCGAGATCCACTGCACCCAGCCGGAGGTCTGGTCACCGAACTGCGCGAGCAGCCCCGGGACCGCCAGCAGCGACGACGCGAAGATGATCGGGATGACGCCGGCCATGTTGATCTTGATCGGGATGTAGGTGCTGGAGCCGCCGTACATGCGCCGACCGACCATGCGCTTGGCGTACTGGACCGGGATCCGGCGCTGCGACTGCTCGACGAAGACGACCATGCCGACGACGAGCACGATGACGGCCAGGACGATGATGAACTTGAAGGCACCGTTGTTGCCCTGCGCGATCGACCAGAGGGCCGTCGGGAAGCTCGCCGCGATCGACGTGAAGATGAGCAGCGACATGCCGTTGCCGACGCCGCGCTCCGTGATCAGCTCACCGAGCCACATGATGAGGCCGGTACCGGCGGTCATCGTGATGACCATGATCAGGAGGATGTACCAGGAGTCGTTCGGGATGACGTCGACGGTGCAGCTCTGGAACAGCTGACCGCTGCGCGCGACCGTGATGATGGTCGTCGACTGCAGGATCGCCAGACCGATCGTCAGGTACCGCGTGTACTGCGTGAGCTTCGCGGTGCCGGACTGGCCCTCCTTGTGGAGCTCCTCGAAACGGGGGATGACCACCCGGAGGAGCTGCACGATGATGCTGGCCGTGATGTACGGCATGATCCCGAGCGAGAAGACCGAGAGCTTGAGCAGCGCCCCGCCACTGAACAGGTTCACCAGGCCGAGCAGGTCGTTGCCCTTGGTCTGGTCGATACACGTCTGCACGTTCGGGTAGGACACCCCGGGGGTCGGCAGGAACGAGCCGATCCGGAAGATCACCATGATCCCGATGGTGAAGAGCAGCTTGCGCCGCAGGTCGGGCGTTCGGAACGCCCGCACGAATGCGCTGAGCACCTGTCCTCCTGAGCGGCCGGAGCCGCATCTCGTACGACCGGTTCATTCCGGCCGTGCCACCTGCGTTACGTCGCAGGCACCGGGGCACCCTAACTGATGCTGACGAACAAACGGAAAGGGACCGGTGGGGAACTACGACCCCACCGGTCCCATCCTCGATCAGTCCTGCGCGACGCTTCCGCCGGCTGCGACGATCGCGTCCTTCGCGGACGCCGAGTAGGCGTCGACCGCGACAGAAACCTTGACCGTGAGCTCACCGGTGCCGAGCACCTTGACGGGCTGGCCCTTACGGACCGCACCCTTGGCGACCAGGTCGGCGACCGTCACGTCGCCACCGTTCGGGTACAGCGCCGAGAGCTTGTCCAGGTTGACCACCTGGTACTCGACGCGGAACGGGTTCTTGAAGCCACGCAGCTTCGGGAGGCGCATGTGCATGGGCATCTGCCCGCCCTCGAAGCGCGTCGGCACCTGGTAGCGAGCCTTGGTGCCCTTGGTGCCACGACCGGCCGTCTTGCCCTTGGACGCCTCGCCACGACCCACGCGGGTCTTGGCGGTCTTGGCGCCAGGGGCCGGACGCAGGTGGTGCACCTTGAGGGTGCCACCGTTGCCGGGCAGCGCGGCGGCCTCGGCAGCCTTGGCGGCAGCCGCGGACACCGTCTTCTTGGGCGCCGCAGCCTTCGCCTCGGCCTTGGCCTTCGGCTCAGCCTCGGCCTTTGCCTTCGGCTCAGCCTTGGCCTTGGCCGGAGCCTTCGCCTCGGCCTTGGGGGCCGACTCGGTCGCTGCGTCGGCCTTCGGAGCCTTCGCCTTGGCGGTCGCCTTCGGAGCGGACTCCGTGTCGGCGGCCTTCTTCTCTGCAGCCTTCTTGGGGGCGGCGGCGGCCTTCTTGGGGACCGTCACCTTCTCCTCAGGCGTGTTCTCGTCTGCCATGGTCACTCCACCTCTTCGACCGCGACAAGGTGCGTCACCGTCTTGACCATGCCGCGGATCTCAGGACGGTCCTCCTTGACGACGACGTCGCCGATCCGCTTGAGGCCGAGGGTGCGCAGGGTGTCGCGCTGGTTCTGCTTGCCACCGATGCCCGACCGCGTCTGGGTCACCTTGAGTCGAGCCATCAGGCACCTGCCTTCGTACCCGCCGCAGCGGCCAGGCCGGCAGCCTGGGCGCGCAGGAGGGCAGCCGGGACGACGTGCTCGACGGGGAGCCCACGGCGCGCAGCCACGGCCTCCGGACGCTCGAGACCCTTCAGGGCCGCGACCGTCGCGTGCACGATGTTGATGGCGTTCGACGAACCGAGCGACTTGCTCAGGACGTCGTGGATGCCGGCGCACTCGAGGACGGCGCGCACGGGTCCACCGGCGATCACACCGGTACCCGGCGACGCCGGACGCAGGAAGACGACACCGGCCGCGGCCTCACCCTGGATGGGGTGCGGGATGGTGCCCTGGATGCGAGGAACCTTGAAGAAGTTCTTCTTGGCCTCCTCGACGCCCTTGGCGATCGCCGCGGGCACCTCCTTGGCCTTCCCGTAGCCGACACCGACCGTGCCGTCGCCGTCGCCGACCACGACGAGCGCGGTGAAGCTGAAGCGACGACCGCCCTTGACGACCTTGGCGACGCGGTTGATCGTCACGACGCGCTCGAGGAACGCGCTCTTCTCTGCGGCCTCGCGGCCACCACGACCGCCGCCACCGTCACGGCCACGACCGCCGTCGCGACGGTCACCGCCGCCACCGGCCCCGGCGCCGCCCGCAGGCGCGCCGGTGTTGCTGCGCTGAGGAGCAGCCATCAGATTGTCCTCTTCTTCGTTCCGGAGTTCATCGTCGTCGTCACAGCTTCAGACCGCCCTCGCGAGCGCCGTCCGCCACCGCTGCGACGCGGCCGTGGTACTTGTTGCCGCCGCGGTCGAAGACCACAGCGTCGAGGCCGGCAGCCTTCGCACGCTCGGCGATGAGTTCGCCGACCTTGCGGGCCTTGGCCGTCTTGTCGTCGTTCGAGCTGCGCAGGTCGGCCTCGAGGGTCGATGCCGACACGAGCGTCTGGCCGATGCCGTCGTCCACGACCTGCGCCGTGATGTGCCGGGCGGACCGGGTCACGACGAGACGGGGACGGGCGGCCGAGCCGGAGACCTTCTTGCGAAGGCGGACGTGGCGACGCTGGCGTGCCTTGCGCTTGCCCTTGCCGATGATCTTGAGTGCCATGGTTACTTACCGGCCTTTCCGACCTTGCGGCGCACGTTCTCGCCCGCGTACCGCACGCCCTTGCCCTTGTACGGCTCAGGCTTGCGGATCTTGCGGATGTTGGCGGCTACCTCGCCGACCTGCTGCTTGTCGATGCCTTCGACCGAGAAACGGGTCGGCGCCTCGACGACGAAGGTGATGCCCTCCGGCGGGTTGACCGTGACCGAGTGGCTGAAGCCGAGTGCGAACTCAAGGTCCGAGCCCTTCGCCGTCACGCGGTAACCGGTGCCGACGATCTCGAGCTTCTTGACGTAGCCCTCGGTCACACCGATGACGAGGTTCGACAGCAGCGTGCGGGTGAGGCCGTGCAGCGAACGCGAGGCGCGCTCGTCGTCGGGGCGGGTGACCACGAGGGCACCTGCCTCGTCGCGTGCAACCTCGATGGGCGCAGCGATCGTGTGCGTCAGGGTGCCCTTGGGACCCTTGACCGTCACGACGGCGCCGTTGATGGACACATCCACGCCGGTGGGGACCGGGACGGGGACTCTGCCGATTCGGGACATGGCTAGCTCCTTTCCGTCTCGGACTTACCAGACGTAGGCGAGGACTTCCCCACCCACGCCCTTCTTGGCGGCCTGCTTGTCGGTGAGGAGACCAGAGGACGTGGACAGGATCGCCACGCCGAGGCCGCCGAGCACCTTGGGCAGATTGGTCGACTTGGCGTACACGCGCAGGCCCGGCTTGGACACGCGCTTGACGCCGGCGAGCGCACGCTCGCGGTTCGGGCCGTACTTCAGCTCGATGATGAGGTTCTTGCCGACGACGGCATCCTCGACCGTCCAGCCCGAGATGTAGCCCTCGGCCTGCAGGATCTCCGCGATGTGCGACTTCAGCTTCGAGAACGGGATCAGCACGGTGTCGTGGTGAGCCGAGTTCGCGTTACGCAGCCGCGTGAGCAGGTCTGCGATGGGGTCGGTCATGGTCATGGGGCTATCGCCCTCTCTCGCCGGGGTATCCCGCCCATCGCTGGGCTGGACCTACCGACGCTCGTATTGCCTGAACTGCACGTGCCTGGGATAACAAGCTGCTGATTACCAGCTGCTCTTGGTGACGCCGGGAAGCTCGCCGCGGTGGGCCATCTCGCGCACGCAGATCCGGCACAGGCCGAACTTGCGGTACACCGAGTGGGGCCGGCCGCAACGCTGGCAGCGCGTGTAGCCACGCACCGCGAACTTCGGCTTGGCAGCAGCCTTGTTCTTGAGGGCAGTCTTCGCCATGGTCAGATCTCCTTGAACGGGAAGCCGAGGAGCTTGAGGAAAGCGCGACCCTCGTCGTCGGTGTCAGCGGTCGTGACGACCGTGATGTCCATCCCGCGGACCCGGTCGATCTTGTCCTGGTCGATCTCGTGGAACACGGACTGCTCCACGAGGCCGAAGGTGTAGTTGCCGTGGCCGTCGAACTGCTGCGGCGAGAGGCCACGGAAGTCGCGGATACGGGGCAGGGCCGTCGAGAGCAGGCGGTCCAGGAACTCCCACGCACGGTCGCCACGCAGGGTGACGTGTGCGCCGATCGGCATGCCCTCACGCAGCTTGAACTGCGCGATGGACTTGCGGGCCTTGGTGACCTGCGGCTTCTGGCCGGTGATCTGGGTGAGGTCGCGGATGGCGCCCTCGATCAGCTTGGAGTCCTTGGCGGCCTCGCCGACACCCATGTTCACGACGACCTTCACCAGACGCGCGACCTGGTTGATGTTCTCGTGGGAGAACTGCTCGAAGAGCGCGTTGCGGATCTCGTCGTTGTACTTGGTCTTCAGGCGCGGGAGCGCCGGAGCCGTCAGTGTCTCGGTCATCAGATGTCCTTACCGGAGCGCTTGGCGACGCGGACCCGAACGGTGCGGGTACGGCCGTCGCGCTCGACCTGCTCGGTGCGGTAGCCGACCCGGGTGCCCTTCTTGGTCTCCGGGTCGACGAGCATCACGTTGCTGATGTGGATGGGCGCCTCGATCGTCTCGATGCCCCCGGTGCGCGTGCCGCGCTGCGTCTGGCCGGCCTTGACGTGCTTGGTGACACGCTGGACACCCTCCACGACGAGGCGCTGCGACTCGACGAGGACCTCGAGCACACGGCCCTGACGTCCCTTGTCGCGGCCCGAGATGACGACGACGAGGTCGCCCTTCTTGATCTTCGCCATGGTCAGAGCACCTCCGGCGCCAGCGAGATGATCTTCATGAACTTCTTGTCGCGCAGCTCGCGCCCGACCGGGCCGAAGATGCGCGTGCCGCGGGGCTCGCCGTCGGCCTTGAGGATCACTGCGGCGTTCTCGTCGAACTTGATGTACGAACCGTCCGGACGGCGGCGCTCCTTGCGGGTGCGCACTATGACCGCCTTGACGACATCGCCCTTCTTGACGTTGCCGCCGGGGATGGCGTCCTTGACGGTGGCGACGATGACGTCACCGATGCCTGCGTAACGACGGCCCGAGCCACCGAGAACACGGATGCACAAGATCTCCTTGGCACCGGTGTTGTCGGCGACGCGAAGCCGCGACTCCTGCTGAATCATTACTACTCCTGTCGTCTGGCGGGTTCTCAGCTCATTCGAGCCGAGCCTGGCCGAACGGATAGTTGCCGTGATGCACACGTTGCGCCGGGTGTGGTCCTGCGGACGTGAACTGTCCTCCGGACGTCACCCGGCGCCCGTGGGCAACTGGGGGTGCTGCTGGACTACTGCTGCTTACTTGGCCTTCTCGAGGACCTCGACCAGGCGGAAGCGCTTGGTGGCGCTCAGCGGCCGCGTCTCCATGATGAGCACGAGGTCGCCGACGCCGGCAGTGCCGTTCTCGTCGTGCGCCTTGACCTTGCTCGTCCGACGGATGACCTTGCCGTAGAGCGGGTGCTTGACCCGGTCCTCGACCTCGACCACCACGGTCTTGTCCATCTTGTCGCTGACCACGTAGCCGCGGCGGACCTTGCGGTCACCGCGCTTCTCAGCAACAGCAGTCGTGCTCTCGCTCTTCTTCTCGTCGCTCATTGTCGACCTCACTCGCTCGCGCTCGGGGCGGTACGGATGCCGAGCTCGCGCTCACGCAGGATCGTGTAGATCCGCGCGATGTCGCGACGAACGGCCTTCAGACGCCCGTGGCTCTCGAGCTGACCGGTTGCCGACTGGAAGCGGAGGTTGAACAGCTCCTCCTTGGACTTCTTCAGCTCGGCGACCAGCTTGTCGTCGTCGAAGGTGTCCAGCTCGGTGGGAGCCAGCTCCTTGGTGCCGATAGTCATCAGTTACCACCCTCGCGAACCACGAAACGTGTCTTCATCGGGAGCTTGTGCTGGGCGCGACGCATGGCCTCGCGCGCCAGGGGCTCCGGGACGCCGGCGAGCTCGAAGAGAACTCGGCCCGGCTTGACGTTGGCGATCCACCACTCCGGCGAGCCCTTGCCGGAACCCATGCGGGTCTCGGCGGGCTTCTTGGTGAGGGGGCGGTCCGGGTAGATGTTGATCCAGACCTTCCCTCCACGCTTGATGTGGCGGGTCATGGCAATACGTGCAGCCTCGATCTGCCGGTTCGTGACATACGCGGGCTCGAGAGCCTGGATGCCGAACTCACCGAACGAGATCGCGGTACCACCGGTCGCGGCGCCGGAACGCCCCGGGTGGTGCTGCTTGCGGTGCTTCAGCCTGCGCGGGATGAGCATTGCGGTCAGGCCTCCGATCCGTTGTCAGGTGCTGCGGGAGCCTCGGCGACGGGCGCCTCGACTGCCTCAGGGGCTGCGTCACGACGAGGAGCGCCACCGGCACGCGGGCCGCGGTCACCGCGGTCGCCGCCGGGACGGTCCGTCCGCGGGCCACGAGCCGGGCGCGGGGCCTGGGTCGCCTGCTCGCGAGCAAACTCCTTCTCGGTCATGTCGCCCTTGTAGACCCACACCTTGACGCCGATGCGGCCGAAGGTGGTGCGAGCCTCGAAGAACCCGTAGTCGATGTTCGCGCGCAGCGTGTGCAGCGGCACACGACCCTCGCGGTAGAACTCCGTGCGGCTCATCTCCGCGCCACCGAGGCGGCCGGAGACCTGCACGCGGATGCCCTTGGCACCGGCGCGCTGGGCCGACTGGATGCCCTTGCGCATGGCGCGGCGGAACGAGACGCGGCTCGCCAGCTGCTCGGCGATGCCCTGGGCGACCAGCTGAGCCTCGATCTCGGCGTTCTTGACCTCGAGGATGTTCAGCTGGACCTGCTTGCCCGTGAGCTTCTCGAGCTCGCCGCGGATGCGGTCGGCCTCCGCGCCACGACGCCCGATGACGATGCCCGGGCGGGCGGTGTGGATGTCGACGCGGACGCGGTCACGCGTGCGCTCGATCTCGACCTTGGCGATACCGGCGCGCTCGAGACCCGTGCTCATGAGCTTGCGGATCTTGACGTCCTCGCCCACGTAGTCGCGGTAGCGCTGACCGGGCTTGGTCGAGTCGGCGAACCAACGCGAACGGTGGTCGGTGGTGATGCCCAGGCGGTACCCGAGCGGGTTGACTTTCTGTCCCACTATCGGGCCCTTCCCTTCGAGGTCTCACGCTCAGCGACGACCACGGTGATGTGGCTCGTGCGCTTGAGGATCTGACTGGCACGGCCCTGCGCACGCGGTCGGAACCGCTTGAGCGTCGGGCCCTCGTCGACGAACACCTCAGAGATGTAGAGGTCGCTCTCGTCGAGACGCTCGTTGCTGCGCTTGGCAGCCTCACGAGCGTTCGCGATCGCGCTCTCCACAACCTTGAGCACCGTCTCCCCCGCGGCCTGCGGTGCGAACTTCAGCACCGCCACGGCCTCGCCGGCCTGCTTGCCACGGATGAGGTCCACGACGCGCCGGGCCTTCTGGGGCGTGACGCGGACGAACCGCGCCTTCGCCTTGGCTTCCATTGCTGTCCTGCCTTCTTGTCTCTGCCGGTGAGGGCGTCGCCTGGCTGACCCGGGGGTCAGCGGCGACGACCCTTCCGGTCGTCCTTCTCGTGGCCGCGGAACGTTCGCGTCGGGGAGAACTCGCCGAGCTTGTGCCCGACCATCGCCTCCGTCACGAACACCGGGGTGTGCTTGCGTCCGTCGTGCACAGCGAACGTGTGGCCGAGGAAGTCCGGCGTGATGACCGAACGGCGCGACCACGTCTTGATGACGTTCTTCGTGCCGGCGGTGTTCTGGACGTCGACCTTCTTCTGCAGGTGACCGTCGACGAACGGACCCTTCTTCAGGCTACGTGGCATCTCAGGCTCCTATCAGCGCTTGTTCTTGCCGGTACGCCGACGGCGCACGATGAGCTTGTCGCTCGGCTTGTTCGGGTGACGGGTGCGACCCTCGGCCTGGCCCCACGGGCTGACGGGGTGACGTCCACCGGACGTCTTGCCCTCGCCACCACCGTGCGGGTGGTCGATCGGGTTCATGGCGACACCACGGACGGTCGGGCGCTTGCCCTTCCAGCGCATGCGGCCGGCCTTGCCCCAGTTGATGTTCGACTGCTCGGCGTTGCCCACCTCGCCGACCGTGGCGCGGCAGCGCAGGTCGACGTTGCGGATCTCACCGGACGGCATACGCAGCTGGGCGTAGGGACCGTCCTTGGCGACGAGCTGCACGGACGCACCAGCCGAGCGCGCGATCTTCGCACCGCCACCGGGCCGGAGCTCGATCGCGTGGATGACCGTACCGGTCGGGATGTTGCGCAGCGGCAGGTTGTTGCCGGGCTTGATGTCGGCGCCGGGGCCGTTCTCGATGCGGTCGCCCTGCTGCAGCTTGTTCGGCGCGATGATGTAGCGCTTCTCGCCGTCCGCGTAGTGCAGGAGCGCGATGCGGGCGGTGCGGTTGGGGTCGTACTCGATGTGAGCGACCTTGGCCGGCACGCCGTCCTTGTCATGACGACGGAAGTCGATGACGCGGTATGCACGCTTGTGACCGCCACCCTGGTGGCGCGTGGTGATGCGACCCGTGGAGTTGCGGCCGCCCGTCTTGTGGAGGGGACGGACGAGCGACTTCTCCGGCGTGGATCGCGTGATCTCGACGAAGTCGGCCACGCTCGAGCCACGACGGCCCGGCGTTGTCGGCTTGTACTTACGGATTCCCATGAGCTCTCAGTCCTTATCAGCCGACCGGACCACCGAAGATGTCGATCGTTCCCTCGCGGAGGGTGACGATCGCACGCTTCGTGTCCTTGCGGCGGCCGGTGCCGAAACGGGTCCGACGGGACTTGCCCTGCCGGTTCGCGGTGTTGACCGAGTCGACCTTGACGCCGAAGACCTGCTCGACGGCAATCTTGATCTCGGTCTTGTTCGCCCGCGGGTCGACGAGGAAGGTGTACTTCCCCTCGTCGAGCAGGCCATAGCTCTTCTCGGAGACGACCGGCGCGAGCAGGATGTCGCGCGGGTTCTTGCCGATGTCGGTCACTTGGTCTCCTCCTTGGCCTCGGAGGACGTGTTCGAGCCCTTGACGGGGCCGGCGAGGAACGCGTCGAGCGCGCCCTGCGTGAACACGACGTCGTCCGAGATCAGGACGTCGTAGGTGTTGAGCTGGTCAGCGACCAGCAGGTGCACCCGCTCGACGTTCCGCAGCGACTTCCACGTGATCTCGTCCTGACGCTCGACGACGACCAGGACGTGCTTGCGTCCGGAGAGGTTGTCGAGCACGGCGAGCGCGGACTTCGTCGACGGCGCCGTGCCCGGGGCGAAGCCCGAGACGACGTGCACGCGGCCGGCGCGGGCGCGGTCCGAGAGAGCACCGCGGAGCGCCGCGGCCTTCATCTTCTTGGGGGTGCGCTGCGCATAGTCGCGCGGGGTGGGGCCGTGGACGACGCCACCACCGGCGAACTGCGGAGCACGCGTCGAACCCTGACGGGCGCGGCCGGTGCCCTTCTGCTTGTACGGCTTGCGGCCACCACCACGGACCTCGCCACGGCTCTTCGTGTCGTGGGTGCCCTGGCGAGCCGCCGCGCGCTGCGCGACGACGACCTGGTGGATCAGCGGGATGTTGGTCTGCACGTCGAAGACCTCGGCGGGCAGGTCGGCCGAGCCGGCCTTGTTGCCCTCGAAGTCGACGACGTCGACGGTCAGCGTGTCAGACATGGTCACGCCCCCTTCACAGCGGAACGCACGACCACGACGCCACCCTTGGGGCCGGGAACGGCACCCTTGACGAGGATGAAGCCCCGCTCGACGTCGACCGCGTGCACGGTCAGGTTCTGGGTGGTCTGGCGGTCCACGCCCATGCGACCGGCCATCTTGATGCCCTTGAACACGCGCGACGGCGTCGAAGCGCCACCGATCGAGCCGGGCTTGCGGTGGTTGCGGTGCGCACCGTGCGAGGCGCCGACGCCGTGGAAGCCGTGACGCTTCATGACGCCGGCGGTGCCCTTGCCCTTGGTGGTGCCGATGACGTCCACGAGCGAACCGGCCTCGAAGAGGTCGGCCGTGAGCTCCTGGCCGAGCGTGAACTCGGAGGCGTTCGGCGTGCGGATCTCGGCCACGTGCCGGCGCGGCGTGACGCCGGCCTTCTCGAAGTGGCCCTTCAGCGGCTTGGTGACCTTGCGCGGGTCGATCTGGCCGTGGGCCAGCTGGACCGCGGCGTAGCCGTCAGCGTCAGCGGAGCGCACCTGGGTCACGACGTTCGTCCCGACAGCGACGACGGTGACCGGGACGAGACGACCGTTGTCGTCCCACACCTGGGTCATGCCGAGCTTCGTGCCGATGAGGGCCGTGACTGCGCGCTCGTTCTGCTGGGTAACCATAGAAATCAGTTCCTTCCCAGCGTCAGAGCTTGATCTCGATGTTCACGTCCGCGGGCAGGTCGAGACGCATGAGCGAGTCGACGGCCTTGGGCGTGGGATCGATGATGTCGATGAGCCGCTTGTGAGTACGCATCTCGAAGTGCTCGCGGCTGTCCTTGTACTTGTGGGGCGACCGGATGACGCAGAAGACGTTCTTCTCCGTCGGCAGCGGCACCGGACCCACGACCGACGCACCAGCGCGAGTCACCGTGTCGACGATCTTGCGCGCCGAGCTGTCGATGACTTCGTGGTCGTAGGACTTGAGCCTGATGCGGATCTTCTGTCCCGCCATGGCGCGTCTACTTCTCTCTGTTGAAACCGGCTCCGTCCGACCCCCGCACTCGGGCGTGTCGCTTGGCGCGACACACCGTTGCGCTGCGTACCGTTTCCGGCACGAGATCGGTGGTTGTTGTCGGGCGTCAACCACCGGGTAGTCCCGGGGTCCAGACGCCGTCCACGTGTGCGAGCCCCGTCGTGTGCCGCGCGCGCAAACGCGCCGCCCTCGACTAGGCAACCTGAACAGTGTGCCAGACCGGGCGCCGGAACTCCAATCGCCTGCGTCACACTCCGGCGTGATCACGCTGTTCCGTGCGCCACACACGCCCCTCGGGCGACCCGCACCGGCCCCCCGCCGCGCGCCCGCAGACATCAAGGGACGCCGAACCGTGACGTCGTTCTCGGCCGTTCTCGCCCGACGAGACGTTACCGTCGGGCCATGACGCGCCGCCTCGTCCCGGTCGCATGGTCCGCGATCGCGCTCGTCGCGCTCGCCGCCTGCACCGCTGACCCGTCCCCCACGCCGGCACCGGCACCGACGACTGCCGCGTCGACCATCCCGACGGAGCCGGCGCCGACGGAGCCCGCACCTGTGGCGAGCACCCCGCCCCCGACGGCCTCCGAGCCTGACCCGACCACCGTCCTGGCGCCTGGTGACCCCTGCGACCCCGCCGACGGCTCCCCCGACTGCACCGACGCGACCGTGGATGCCACCTACCGCTACATCGTCGGCTACGCGGACTGCGTCGACGCCCTCGGTGCCGCCGAGGCGCACCGCGGGTGCACGGACCTGGACGGCGACGGCGAGGCGGGCTACCCGGACGCGTAGCGATGCCGGCCGGCCCGGCCCGAGCACGGCCGCGAGTCGGCAGGAGACGGTAGGGACGCAGAAGGGCCCGGATGCCGAAGCATCCGGGCCCTTCCGCTCAGATCAGCTGCCCCGAGGGGCTCGCATCACTTGATGATCTTGATGACCTTGCCCGAGCCGACGGTGCGGCCACCCTCGCGGATGGCGAAGCCGAGGCCCTCTTCCATCGCGATGGGCTGGATGAGGTTCACGTGGATCTCGGTGTTGTCGCCGGGCATGACCATCTCGGTGCCCTCGGGCAGCGTGATGACGCCGGTGACGTCGGTGGTGCGGAAGTAGAACTGGGGGCGGTAGTTCCCGTAGAACGGGTTGTGACGGCCACCCTCGTCCTTGGCCAGGATGTAGACCTGGCCCTCGAACTCGGTGTGCGGCGTGATCGAGCCGGGCTTGACGACGACCTGGCCGCGCTCGACCTCCTCGCGCTTCGTGCCACGCAGGAGCAGACCGACGTTCTCGCCGGCCTCGGCGTAGTCGAGCAGCTTGCGGAACATCTCGACGCCGGTGACCGTGGTCTTGATCGCCTTCTCCTTGATGCCGACGATCTCCACCTCCTCGTTCACCTTGAGCTTGCCGCGCTCCACGCGACCGGTGACGACGGTGCCACGACCGGTGATCGTGAAGACGTCCTCGATCGGCATGAGGAAGGGCTTGTCGATGTCGCGGACCGGGTCCGGGACGTTCTCGTCCACGGCGTCCAGCAGGTCCTGCACGGACTTGACCCAGATCGGGTCGCCCTCGAGGGCCTTCAGGCCGGAGACGCGCACGACGGGGACGTCGTCGCCGTCGAAGCCCTGGGCCGTGAGCAGCTCACGGACCTCGAGCTCGACGAGCTCCAGGATCTCCTCGTCGTCGACCATGTCGGTCTTGTTCAGCGCGACGAGCAGGTACGGCACGCCGACCTGACGGGCGAGCAGGACGTGCTCACGCGTCTGGGCCATCGGGCCGTCGGTGGCGGCGACGACGAGGATGGCGCCGTCCATCTGCGCCGCACCCGTGATCATGTTCTTGATGTAGTCCGCGTGACCGGGAGCGTCGACGTGAGCGTAGTGACGCTTCTCCGTCTGGTACTCCACGTGCGCGATGTTGATGGTGATGCCGCGCTGCTTCTCCTCAGGCGCCTTGTCGATCTCGTCGAAAGGCGTGAAGGGGTTCAGGTCGGGGTACTTGTCGTGCAGCACCTTCGAGATCGCAGCGGTCAGCGTCGTCTTGCCGTGGTCGACGTGGCCGATGGTGCCGATGTTGACGTGCGGCTTCGTCCGCTCGAACTTCGCCTTGCCCACTGGGTGTCCTCCTCAGGACTTGGTAGAGATTGGCCGACGTACTGCGGCTACCGGACGGTAGCCGCTTGACGCGGCGTCCTACGGGTCGGTTTGTGTGATGGAACTACAGATGTCGACCTGTGGGACTACTCGCCCCGGGTCTTCTTGATGATTTCCTCGGCAACGTTCCGCGGAACCTCGGCATAGCTGTCGAACTGCATCGAGTACACCGCGCGACCCTGGGTCTTGGACCGCAGGTCGCCGACGTACCCGAACATCTCGGAGAGAGGAACCTGGGCGCGAATGACCTTCACACCCGTGGCGTCCTCCATGGACTGGATCATGCCGCGGCGCGAGTTGATGTCGCCGATGACGTCACCCATGTACTCCTCAGGAGTACGGACCTCGACGGCCATGACCGGCTCCAGGAGAACCGGGTCGGCCTTGCGGACCGCTTCCTTGAGGATCATCGAGCCCGCGATCTTGAACGCCATCTCCGAGGAGTCGACGTCGTGCGCGGCACCGTCGAGCAGGATCGCCTTGACGCCGACGAGCGGGAAGCCCGCCAGCACGCCGAGCTGCATCGCGCTCTGGATCCCGGCGTCGATCGACGGGATGTACTCGCGCGGGATGCGGCCACCGGTGACCTTGTTCGAGAACTCGTAGATCTCGCCGCCGGCGGTGTCGAGCGGCTCGAAGGTCATCTGCACCTTCGCGTACTGGCCCGAACCACCGGTCTGCTTCTTGTGCGTGTAGTCGATCTTGACGACCTCGCGACGGATCGTCTCGCGGTACGCGACCTGCGGCTTGCCGACGTTGGCCTCGACCTTGAACTCGCGGCGCATGCGGTCCACGAGGATGTCGAGGTGGAGCTCGCCCATGCCGCCGATGACGGTCTGGCCGGTCTCCTCGTCGTGCTTGACGCGGAAGGTCGGGTCCTCCTCGGCCAGCTTCTGGATGGCCACGGAGAGCTTCTCCTGGTCACCCTTCGTCTTCGGCTCGATGGCGACGTCGATGACCGGCTCGGGGAACGTCATGGACTCCAGCACGACCGGGTTGGCCGGGTCGCACAGGGTGTCGCCCGTGGTGACGTCCTTGAGACCGATGAAGGCGTAGATGTGGCCGGCGGTGGCGTCGTCGACCGGGTTCTCCTTGTTGGAGTGCATCTGGAAGAGCTTCCCGATGCGCTCCTTCTTGTTCTTGGTCGAGTTGAGGACCTGAGCGCCCTGCGCGACCTTGCCCGAGTAGACCCGGACGTACGTCAGCTTGCCGAAGAACGGGTGCGTCGCGACCTTGAACGCCAGGGCCGAGAACGGCTCCGTGGCGTCGGGGTGACGCTCGACGATGACCTCGGGGTCCTTCATGTCGTGGCCCTCGACTGCCGGGACGTCCAAGGGCGTCGGCAGGTAGTCGATGACGGCGTCGAGCATGGGCTGGACGCCCTTGTTCTTGAACGCCGAGCCACACAGGATCGGGTACGCGAGCGACTTGACGGTGAGGTGGCGGATGCCGGCCTTGATCTCCGCGACCGTCAGCTCCTCGCCGCCGAGGAACTTCTCGAGCAGCTCGTCGTCGGTCTCGGCGACGGCCTCGAGGAGCTCGGCGCGGTACTGCTCCGCCTTCTCGACCATGTCGGCCGGGATGTCCTCGACCTCGTACTTCTCGCCGAGGGCGGTCTCGCCGCGCCAGACGAGGGCACGCATGGTGACCAGGTCGACGACGCCGATGAAGTCGTTCTCGGAGCCGATGGGCAGCTGGATGACCAGCGGCTTGGCCTTGAGCCGGTCGATGATCGTCTTCACCGTGAAGTAGAAGTCGGCGCCGAGCTTGTCCATCTTGTTGACGAAGCAGATGCGCGGGACGTCGTACTTGTCGGCCTGGCGCCAGACGGTCTCGGACTGGGGCTCGACGCCCTCCTTGCCGTCGAAGACGGCAACGGCACCGTCGAGGACGCGCAGCGAGCGCTCCACCTCGACCGTGAAGTCCACGTGACCCGGGGTGTCGATGATGTTGATCTGGTTGTCGTGCCAGTAGCAGGTCGTCGCGGCGGACGTGATCGTGATGCCGCGCTCCTGCTCCTGCTCCATCCAGTCCATCGTCGACGCACCGTCGTGCGTCTCACCGATCTTGTAGTTGACCCCGGTGTAGAACAGGATCCGCTCGGTGGTCGTCGTCTTGCCGGCATCGATGTGAGCCATGATGCCGATGTTGCGGACCTTCGTGAGGTCCGTCAGCACATCCAGTGCCACGTGAGTTGCCCCTTACAGGTTGGCTTGGGTGGCGCCACCGGCCCGGTCCGGGGATCGGACCGGCGGCGCAGCGCCCGAGGGTGCCGGGATTACCAGCGGTAGTGCGCGAAGGCCTTGTTGGACTCGGCCATCTTGTGCATGTCCTCACGACGCTTCACCGCGGCACCGAGGCCGTTGGACGCGTCGAGGATCTCGTTCATGAGGCGCTCGGTCATCGTCTTCTCGCGACGAGCGCGCGAGTAGTCCGTGAGCCAGCGCAGCGCGAGGGTGGTCTGGCGGACCGGACGCACCTCGACGGGCACCTGGTACGTGGCGCCACCGACGCGGCGCGAACGCACCTCGAGCGACGGGCGGACGTTGTCCAGGGCGCGCTTGAGCACGACGACCGGGTCGCCCTGCGTCTTGTCACGAACACCCTCGAGGGCGCCGTAGACGATGTGCTCCGCGACGGACTTCTTGCCGTCGAGCAGGATCTTGTTGATCAGCTGCGTGACGACGGGCGACCCGTAGACCGGGTCGGAGATCAGCGGCCGCTTGGGGGCCGGACCCTTGCGAGGCATCAGCCCACCTTCTTCGCGCCGTAGCGGCTACGCGCCTGCTTGCGGTTCTTGACGCCCTGCGTGTCGAGCGCGCCACGGACGATCTTGTAACGGACACCCGGGAGGTCCTTCACGCGGCCGCCGCGCACGAGCACGATCGAGTGCTCCTGCAGGTTGTGGCCGACACCGGGGATGTACGCGGTGACCTCGACCTGGCTCGAGAGACGAACGCGCGCGACCTTGCGGAGGGCGGAGTTCGGCTTCTTCGGGGTCGTGGTGTAGACGCGGGTGCACACACCGCGTCGCTGGGGGGAGCCCTTGAGGGCAGGCGTCTTCGACTTGTTCGTCTTCGCCTGCCGGCCCTTGCGGACCAGCTGCTGGATCGTAGGCACTACGTCTCCGTCTGTTGGATGATCTCTGGTCGACCGGACCCGTCACCCAGGACGGCCGGCATGGTCGAGGTTCGCCGTCCGTCGCACGGCTACCTCAGGTCTTTCGTCTCGCACCGACCCCCGCGCTCGGGCGTGTCGCCCCGGTCTTCCGCACCGCACCCCGCAAGAACATTCCTTGCCGGAGTGACGACGCGATGGAGTGGGGGAACCACCCGCTGCTCCCCGTCACCGCTCGGGCCCAGCAGGGCGAACGAGCGGCGCACCGGGTGCATGCGCGAGAGCCCGACGGCGCGGGCACGGTGTCCTACGTTACCTGGCGGCCGGAAGGGCGTCAAAACGGCAGCCCAGGCGTACGCGGAACGGTGGTAGAACACCGCGCGGCCCCGGAATCATCCACGGGCTGCGGTACAACGGACCACATGGAGGTCCTGCGCTACGCGGCGTTCACGACCGAGCCGTCCGGCGGCAACCCGGCCGGTGTCGTTCTCGACGCGACGGGCATGACGGCCGACGAGATGCAGCGGGTCGCGGCCGACGTCGGGTACTCCGAGACCGCGTTCCTGACACCCACCGGCGCGCCCGGTGCGTTCGACGTGCGGTACTTCAGCCCGCTCGCCGAGGTGCCGTTCTGCGGGCACGCGACGATCGCGTCCGGCGTCGCGCTCGCCGAGCACGGGACCTGGGGCCCGCTCCGGTTCGCGACCGCGGCCGGTCGCGTACCCGTCGGGACGGATGTCGGCGAGGGCGGTCGGATCGTGGCGACGCTGGTCAGCGTGGCTCCGCGGACCGAACCGCTCGCGCCCGACGACCTGACCGAGCTGCTCGCGTCGCTCGGCTGGGACGTCGACGACCTGGATCCCGCGCTGCCGCCCCGGGTGGCCTACGCCGGTGCGTGGCACCCGGTGCTGGCGGTGCACCGACGGTCACGGCTCGCGCGCCTCGACTACGCCTTCGACCGGCTCGGGGTGCTCATGGCCGCGCGGGGGTGGACGACGATCGCCCTGGTGCACCGCGAGAACGAGACCGTGTTCCACGCCCGCAACCCGTTCCCGCCCGGCGGGGTGGTGGAGGACCCGGCCACCGGCGCCGCGGCCGCCGCGCTCGGCGGCTACCTGCGCGAGCTCGCCCTGGTGACTCCCCCGGTCATGCTGACCGTGCACCAGGGCGACGACCTCGGCCGGCCCGGCCTGCTGCGGGTGGACGTCCCCCGCGACCCCGCCACCGGGATCTCGGTCTCGGGCACCGCCGCCCGGATGACGCCCGAGGGGGCCCACCGCGAACGGTGAGCCCCCTCGGGGGTCGTGCTGAGAAGACTCGATCAGCGGTAGTCGCCGAAGTCGATGTCCTCGAGCGGGATCGCCTCGCCGGAGCCGAGGCCCAGGGCGGGGAAGTCGATCTCGTCGTAGCCGAAGGTCGGGTACAGCTCGGCCTTGGCCTCCTCGGTGGGCTCGACCGCGATGTTGCCGTAGCGGGGCAGACCCGTTCCGGCCGGGATGAGCTTGCCGAGGATGACGTTCTCCTTGAGGCCGAGCAGCGGGTCGGAACGACCCGACATCGCGGCCTCGGTGAGCACCCGGGTGGTCTCCTGGAAGGAGGCCGCCGACAGCCACGAGTCCGTCGCGAGCGACGCCTTCGTGATGCCCATGAGCTCGGGACGACCGGAGGCCGGCTGGCCGCCCTCGGACACCGCAGCGCGGTTCGCGTCCTCGAAGCGCCCACGCTCGGCGAGCTCGCCGGGCAGCAGGTCGGTGGTACCCGAGTCGAGGACCGTCACGCGACGCAGCATCTGCCGCACGATGACCTCGATGTGCTTGTCGTGGATGTCCACACCCTGGGAGGAGTAGACGACCTGGACCTCGTCGACGAGGTGCTTCTGCGTGGCACGCGGGCCGAGGATGCGCAGGACCTTCTTCGGGTCGACCGCACCCTGGACCAGCTGGGTACCGACGGAGACGTGGTCGCCGTCCGAGACCAGCAGGCGCGAACGCTTGGTGATCGGGTAGGCGATCTCCTCGGAGCCGTCGTCCGGCGTGAGCACGAGGCGACGCGAACGGTCCCCGTCCTCGACCGCGATGCGACCGGAGAACTCCGCGATGGGCGCCTCACCCTTGGGGGTGCGGGCCTCGAAGAGCTCCTGGACGCGGGGCAGACCCTGCGTGATGTCGTCGGCCGAGGCCACGCCACCGGTGTGGAAGGTACGCATGGTCAGCTGCGTGCCGGGCTCACCGATCGACTGGGCCGCGATGATGCCGACGGCCTCGCCGATGTCGACGAGCTTGCCGGTGGCCAGCGAACGGCCGTAGCAGCGCGCGCAGGTGCCGACGCGGGACTCGCAGGTGAGGACCGAGCGGATCTTGAGCGTGTCGACGCCCGCCTCCAGGAGGCGGTCGAGCAGCACGTCGCCGACGTCGTCACCGGCGTGACCGATGACCTCGCCGTCCACCTCGATGTCGCTCGCCAGGGTGCGCGAGTAGACGCTCGTCTCCACCTTGTCGTGACGACGCAGCGGGCTGCCCGCACCGGCCGACGGGACACCGATCGGCATGGTCAGACCACGCTCGGTGCCACAGTCGTCCTCGCGGACGATGACGTCCTGGGAGACGTCCACCAGACGACGGGTCAGGTAGCCCGAGTCGGCGGTCCGCAGAGCGGTGTCCGCCAGACCCTTGCGGGCACCGTGCGTCGCGATGAAGTACTCGAGGACCGACAGCCCCTCGCGGTAGTTCGACTTGATCGGGCGAGGGATGATCTCGCCCTTCGGGTTCGCGACGAGGCCGCGCATACCGGCGATCTGGCGAACCTGCATCCAGTTACCACGGGCGCCCGAGCCGACCATCTTGTAGACGGTGTTCTGCTTCGGGAAGTTCTCCTGCATCGCCTTGGCGACCTTGTCCGTGGCCTGCGTCCAGATCTCGATGAGCTCCTGACGGCGCTCGTCGTCGGTGATCAGGCCCTTCTCGTACTGGCCCTGCACCTTCGCCGCGCGCAGCTCGTGCTCGTCGAGGATCGACTGCTTGATCGCCGGGGTCGCGACGTCCGAGATGGAGATCGTGACGCCCGACCGGGTGGCCCAGCGGAAGCCGGCCTCCTTGAGCGCGTCCAGCGAGGCAGCGACCTCGACCTTGGGGTACCGCTCGGCCAGGTCGTTGACGATGACCGAGAGGCGCTTCTTGTCGACGACGCCGTTCTCGTACGGGTAGTCCACGGGCAGCAGCTCGTTGAACAGCGCACGACCCAGGGTCGTCTCGAAGAGCAGCGCGTCGCCCTCGGTCCAGCCCTCGGGAGCCTGCTCCTCGGTGAGGACCAGGTCGTCGAAGCGGATCTTGATGACGGCGTTCAGGTCCAGGGAACCCTGGTCGAACGCCATGATCGCCTCGGAGACCGTGCTGAACGCGCGGCCGGCGCCGAGCGCCTCGTCCTTGTCGTTGGTCAGGTGGTACAGACCGATGATCATGTCCTGCGAGGGCATGGTCACCGGACGCCCGTCCGACGGCTTGAGGATGTTGTTGCTCGAGAGCATGAGGATGCGGGCCTCGGCCTGCGCCTCGGCGCTCAGGGGCAGGTGCACGGCCATCTGGTCACCGTCGAAGTCCGCGTTGAACGCGGCGCAGACGAGCGGGTGCAGGTGGATCGCCTTGCCCTCGACCAGCTGGGGCTCGAACGCCTGGATGCCCAGACGGTGCAGCGTGGGTGCACGGTTGAGCAGCACCGGGTGCTCGGTGATGACCTCTTCGAGGACATCCCAGACCACGGGGCGCGCGCGCTCGACCATGCGCTTGGCCGACTTGATGTTCTGCGCGTGGTTCAGGTCCACCAGGCGCTTCATGACGAACGGCTTGAACAGCTCGAGCGCCATCTGCTTGGGCAGGCCGCACTGGTGCAGCTTGAGCTGCGGGCCGACGACGATGACCGAACGGCCCGAGTAGTCGACGCGCTTGCCGAGCAGGTTCTGACGGAACCGACCCTGCTTGCCCTTGAGCATGTCCGAGATCGACTTGAGCGGGCGGTTGCCCGGACCGGTCACCGGACGGCCACGGCGGCCGTTGTCGAACAGCGAGTCGACGGCCTCCTGGAGCATCCGCTTCTCGTTGTTGACGATGATCTCGGGCGCGCCGAGGTCGAGCAGCCGCTTGAGGCGGTTGTTCCGGTTGATCACGCGGCGGTACAGGTCGTTCAGGTCCGAGGTGGCGAAGCGGCCACCGTCGAGCTGGACCATCGGACGCAGGTCCGGCGGGATGACCGGGACGGCGTCGAGCACCATGCCGGTGGGCGAGTTGCTCGTCGTGAGGAACGCGTTGACGACCTTCAGACGCTTGAGGGCACGCGTCTTGCGCTGGCCCTTGCCCGTCTTGATGATCTCGCGCAGCGAGTCGGACTCGGCCTCCAGGTCGAAGGCCTCGAGGCGCTTCTGGATCGCCGCGGCGCCCATCGAGCCCTCGAAGTAGTTGCCGAAGCGGTCCTGGAGCTGGCGGTACAGCATCTCGTCGCCCTCGAGGTCGGCGACCTTGAGGTTCTTGAAGCGGTCCCACACGTTGTCCAGGCGCTCGAGCTCGAGGTCGGCACGCTTGCGCAGCTGTGCCATCTCGCGCTCGGCCGAGTCGCGCACCTTGCGGCGGGCGTCGGCCTTGGCACCCTCGGCCTCGAGCTCGGCCAGGTCGGCCTCGAGCTTCGTGGCGCGGGTGTTGATCTCGTTGTCGCGGCGGTCCGAGATCTCCTTCTTCTCCAGGTCGATCCCGTTCTGGAGGTTGGGGAGGTCCTCGTGCCGACCGTCGACGTCGACCCAGGTGATCATGTACGCCGCGAAGTAGATGACCTTCTCCAGGTCCTTCGGGGCGAGGTCGAGCAGGTAGCCGAGTCGCGACGGCACACCCTTGAAGAACCAGATGTGCGTGACGGGCGCGGCGAGCTCGATGTGGCCCATGCGCTCACGACGGACCTTGGAGCGGGTCACCTCGACGCCGCAGCGCTCGCAGATGATGCCCTTGAAGCGCACGCGCTTGTACTTGCCGCAGTAGCACTCCCAGTCCCGGGTGGGACCGAAGATCTTCTCGCAGAACAGGCCATCCTTCTCCGGCTTCAGGGTCCGGTAGTTGATGGTCTCGGGCTTCTTGACCTCGCCGTGCGACCAGGCACGGATGTCGTCGGCAGTGGCAAGGCCGATACGCAGCTCGTCGAAGACGTTGACGTCGAGCAAGGGGGGTCCTACTTCCTTCGCTTGCCGGTGTTCACCGGCGGAACGGAAATGTTGCTAAGGGGTGCGGGCCCGCCGCCCACCCTCTCGGAAGGGCGGCAGGGCTCGACGTCAGATCTCTTCGACGCTGCTGGCGTTCGGGCGCCGCGACAGGTCGATGCCGAGCTCTTCCGCTGCGCGGTAGACCTCGTCGTCGTTCTCCTTCATGTCGATGGAGACGCCGTCCGAGGAGAGCACCTCCACGTTCAGGCAGAGCGACTGCATCTCCTTCAGGAGGACCTTGAAGGACTCCGGGATGCCCGAGTCGGGGATGTTCTCCCCCTTGACGATCGCCTCGTACACCTTGACGCGTCCGGGGACGTCGTCCGACTTGATGGTCAGGAGCTCCTGCAGCGTGTAGGCAGCGCCGTACGCCTCCAGGGCCCAGACCTCCATCTCGCCGAACCGCTGGCCACCGAACTGCGCCTTACCACCCAGCGGCTGCTGCGTGATCATCGAGTACGGGCCGGTGGAGCGAGCGTGGATCTTGTCGTCGACAAGGTGGTGCAGCTTGAGGATGTACATGTAGCCGACGGCCACCGGGTCCGGGAACGGCTCGCCGGAGCGGCCGTCGAACAGGCGGGCCTTGCCGTCGCCACCGACGGTGCGGACACCGTCGCGGTTGGGCAGCGTCGAGGACAGCAGACCGGTCAGGGTCGCCTCGGGCACACCGTCGAACACCGGGGTCGCGACCGGGTTGCCGGCCGGCGACTTCGCGGCGATCGCGGGGACGCCCTCACGCCAGGACAGGTCGTCGCCCTCGGCGATCTCGATGTCCCAGCCCTGCTTGGCCACCCAGCCGAGGTGCGTCTCGAGCACCTGGCCGACGTTCATGCGGCCGGGCACACCGAGCGGGTTCAGGACGACGTCGACCGCGGTCCCGTCCGCGAGGAACGGCATGTCCTCGACGGGCAGGATCTTGGAGATGACGCCCTTGTTGCCGTGACGGCCGGCGAGCTTGTCGCCGTCCGTGATCTTGCGGCGCTGCGCGATGTACACGCGGACCAGCTCGTTGACACCGGCGGGCAGCTCGTCGCCGTCCTCGCGGCTGAACGTGCGGACCTCGATGACCGTGCCGGACTCGCCGTGGGGCACCTTGAGCGACGTGTCGCGGACCTCGCGCGCCTTCTCACCGAAGATCGCGCGGAGCAGGCGCTCCTCGGGGGTCAGCTCGGTCTCGCCCTTGGGCGTGACCTTGCCGACGAGGATGTCGCCGGCCGCGACCTCGGCACCGATGCGGATGATCCCGCGCTCGTCGAGGTCCGCGAGGACCTCCTCGGAGACGTTGGGGATGTCCCGCGTGATCTCCTCCGGGCCGAGCTTGGTGTCGCGCGCGTCGACCTCGTGCTCCTCGATGTGGATCGAGGACAGGACGTCGTCCTGCACGAGGCGCTGCGACAGGATGATCGCGTCCTCGTAGTTGTGACCCTCCCAGGACATGAACGCCACCAGCAGGTTGCGGCCGAGCGCGAGCTCGCCCTCGTCCGTGGCGGGGCCGTCCGCGAGCACCGAGTTGACCTCGACGCGGGCGCCCGTGTCGACCAGCACGCGCTGGTTGTAGCTGGTGCCCTGGTTGGAGCGACGGAACTTGGCGACGCGGTGCGTCGACGTGGTCGCGTCGTCGTTCGCGATGACGATCAGGTCGGCGGACACCTCGGTGACCACACCCGGCTTCGTCGCGACGATGACGTCGCCCGCGTCGATGGCCGCACGCCGCTCCATGCCGGTGCCCACGAGCGGGGCCTCGGAACGGACCAGCGGCACGGCCTGGCGCTGCATGTTGGCACCCATCAGGGCGCGGTTGGCGTCGTCGTGCTCGAGGAACGGGATCAGGGCCGTGGCCACCGACACCATCTGGCGCGGGGAGACGTCCATGTAGTCGACGGCCTCGCCGGCGACGTACTCGATCTCGCCGCCCTTGACGCGGACCAGGACGCGGTCCTCCTCGAAGGCACCGTTGGCCTTGAGCGGGGCGTTCGCCTGAGCGATGACGTGGCGGTCCTCGTCGTCGGCCGTCAGGTAGTGGACGTCGTCCGAGACCTTGCCCTTGATGACCTTGCGGTACGGGGTCTCGACGAAGCCGAACGGGTTGATGCGCCCGTACGTGGCGAGCGAGCCGATGAGGCCGATGTTCGGGCCTTCCGGGGTCTCGATCGGGCACATGCGGCCGTAGTGCGACGGGTGGACGTCACGGACCTCCATGCCGGCGCGGTCACGGGACAGACCACCCGGGCCCAGCGCGGACAGACGACGCTTGTGCGTCAGGCCGGCGAGCGGGTTGTTCTGGTCCATGAACTGCGACAGCTGCGACGTGCCGAAGAACTCCTTGATCGACGCCACCACGGGGCGGATGTTGATCAGGGTCTGCGGCGTGATCGCCTCGACGTCCTGCGTCGTCATGCGCTCGCGCACGACGCGCTCCATCCGCGACAGGCCCGTGCGGACCTGGTTCTGGATGAGCTCGCCGACCGCGCGGATGCGACGGTTGCCGAAGTGGTCGATGTCGTCGGTCTCGACGCGCAGCTCGATGGCCTCGCCGGCGCGGCGGCCGGGCAGGGTCGGCAGGTCGATGTGCAGCGAGGCGAGGTACTTGATCGTCGCGACGATGTCGTCACGCGAGAGCACCGAGTCCGCCAGCGGGACGTCCTCGCCGAGCTTCTTGTTCAGCTTGTAGCGCCCGACCTTGGCGAGGTCGTAGCGCTTCGGGTTGAAGTAGAAGTTCTCGATGAGCGCGCGACCGGCCTCGACCGTGGGCGGCTCGCCCGGGCGGATCTTGCGGTAGAGGTCGAGCAGCGCCTCGTCCTGCGTCTGGACGTGGTCCTTGTCCAGCGTGTCGATGACGGCCGGGTACGCGGCGAACTCCTCGCGGATCTCGGCGTCCGACATGCCGAGGGCCTTGAGCAGCACGGTGGCGTTCTGCTTGCGCTTGCGGTCGACGCGCACGCCGACGTTGTCGCGCTTGTCGATCTCGAACTCGAGCCAGGCGCCGCGGCTCGGGATGACCTTGGCCGTGAGGATGTCCTTGTCGGACGTCTTGTCGGCCACGCGCTCGAAGTACACGCCGGGCGAACGGACGAGCTGCGAGACGACCACGCGCTCGGTGCCGTTGATGATGAAGGTGCCGCGCTCGGTCATGAGCGGGAAGTCGCCCATGAAGACCGTCTGGCTCTTGATCTCGCCGGTGGTGTAGTTGACGAACTCCGCCGTGACGAACAGCGGGGCGGCGAAGGTGAAGTCCTTCTCCTTGCACTCCTCGGCCGTGTACTTCGGCGGCTCGAAGCGGTGCTCGCGGAAGGAGAGCGACATGGAGCCGCCGAAGTCCTCGATCGGGGAGATCTCCTCGAAGATCTCCTCCAGACCGGCGGTCTCGGGGACGTCCTGGCGCCCGTTCTCGAGGGCCTTGGCCACTCGGGCCTGCCACTTCTCGTTGCCGAGGAGCCAGTCGAAGCTCTCGGTCTGCAGACCGAGGAGGTCGGGGACCTCGAGGGGCTCGTGGATCTTTGCGAAAGAGATACGACGGGATGCGGTGCGGTTCGCGATGGCGTCGGCGGTCGGAGCAGAAGGGGTGCGCGAGGCAGCCAAAAGAGGGGTCCTTCCCAGCGGATCGAGTGCACGCTGCGCTGGTCCCGGCTAGGCGCGACCCCCCGGCCGGCGGGCCTGCCACGACGTGTACGAACGACGTGGGTGGGCTCGGGTTATACGGGATCGCGGGCACAGGCCAGCGCAAAGCGCTAGCATACTCATCCGCGCGGGTAAAGTCCAACCCCTCCCCGCACTTCATCGACACCTCTGGTATCGGCAGTTACGGCCGACACCTTGAGGCGTCCGGTCCGTGCCGGCAAGCATCCGACGAACTTCGACGAACCCTCCGGCACGTGGCGACGACAGTGGCGCCGCGCACATGGTGGCACACCGGAGCGTGCCGACGAAAGTCCGTCGGTGCAGAGTCCACCCGGCGCGCATCCGTGGCACAGCAACGAGGCCCGCATCCGTGGGGATGCGGGCCTCGTCGGAACGACAGTCCAGTCAGGAGGACCGGGTAGAGCTCAGATCACTTGAGCGTGATCGTGGCGCCGGCGCCCTCGAGCTGCTCCTTGGCCTTCTCGGCGGCCTCCTTGGTGACGCCCTCCAGGACGGCCTTGGGGGCGGCGTCGACGACGTCCTTGGCCTCCTTGAGACCGAGGGACGTGAGGGCGCGCACCTCCTTGATGACCTGGATCTTCTTGTCGCCGGCAGCCTCGAGGATGACGTCGAAGGAGTCCTTCTCGTCCTCCTCCTCGACGGCCGCGGCGCCACCGGCGCCGGCGGGAGCAGCGGCAGCGGCGACCGGCGCGGCAGCGGTGACCTCGAAGGTCTCCTCGAACGCCTTCACGAACTCGGAGAGCTCGATGAGGGAGAGCTCCTTGAACGCGTCGATGAGCTCGGTGGTGGTGAGCTTCGCCATGATGGCGGTTCCTTCCGTTCGATGCCCGGCGGCCGTTGCGGCCTTACTCGGGCAGTGGGTATGTGAGCGCCTGGGCCGGATGGCTCAGGCAGCGACCTCGGCCGACTCTTCCAGCTTGAGCCGGAGGGCGTCGACGGTGCGTGCAGCCTGAGCAGCGGGGGCGGTGAACAGGTAGGCCGCCTGGAACAGCGACGCCTTGAACACGTTGGCCGCCTTGGCCAGCAGAACCTCACGGGACTCGAGGTCCGCGAGCTTGGTGACGTCCGCAGCGGTCAGGGGGCGCCCGTCGAGGACACCACCCTTGATGACCAGTGCCGGGTTCGCCTGGGCGAAGTCACGCAGTCCCTTGGCCGCCTCGACCGGGTCGCCGGAGACGAAGGCGATCGCCGACGGGCCCGCGAGCACGTCGTCGAGGCCCTCGAGGCCGGCATCCTTGGCCGCGATCGCGGTCAGCGTGTTCTTCACCACGGAGTACGTTGCGTTGCCGCTGAGCGCCTTGCGCAGCTTCTTGAGCTGAGCAACGGTGAGCCCGCGGTACTCGGTCAGCACAGCCGCGTTGGACTCGCGGAACAGGTCCGTGAGCTCTGCGACAGCGGCTGCCTTGTCCGGCCTCGCCATGGCAATCCTTCCGATGGTGGTGCCACCGGTCGTCACGCCCCACAAACGAAAGAGCCCCGCGCAGGCGCGGGGCTCGGCGTCAGGATCGGCTTGCGCACGACCCGTCCGGGAACACTCACCTGCGCTGGCCTCCGCGTGAGCGGGACTTCGGGCGACTGTCAGGCGCTCACTGCGTGGGCGCACGACGGTCGACGACCGGCGGTCTTTGGATGTGACCAGAGTACGTGACGCCTGCGTGACAGCCAAATCCGTCCCATCCGAGCCGGCCGGCGCTCCGAACTCCCCCGTGAACGATCCACCTCACCAGGGAGGCAGTACCCATGTCCCAGTCACCGAACCGCCTGATCGGCGCGATCTTCGGGATCGTCTACCTGCTCGTCGGCGTCGCCGGCTTCTTCGTCACCACCAACGTCGCGTTCGCCGCCACCGCGGGCAAGCCGCTCGTCGTGTTCGACGTCAACCCGCTGCACAACATCGTCCACCTGCTGGTGGGCGCTGCCCTGTTGATCGGCTCGTTCACCGTGCGCTCGGCGAAGGCCGTGAACGCGACCGTCGGCGGCGTCTACCTGCTGGTCGGGATCGTCGGCCTGTTCCTCGTCGGGTCGTCGGCGAACATCCTTGCCCTGAACGGCGCCGACAACGTGCTGCACTTCGCCTCCGCGATCCTGCTGCTCGGCGTGGGGCTGTCCGCCGACCGCTCCCCCGCGCCGGCGCGTGCCACCGCCGGCCGGACCCCGTGATGACCGCGCTGCCGCTGCCGTCCGAGAGCGCGCGGTCGTTCATCGGTCGAACCTGGTCCGCGTACGCCGCGCTCGGCGCCGGGCTCGTGCTCCTGGCGCTCGCCTCGGAGCACCTGGCCGGGCACCTCACGCTGGGCGTCGCGCTCGCGGCCCTCGGCATGGCCGAGCTGCTCTGGGCCGTGCTGGCCCTGCGGGGTCCGGCCCCGGCCCCGCGCACCGCGCTCGCGGTGCTTCTTGTCGGTGGCGGCGGTTGGCTGGGTGCGTCGGTGCTCGTCGACGGCGTGCTCTCCGGGGCAGACCTGGCGGCCGGCGCCCTGCAGCTCGTCGCGGCCGTGCTGCTGGCGGTCGCCCTGCGACCGGTCCTCGTCGTGACCGTCGTCGGGTCGCCCGAGCCCGTCGTCGAGACCTCTCCGGCCGGCAACGGCACGCGGCTCGCGGCCCTCACGCTCGGCTCGCTGCTGTTCGCCTCGATCACGGTGCCCGGCCTGGCCGCCACCGACGCCGGCGACCAGGCGCACATGCCTGGGATGCCGGCCATGTCGTCGATGCACCACTGAGCCTCAGGCGGCCCCGTGGGCGCTGAACGTGCACCAGTTGACGAACCCCTCGGGGCTCTCGTGGTCGATGCGGCCGCGGGCCGCGTGCAGGGCGCGCGCGAGCGTCAGTCCCTCGCGCAGCCCGCGGTGCAGCTCGAGCATCAGGTCGACGGGGGCCACGTCCGGGACGGCCGCGATGCTGGCGACGACACCCGCGGTGCCCTGCGCGAGCATCGCGCTGACGAACCCGAGCACCTCGTCGCCCAGGTACGCGACGTCCGCGCCCGAGTGGCACGACGCCAGCACGAGGCGGTGCGGCGCGACGCCCGCGCCGTGCAGCTCCTGGACCGTCACCGGCCCGTCGGCGAGCAGCAGCGAGGAGAACATCGGGTTGTCCGCACGCGGCGTGCCGTGGCAGGCGAGGTGGGCGAGGTCGGCGTCCGCGAGCGCGGCCACGACCGCTTCCGCCGTCCCGGATTCCGGCTCGAGGACCGTCGCGCCGGGGTGGAGGCCCGCGAGTGCGTCGACCTCTTCCCGTGCGCCTTCGAGGCCCGGGCCGGCGACCAGCACGGTGTCGCCCTGATCGCTTCTCGCGAGCGCCGCTCGGCGGGTGCGGACCCAGACGGTGGCTGACGGCGCCTGCGTCAACGGCCCGTCGTGCAGGCACGACCACGGCACAGCGTGCAGCAGCCCGACAGGCACGACGACGAGCTCGTCGTCCGCACCCACGCCGAGCGGGGCCACGAGGATCGAACGCAGCCGGGCGATGCGCAGGTCCGCGCCCGCACGTGCCGCTTCGGCAGCCTCCGGGCTGCGCGGGTTCGCCAGCCGCCGCAGGGCGAACAGCAGAGGGCGCAGCTCGTTCTGGACGTCGGCCGCGGCGCCGAGCTCGACCACCCGGGCCCGCCCCCGCCCGACGACGACGGCGACGAGCCGCCCTTCGTGGGTCCCGAGCTCGACGAGCGTGCGCCCGTCGAGCTCGCCACGCAGTGCGGTCAACCCGATCGGTCGCCTGTCGCTTGCGGGGTCGACGACGGGCTCGACCGCGCGGGCCCACTCCGCGGTACGGATCCGTCCGTCGCCCTCGTTCTCGGTCCTCGCGACCGAGCGACCCGCGTTCCCGACGTCCTGCTCGCGAGCGTCGGGCCGCTGAGCCAAGGTCTCGATCGTGCGCGGGAGCCTCGCGGAGAGCGCTGCCGCTCGCGTGCGTTCCATCCAGGCCAGCGTCTGCGCGGCGGAGCCGGTCTCGAGCAGGATGCCGAGCCCGATCTCGCCGAGCTCGGCTCCGTGACCGGAGGCCAGGGCGCGCAGCTCGATGGTGGGCAGGCTGGATCGGTGCACCGCCAGGTCACGCAGTCCCGCGCGGCACTGGACCAACGCAGACGCCGAGCTTCGTCTCGCCCGGTCCGCGAGCGCGGCGGCCAACCTCCCGCGCACCCGGACGAGGACCTGACCCTGTCGGCCGAGCTCGTACGCGCGATACAGCGTGGGCATCGCGTCACGGGGACGGTCGGCGTCGAGGGCGACCCGACCGGCGACCAGGTAGGCCTCGACGGCGCTGTGCAGATGCCCTGCACGCTCGAGGTTCGCCGCTGCCCGACGCGCCGCGCGCAGCTCGGTCACCCCGGCCGAGCCTGCGCGCAGGCGCGCCTCGACACCGATGACCACGGCCTTGTCGCGCCAGCCGGCGCGGTGCTGGCGCCTGGCCTCGCCTGCTGCGGCGTCGGCAAGGTCCCGGGCCGCCTCCAGCTCGCCCATGAGCAACGAGATGCGGGCGAGCCGGAGCTTGGCCTCGGTCGCCATGAGGGCGCTGCCCATCGCGACGAGCTCCACGACGGCGCGCTCGGCCGCGGACCTGGCCTCGGGCAGCAGCCGCAGGTCCACCATGGCGTCGGCGTACTCGTAGTAGTACTCACCGAGCGGCATGTCCGCGTCCGTCTGCACCTGCGCGGACCGCTCGAAGTCCAGCAGGCCCTCCGACAGGCGTCCGGCCCGAACTGCGATCCACGCGCGCGTCTGCAGGACAGGACCGAGGTAACCGGGCGCGTCGGCCGACATCGCGACCGCGGCGTCGGCCTGCTCGAGGGCCTCGTCGTAGGCACCGCGCTCAGCCAGCGCGAGCGCGAGGTTGTTGTGCACGAGCCTGCCGACGAACTCCGAGCTGACCCCACCCGCGAGCAGCGCCCGGTAGCGGGCCTCGGCCTCCGCCGGCATCCCCGCGTTCTGTGCCACGACGGCTCGCGACACGAGGATCCGATCGAGGAACCGGGCGCGCTCGTCCGTGTCGATGTCTGTTGCACGACTGATCGCGGCGAGCGCGGCATCGAGATCGCGCGCGGAGGCATTGACCCGGCCGAGCTCCTGGAGGACCGTCGCACGCGTGACGAGTGCGCCGGCAGCCACCGAGTGCAGCTCGTGCCGACGAGTCACACGCACGGCCTCGTTGAGCAACCGGCGCGCGCCCAGGTCGTCCAGCTGCATCCGGCGCGCCACCGCGAGCAGTCGCAGGCTCAGGCCCAGGATCTCGGGGTCCTTCCGCCGCCGTGCGGCGGCCACGGCGGCCGCGGCCTGGGCCTCGACGGACACCGGGTCGGCATCGGCGGCAGCAAGGAGCGAACGCACGTGTATCAGGAGGGCATCTCGGCTCTCTGACAGTGCGAGGGGATCATTGTGTGGGGTCGTCGGACCGGCTTCGACCCCGTTCGGGCACATCTTGCGCAGTCTAGGCGGAACGTGAAGGAGCAGACGTGAGTGTTTTCTCGGACGACCCCGCGACACCGGGGCGGCCATTCGGCACGGACTATGCCGCGCGGCAGGGCGCCGACGAGGTCGACTCGCGCGTGCGCCTGCACGTACGTCGCCAGGTCGACGAGCTCGTCCAGGGTCGCCTGGACCCGAGCGTGCGGCGGCAGATGAGCGGCACGATCCGCGGGCACTGGTCCACCAGGCGCGGCGTCGAGCTCGAGGTGCTGGAGACGAGCAACGGGCAGGAGACGCTGGTGGTCGGCGGCGAGCTGCTGGTCACCGCCCGGTCCTGGGCGGATCCCGCCATCCAGGGCTATCTCACGCGTCGCCGCCTGGAACGTGTCGAGGTCGGCTGCCCCGAGCTGGAGGATCGCCTCGTCCGGTTGCTCACCACGGGGACGGTGCGACCGGGTTACCTCGAGGACACCGTCGACGAGCTGCGTCGCCGCGGCGCTGCCGCCTCCCTGACCCACATCACGCCCCTGGCCGGGGTCCTGAAGCCGCACAGCGCCTCCGTTCCCACCATCGGCACGTTCGAGGACTACGGCACGCACCCGACCGGCGACGGCAGCGGCGCGAACGTCGCGGTCATCGACACCGGCATCGACGGCACCCTCCGGAGCGACGGCTGGTTGACGGGGATCGAGCGCCGCTCCGACGTCCCGGCAACTCATGCCGACGAGGCGAACGTCGACCCGCTCGACAACGATCCGGACGACGGCTTCCTCGACTTCTCGGCGGGGCACGGCACGTTCGTCAGCGGAGTCGTCGCGCAGGTCGCGCCCACCGCGGACATCGAGGTCTACCGGGCCCTGAGCACCGCGGGTGCGGGGAGCGAGATCGAGGTCGCGTGCGCCCTGATCCGCGCGGTTCGTGACGGCGCGGACGTGGTCAACCTCTCGCTCGGCGCCCAGACCCAGTACGACCAGCCCTCGCTCGCCCTCGCCGCGGCGCTCGACGTCGTGCGGGAGATCGAGATCGAACGGGCCCGTGAGGTGCTCGTCGTGGCCGCGGCCGGCAACTTCGGCGACACGACGCCGGTGTGGCCGGCGGCGTTCCGGCGGGTCGTCTCGGTCGCGTCGCTGACTGCCGACCTGCGGCCGAGCGCCTTCTCCAGCAGGGGGTCGTGGGTCGACTGCGCCGCGATCGGCGAGGGGATCCTGTCGCCGTTCGTGACGGGCGAGCAGTCGCCGGACTTCACGCCGGACCCGGAGTCCTTCCCCGAGAACGCCTTCGCCCGGTGGAGCGGCACGTCGTTCGCCGCGCCGCAGGTGGCGGGGGCTGTCGCGCGGCTCATGCACGAGCGCGGCCTCGGAGCCCGGGAGGCCTACGTCCAGCTGTTGGCCACGGGCACACCGCTGCCGGACTTCGGCCGGACCTTCAGCATCCTGCCGGGCGTGTAGCCATGCTGGGCACGCTGTGGCGGGCGCGTCATGATGGCATCCACGTCGAGAGACGAAAGGATGAACGCGTGGACACCGACGACCCCTACCGAACGTGGGACTCGCCGGCGCTGGTCGCGGGCGCGCTCGACGGCGACCAGCGCGCCTGGACCGAGATCGTGCGGCGCTACGCTCCCGCGGTCATCGCACGGGTGCGGCAGTTCCGGCTGACGCCGCACCAGGCGGAGGACGTCGCCCAGACGGTGTGGCTGAACCTGCTCGAGAACCTCGACAAGCTGCGCGACCCGCACGCCCTGCCCGGCTGGATCGCGACGACGGCGCGGCACGAGTGCATCCGCGTCACCAACCTCAACCGCCGCACGGTGCCGGTCGACCCGCAGGGCGGCCGTCTCGACGGCGCGGCGGAGTCCGACCTCGACCAGCAGATCCTGCTGGTCGAACGCGAACGCGCGCTGCGCGACGGGCTCGCCGAGCTCCCCACGCACCAGCGCGAGGTGCTGCTCATGCTCTCGGTGGACCCACCCCTGAGCTACGCCGAGATCGCCGAGAAGCTCGGCGTCCCCATCGGCTCGATCGGTCCCACCCGGGGTCGAGGCCTCGCGCGGCTGCGCGAGACGGCCGCGATCAAGAACTATGTGGCGGCCTGGACGGCCTCCACAGCTGGAGAAGGAGGCCGCGATGTCCTGGCACTCGGATGACCGCGCCCGCACGCCCTGGGCCGACGACGACGCACTGGGTTCGGACCTGGTGACCGCCGTCTCGGAGACGGACCTGTACGACCGCGTGCTCGCGAGCGCGGACCTGGCGTTCCGCGCGCACCGCGGGATGGTCGACGCACGCGCCGGCCTGGAGATGGACCTGATGCTGCTGGAGCTCGTGTACGACTCCGGGGCGATCGACGCACCCGTCGGCGTCCGCGACCGCTCCGGCGGATCGTCGAGGACGCTGGTGTTCGAGGGTGACGCGCTCGGCGTCGAGGTCGAGGTCGAGACCGCCTCGATCGAGGGTCAGCTGATCCCGCCGCGCCCGGGCCACGTGACCCTGCGGACCCCGTCGGGCGACATCGCGTCCGTCGACACCGACGACGTCGGGTACTTCCGGTTCGACGTCCGGCCCGACGGACCGCTCCGGCTGGAGTGCAGCAACGGCGAGGGCACCTGCGTCACGCAGTGGCTGCCCTACTGACCGCAGGCAAGACGAAAGGCCCGGTCCGTGCGGACCGGGCCTTTCGTCTGTCAGCAGCCAGCGTCAGGCCGCGTCGTCCTCGGAGGTGAGGTTCCGCGTCTTGTTCTGGTCGACCAGGATGCCGGGGCCGTTCGTGGTCGAGAACGTCGCCTTGGCGATGTAGCGGCCCTTCGAGGCGGACGGCTTCAGACGCAGGATCTCGTCGAGGGCCGCGGCGTAGTTCTCCACCAGCGCCACGTCGGAGAACGACGTCTTGCCGATGATGAAGCACAGGTTCGCGTGACGGTCCACGCGGAACTCGATCTTGCCGCCCTTGATGTCGGACACGGCCTTGGCCACGTCCATCGTCACGGTGCCGGTCTTCGGGTTCGGCATCAGACCACGCGGGCCCAGGACCTTGCCCAGTCGACCGACCTTGCCCATGAGGTCCGGCGTCGCGACGGCGGAGTCGAAGTCGGTGTACCCGGCCGCGACCTTGTCGATGAGCTCGTCGCCACCGACCTCGTCGGCGCCGGCGGCGCGGGCCTGCTCGGCACGCTCACCCGTCGCGAAGACGATGACGCGGGCCGTCTTGCCGGTGCCGTGGGGCAGGTTGACCGTGCCACGGACCATCTGGTCCGCCTTGCGCGGGTCCACACCGAGGCGGAAGGCGACCTCGACGGTCGCGTCGTACTTGGTGGTCGACGTCGCCTGCGCGAGCCGGACAGCCTCGAGGGGGCTGTAGAGCGTGCCCACCTCGATCTTCTCGGCGGCGTTGCGGTACGCCTTGCTGTGCTTGGCCATCTGCTTGGTTCTCCTTGTGAGCAGTCGTGGTCTGTCGGGCCGCACATGGCCCTGCCACTGGGGGTGTTACGGGTAGATCAGCCCTGGACCGTGATGCCCATCGAACGGGCGGTGCCCGCGATGATCTTCTCGGCCGCGGCCAGGTCGTTCGCGTTGAGGTCCTCGAGCTTGGTGCTCGCGATCTCGGTGATCTGCGCCTTGGTCAGCGAGGCGACCTTGACGGTGTGGGGCGTGGGCGAACCCTTGGCCACACCGGCGGCCTTCTTGATGAGCTCAGCGGCCGGCGGCGTCTTCGTGATGAAGGTGAACGAGCGGTCCTCGTACACCGTGATCTCCACGGGGATGACGTTGCCGCGCTGCGCCTCGGTGGCCGCGTTGTACGCCTTGCAGAACTCCATGATGTTGACGCCGTGCTGACCCAGCGCCGGACCGATCGGCGGCGCGGGGGTGGCGGCGCCGGCCTTGATCTGGAGCTTGATCAGGCCGGTGACCTTCTTCTTCGGGGGCATGCTGAACTTCCGATCTGTGTTGTGGGCCTACGCCGTGGGCGATGACCCGGTTGCAAACGCGAACAGGTCAGATCTTGGCGACCTGGCTGAACGACAGCTCGACCGGGGTCTCCCGGCCGAAGATGGAGACGAGCACCTTGAGCTTCTGGTTCTCGGCGCTGATCTCGGAGATCGTCGCCGGCAAGGTGTCGAACGGGCCGTCGGTCACGGTGACCGACTCGCCGATGGTGAAGTCGACCTTGATCGCTGCGGCGGCCTTGGCGGCGCTCGCGGCGGTGGTCGGGGTCTTGGGCTCGAGCGACGGCGCGAGCATCGAGAAGACCTCGTCGAGCGTCAGCGGCACGGGCTGGTGCGTGTGGCCGACGAAGCCGGTGACGCCCGGCGTGTGCCGGACGGCGCCCCAGGACTCGTCGGTCAGGTCCATGCGGACGAGCACGTACCCGGGGATGCGCACGCGCTTGACGACCTTGCGCTGCGCGTTCTTGATCTCCACGACCTCTTCCATGGGGACCTCCACCTGGTAGATGAAGTCCTCCATGTTCAGGCTCTGCCGACGGTTCTCCAGATTGGCCTTCACGCGGTTCTCGTAGCCGGCGTAGGAGTGGATGACGTACCAGTCACCGAACTGGCTGCGCAGCTGGGCCTTGAACGCGGCGACGGGGTCCTCGTCGACGTCGGGCTCGGCGTCTTCCTGGACCTCGGCGTCTTCCTCTGCCTCGGCGTCGGACTCGACGTCGTCAGCGGCGTCGCTCTGCGTGGCGTCGACAAGCTCGACACCCTCGGTGTCCCCGGCCGATGCCTCGACCGCCTCGACCGACGCGAGGGCGTCGTCGAGCTCAATCTCGGCGCCCGTCGTGGGCTCCTGCGACTCCTGCGACACGTGCGAACCTGCCTTCTTTAGCGAATGCGCCCCGGCGTGCCGGAGCGATGAGCGCCCGCCGGAGCGGGCGACTGCGGGGGTGGCGTCAGCCGAAGACCCAGAACGCGAGCTTCCCGACCCCGAGGTCGACCACGGTGACGAACGCCATGATCACGGCGACGAACACCAGCACGACGCTCGTGTAGGTGATCAGCTCCGACCGGGTGGGGCGGACGACCTTCTTGAGCTCGCCCTTGACCTGACGGAAGAACAAGGCGATCCGTGCGAACAGTCCGGGACGCTCCTTGCCCTTGCGGGCAGGCTTGGTCGACGGGCGCGCCGCCGAACCCTCGGCGTCGGACGCCGCAGCCGGTGCTGTCTCGCTCACGTCGGGCCCCTACGTCTCGTGGTGGTCGGGCTCCGTGTGGAACCCGACGATCGGACGGACCGACGCGTCGCGCCGGACCGACCGGCGGTCCTGCTCACTGCCCGACCCTCCGGGAGGACCCCGACGACCGGACACGTGCAGGGTAGACAGGGCTCGAACCTGCAACCTGCGGTTTTGGAGACCGCTGCGCTACCAATTGCGCCACTACCCTTCGGGGGCCTCGGCCCACCATCACGCGTCGTGCGCGCACCGACGGACACCTCCCGCAGGGGCGTCCGTGCAGGCTCCCGGATCCTTGCCGCGCCGCGCCTTCGCAGACGCACGCAGACTCGCCGGGGCACGGCTCATCATGGCGGATGTCAACCACCGGGGATCTACTCTACGCGACGGCGGCGGCTGGGTCGAACCCGCTCGTCGGGCGCCCGCAGCACCTGCCACGACACCGCCCGCACTGTGAAATGGCGTGGCAACGACGCACGTGACCTCTGCCACTATGGGATCCGTGAGCGAGCAGACGTCCTCCCCCCGTCCCCGCGTGTCCGCACGACTGGCCGCGATCGCCGAGTCGGCGACGCTCGCGGTCGATGCCAAGGCGAAGGCGCTCAAGGCCGCCGGTCGTCCGGTCATCGGCTTCGGCGCCGGAGAACCCGACTTCCCGACGCCCGGGTACATCGTCGACGCCGCGATCGCGGCCGCCAAGGACCCGGTCAACCACCGCTACACGCCGGCAGCCGGTCTGCCCGCGATGCGCGAGGCCGTCGCCGCCAAGACGCTGCGGGACTCGGGCTACGCGGTCAAGCCGTCGCAGGTGCTCGTCACCAACGGCGGCAAGCAGGCGGTGTACCAGGCGTTCGCGGCGATCGTCGACCCGGGCGACGAGGTCCTCCTTCCTGCGCCGTACTGGACCACCTACCCCGAGGCCATCCGGCTCGCCGGCGGTGTGCCGGTCGAGGTCTTCGCCGGCACGGACCAGGGCTACCTGGTCACCGTCGAGCAGCTCGAGGCGGCCCGCACCCCGAAGACCAAGGCGCTGCTGTTCTGCTCGCCGTCCAACCCCACCGGCGCGGTCTACTCCCCCGAGCAGACGATGGCGATCGGGCGGTGGGCGCTCGAGCACGGGATCTGGGTGATCACCGACGAGATCTACGAGCACCTGACCTACGACCACGCCGTGTTCACGCCCATCGTGCGCGTCGTGCCGGAGCTCGCCGACACGACGATCGTCCTGAACGGCGTCGCCAAGACCTACGCCATGACCGGTTGGCGCGTGGGCTGGATGATCGGCCCCGCCGACGTGATCTCCGCGGCGACCAACCTGCAGTCGCACCTGACCTCCAACGTGGCCAACGTGTCGCAGCGTGCGGCGATCGCCGCGCTGACCGACGACCTGGCCGCGGTGGAGGAGATGCGGTACGCCTTCGACCGGCGCCGCAAGCTCATCGTCAAGATGCTCAGCGACATCGACGGCTTCGAGGTGCCCGTGCCGCAGGGCGCGTTCTACGTGTACCCGTCGGTGCAGGGCGTGCTCGGCCGCACGATCCGCGGCGTCACGCCGACCACGTCGGCCGAGCTGGCCACCCTGATCCTCGAGGAGGCCGAGGTCGCGGTGGTGCCGGGCGAGGCGTTCGGGCCGTCCGGGTACCTGCGCCTGTCCTACGCGCTGGGCGACGACGACCTCGTCGAGGGCGTCCGCCGGATCCAGGCGCTGCTCGCCTAGCGTGCGAGACCTGGCCGCCCTTCCCAAGGCCCACCTCCATCTCCACTTCACGGGCTCCATGCGCGTCTCGACGCTGGCGTCGCTCGCCCAGACCCACGGTCTGCACCTGCCGGACGCGCTCCTCGACGACGACCCGCTGCACGTGCCCGCCGACGAGCGCGGCTGGTTCCGGTTCCAGCGGCTCTACGACGCCGCGCGCGCGTGCGTCCGCTCCGAGGCGGACATGCGCCGGATCGTCGACGAGGCGGCCTTCGACGACGCGTCGGAGGGGTCCGGGCGGCTCGAGATCCAGGTCGACCCGACCTCGTACGCGCCGTTCGCCGGGGGAATCACACCCGCTCTGGAGATCGTGGTCGACGCGGCCCGGTCCGCGTCGCTCGCGCACGGCATCGACATCGGGGTGATCGTCGCGGCGTCCCGCATGCGGCACCCGCTGGACGCCCGGATCCTGGCGCGCCTGGCCGCGCACCACGCCGGCGACGGCCCCGGTCAGGTGATCGGGTTCGGGCTGTCCAACGACGAGCGTCGCGGCGAGACCGCCGAGTTCGCGCACGCGTTCGACATCGCCCGGGACGCCGGGCTGGCCGCCGTGCCGCACGGCGGGGAGCTGCTCGGCCCGGCGCACGTGGAGGACGTCCTGGACCACCTGCGGCCCGACCGGCTCGGGCACGGCGTGCGGTCCGGCGAGGACCCGCGGGTGCTCGACCGGGTGGTCTCCGCGGGGATCCCCCTCGAGCTCTGCCCCGCGTCGAACGTGTCTCTGGGGGTGTACCGGTCGGCCGCGGACGTCCCCCTGCGCGCCTTGGTGTCGGCCGGCGCGATCGTCGCGCTCGGCGCCGACGACCCGCTCCTGTTCCGGTCGCGCCTGCTCGACCAGTACGAGCTCGCGCGCTCCGTGCACGGGTTCTCCGACGACGAGCTGGCCGACCTCGCCCGCGCGTCGATCCGCGCCAGCCGGGCGTCGGACGCGGTCAAGGCGAGGCTGCTCACCGGCGTCGACACGTGGCTGGCCGCCTGACGGCGCCGCAGACTTGACGACGAGCGGCGCGAGGCTGCATTGTGTCAATGTATTGATCCATTGACTCAGGGGAGAGGCCGATGTTTCTGCTCGTACCGCTGATGCTGATGCTCGTGCTCGGCGCGGCCGTCGGGTGGGCGCTGCGGCCCGTGCGCACGACCGCCCCGACGACGCCGTCGCAGGCCTGGATCGCCGCCGAGCGGCACGCCCGCCGCGTCGTCGCAGTCGCGTGGATCGTGCTCGTGCTCGTGCCGGCCCAGATCCTGATCGGTTTCTTCGGCGGGTACCGCATGGTGCAGCCTGCCGGACCGGTGCAGGCCGCCCTCCCTCTCGTCGGCGGCCTGGCGTTCCTCGCGGTGGGCGCCGTGGGCGAGCTGACCTGGCCGCGCCCGATCGGCGACGTCCGGCGTGCCGGGCTGTCTCGGCGACGCGTGCGGGACATCGCTCCGCGCGGGCTGTCGGTCCTGACGGCGACCTGGGCGACCCTGCTGGCGGCCCTGCTGATCGTGAGCGGTGCGGCGGCCGGCACCGGCGGGCGCTCCCTGTCCTTCCAGAACGGAGAGGTCGTGCGGACGACCAGCCCGTTCCCCGGCTGGTACTACGGGCGGCCCGTCGCGATCGCGCTGGTCCTCGTGCTCACCGCGTGCCTCGGCGTCCTCGTGCTGATAGCCCGCCGACCGCCGGTGAGCGAGACGGCTCCGCACGCCGACGCGGCGTTGCGTCGCACCTCCTGCCGCCGAGTCCTGGCCGGGGTGCAGCTCGTTCTCGCCTGGACGTTCGCAGGCTGCCTCTTCTTCGTCGGCTCGGCCCTGTCGGGTGTCGAGCCGCGCTGGGCGGACGCCTTCGGGCCCGGGACCTCGGTGCTCGTGGGGCACCTGCTCTCGTACGTCTCGCTCGCCATCCCGATCGTGTCCGCCGTCGTCGCGGTCGCGGCATCGCGCGCGCCGGTGACCTCGTCGGCGCTCGGCCAGGGCACGGGGCTGGTGACCGCATGAGCGCACAGCTGGAGGTCGACGTCACCTCCGGTGTCCCGGCGTTCGAGCAGATCCGCGCGCAGGTGGTCGCGCACGTGGCCGCCGGGCGTCTGGTCGCCGGGGACCGGCTGCCGACGATCCGCGCGCTGGCCACCGACCTCGGACTCGCGGCGGGCACCGTCGCCCGCGCGTTCCACGAGCTGGAGGCCGAAGGGGTCGTCGAGACGCGGCGCCGCGCCGGGACCGTGGTCGCCGCGGGCGCCTCGGTCCCGACCGACGTCGCCCGCCGGGCCGCACAGACGTACGTCGCGGCCGTCCGCGCGGTCGGGCTCACCGACGACGAGGCCCTCGTCCTGGTGCACGGCGCGCTGATCGGCACGCCGGTCGACGTCAGAGGCTGACGCCGACCAGGACCGGTTCGGGCTCCAGGGTGATGCCGAACTCGCTCGCGACGCCCGCGCGCACCTGACGGGCGACCGTCAGGAGGTCCTGCGCCGTCGCGGAGCCGCGGTTGGTCAGCGCGAGGGTGTGCTTGGTCGAGAGGGTCGCCGGGCCGGGGGCGCCGAAGCCGCGGGCGAAGCCGGCGCGGTCGATCAGCCACGCGGCGCTCGTCTTGACCAGGCCGTCGTCGGCGGGGAACCGGGGCGCGTCGGCCGGCAGGGCGTCCGCCGCTGCAGGCGTCAGCAGCGGGTTGGTAAAGAACGAGCCCGCGCTCCACGTGTCGTGGTCGGCGGCGTCGAGCACCATGCCCTTGCCCGCCCGCAGCCCGAGGACCGCGGACCGGACCTCGGCGAGCGGCGCCCGCGACCCGACCTCGATGCCGAGAGTGCGGGCGAGCTCGGGGTAGGTCACCGGGCGGGACAGGTCGCCGGGGCGCAGCTGGAACGTCACGTCGAGGACGACGTAACGCGGCGTCGGACCCCAGGGCGCCTGCGGGTCGTCGTCCGACGGGGACAGCGACCGCTTGAGCAGCGAGGTGCGGTAGCCGAAGGCCAGCGTGACCAGCGGCAGCGTGCGGACGCGGCCCCGGGCGCGGTCCCAGACGCGGACGATCGAGATGCTCTGCGAGACCTCCTGGCCGTACGCGCCGACGTTCTGCACGGGCGTCGCGCCGGTGGACCCGGGGATGCCGGAGAGCGCCTCGATACCGGTCAGCTCCTCCTCCACCGCGTAGCGCACGACCTCGTCCCACGGCGTGCCGGCCGGGACGGTGAGCGTGGCGCCGGCGCAGGCCGACGCGTCCGGCACCTCGACGCCCGAACGGACGTCCCGCACGACCACACCGTCGAAGCCCGCGTCGGCGACGAGCAGGTTGGAGCCTCCACCGACGACGAGCAGCGGCTCGCCGTCTGCGTCCGCGGTGCGCACGGCGTCCAGCAGCTCGGCCTCGGTGGTCGTCTCGACGTACCGAGCCGCCGGGCCGCCGACGCGCAGCGTCGTGAGGTCGGCGAGCGTGGTCCCGGCGGACCGGACGGACGGCCAGACGATCGTCGGGGGGACGGTCGCCGGGGAACAGTCGGCCGTGCTCAGCTCGGTCTGCACGCGACCAGGTTAGTCCCGTGCGCTCGACGGCTCCGCCCGCAAGGGGGCGGCGGCGCTGACCACGCTCAGACCGAGCGCGATCGGCACGATGACGACGAGCAGCGCGTGCCGGTAGCCGACGTGCTGCGCGAGCAGCCCGATCAGCGGTGGGCCGGCCAGGAACGCGCTGTAGCCGATCGTCGCCACGACGCTCACGCGCGCGGGTGCCCGCGACGGCTCGTCGGCAGCGGCGCTGAGCCCGACCGGGAACCCGAAGGCGGCGCCGGCGCCCCAGGCGACCACGCCGATCACGGCGACCCACAGGGTCGGTGCCAGGGCGAAGACGAGCAGGCCGACCAGGGAGAGCAGGGCGCACAACCGCAGGACCACGACGCGCCCGCGCCGGTCGAGCAGGGTGCCGCCGAACCAGCGCATGGTGGTCATCGCCGCGACGAACACCCCGAACGCCAGCGCGCCGAGCGCCTCGGCCGTGCCGAACCCGTCGACCACCGAGAGGCTGACCCAGTCGTTCGCGGAGCCCTCGGTCAGACCGGCGGCGAGCACGATGAGCCCGAGCAGGAGCGTGCGCGGCTCCATCCAGGCGGCCATCGCGCCACGAGCGCCCTTCTCGGGCGACTCGTCGTGGTGCACCTCCGCCGAGGGCAGGAAGCGACGCACGGCGAAGCCCACGACCACCGCCGCGGAGATCACCGCGACCGGGATGTGCACGACGACCGGCACGTGCAGCGCGGCCATGACGGCGGCGATCGCGGCCGCCGCGACGGTGCCGAACGAGAACCCCGCGTGGTACCTGGGCATGATCGTGCGCCCCAGGTGCTGCTCGACGGCGGCGCCCTCGAGGTTCATGGCCGCGTCCCAGACGCCGGTGCCGACGCCGTACAGGACGAGCCCGAGACCGACGACGACCACCTGCCCGAGGGCCACCCCGACTGCGGCGATCGTGAGCCCGGTCGCGTTGAGGACTGCGAACGCGAGAACCGTCCGGGCCGCCCCGAGGCGCTCGACCACCATGCCCGACAGGGGCAGCGACAGCAGCGACCCGACCGCGCCGACCAGCAGGAGGGCGCCCATCTGCGCCGGCGAGAAGCCGAGCCCGTCGCGGATCGCCGGCAGGCGCGCGGCCCACGTCGCGAAGTTGAAGCCGTTGAGGAAGAAGACGACGAACACCGCCGCCGACGCACGTTCGACCAGGCGAGCGTGGGAGGTGGTCACGGGACGATCGTCCTGCACGGACTCGCTCACGGCACACGCACCAGTCGGCGGCGCCGGGCGCGCTGCGACGGGACGACGTGCCGGGCGACGACCGCGGCGACGGGGTCCGGATCGGCGTCGGCGACGAGGGCGACGGGAACGTCGGCGACGACCGGGAGGCCTGCGACTGGCGTCGACCTCTCGGGCGCGACCCGCCGGGCCAGCAGCACGCTGGCCACCATCGCGACCGTGATGAGCACGAGGGCGTGCCGGGCACCGGTCGCGGCCGCGAGGATGCCGAGCAGCGGCGGTGCGGCGATCGACGCCACGGAGGCGAACGACGAGACGACCGCGACCCGACCGGCGGCGCGCATCGGGTCGTCGGACGCGGCCGCGATGCCGATGGGCACGGCGAGCGCGGCGCCGAAGCCCCAGAGCACGATGCCGACCCCGGCGAGCGGGAGCGTCGGCGCGAAGCCGAACGTGAGGAGCCCGACGATCGCGACCGAGCCGGAGGAGCGGAGCACGATCACGCGGCCGAACCGGTCGATGAGTCGGGTGCCGAGCAGCCGGACCAGGGTCATCGCGCCGACGAACACGCCGAGCATGGCGGCGCCGACCGCCTCGGCCTTCTCGAACCCGTCGACGACCGCCAGGGACAGCCAGTCGTTGGCCGACCCCTCGGACAGGGCTGCGGCCATCACGACGACGCCGATCAGGAGCGTGCGCGGCTCGCGCCACGAGTCGAGCGCGGACGCGATCGTGCGGCGGCGCCCGGCCGGCACCGCGGGGCTCGCACCGGACGCTGTGCCCGACGTGGCCACCGGCCCGGACCACGGGCGGTCGCCCGGGGCGGCGGCGAGCACCACACCGCGCAGGGAGCCGAGCCGCCAGGCGACGGCGACGCCCGCGACGAGGGAGAACTGCAGCGCGACGGAGACGTCAGCGCGCGACGCGAGCGCTCCGATCGCGGAACCGACGACCGCACCGATCGAGAACGCCGCGTGGAACTGCGGGATGACCGTGCGACCCATCGCGCGCTCGATCCGCGCGGACTCGACGTTCAGCGGCACGTTGCCCAGCGCGACCGCTACGCCGTTGAGGAAGATGCCGACGCCGAGGAGCGGGACCGAACCGACCGTCGGACCGACGCCCATGAGCACGTACCCGACCGCGAGCACGGCCGTGGACATCAGCAGCGAGGTGCGGCTGCCGAACCGCTGCACCACCATGCCCGCGAACGTCACCGTCAGCAGCGCGCCGAGCGACCCGATCAGGAGCATCAGACCGAGCTCGCTGGTCGACAGGTCGAGGAGGTCGCGCACGGTCGGGATACGGGCGAGCCAGCTCGAGAAGACGATGCCGGTGAGGCCGAACAACCCCATGAGGAGCCAGCGGGCTCGACTCACGGCAGGGGGCAGCCCGGGGTGGGCGGGGTGACTCACGAAGGGCTCCGAGACGGTGGTGGCGAGGGGACGAGCAGTTCGTCCTGGTTCATCGATCGAATCGATTCGATCGACCGACGAACATCGGGGTCGAATCGATTTGAGGGACAGGACCATTCTGCGGGTACGCTGGCCGCTGCGTCAAACAGATTCGCGCTCTGTCAGCTCGAAGGCACGCTCGACGACCCGCAGCAGCGCCGCTCCCGGAGGTCCCGCCCTGTCCCCGACCCGCCCCACGCTCGCCGACGTCGCTGCCGCGGCGGGGGTCTCGGTGTCGACGGCCTCCCTCGCGTTCTCCGGCGCCGGCCCGATCGCGCCGGCCACCCGGCAGCGGGTCCTCGACGCGGCCGTGCAGCTGGACTACTCGGGCCCCAACCCGCTCGGCCAGCAGCTGCGCCGAGGACGCTCGGGCATCGTGGGCGTCGTCGTCGGAGACTCGCTGGGTCGCTCCTTCCGCGACCCGGTCTCGATCCAGGTGCTCGACGGGCTGGTCAGCACGCTGGGACCGCTCGACCTGGGCGTGCTGCTGATCCCCGGCTCGAGCGACCCTGCCGGACCGGCGGTCGACCCGCTGATCGAGACCGCGGCCATGGACGTCGCAGTCCTCATGTGGGGCGGCACCACGGACGACCCGATGCTCGGCGCACTGCGCCGCCGGGGCATCCCGGCGGTGATCGTCGAGGGCAAGAAGGCCGACGACGTGGCCTCGGTGGGCATCGACGACCGGGGCGGCATGCGCCAGGCGACCGAGCACCTGCGCTCGCTCGGGCACACGCGCATCGCGACCGTGACGCTCCCGTTCAACCGGCAGCGCAACGAGGGGCTCGTCGACGAGGACCGGATGACGCACCTCGAGTGGGAGATCACCAAGCGGCGGCTCGGGGGCGTGACCGACGCAGGCGTCACCCCGGTCGCCGTGTACGAGACGCCGGCCTCGCTGGTGGAGCACGGGCGCTCGGCGGGTCTCGTCCTGCTGAGCGGTGACGACCGCCCGACCGCGGTCGCCTGCCAGTCCGACCTGCTCGCGTCGGGCGTGGTGCTGGCCGCGCGTGAGCTCGGGCTGCGAATCCCGCAGGACATCTCGATCAGCGGTTTCGACGGGCTCGACCTGCCGTGGCTGGCCCCGGACGTGCTCACGTCGGTGGCTCAGCCGCTGGCCGAGAAGGGTGCGGCGATCGGCCACGCGGTCGAGGACCTGCTGGCGGGCGAGCCGCCGACGTCCCGGGAGCTGCCGGTCGAGCTGCGGATCGGCACGACGACCGGACCCGTACCCGCCTGAGGACCGGCCTACAGCCGGACGACGGCCTGAGCCTTCCCCAGCACGCGCGCACCCTCGACGCTCACGGTCAGGTCGATGCGGGCGGTGCCGGCGTCGGCGTCGACCGCCCCGACGACGGCGACGACCTCGATGGTCGCGGCGCCCGGGTCGGGCACGGGCACGGGACGCGTGAACCGGACCTGGTAGTCGACGACCTTGCCGGGGTCCCCGGCCCAGTCGGCGACGACGCCGATCGCGGCCCCCATGGTCCACATGCCGTGCGCGATGACGTCGGGCAGGCCGACGGACGTGGCGACGCGCGCGTTCCAGTGGATCGGGTTGAAGTCGCCGCTGGCGCCCGCGTACCGCACGAGGCGCGCGCGGTCGACGGTGACCTCACGGCGCGCGACCTCGGTGCCGATCTCGAGACTCATGACTCCTCCGGCCGCACGGCGAGCGTGGAGACCACCGTCGCGACGGGCGACCCGCCCTCGTCGGCGATCTCCGCCCGCGTCGTGATCATGGCCAGCCCGGCGCGCACGGTGATGGAGTCGACGTGCAGGACGGTCACCAGGCGGTCGCCCGCGTGGATCGGCCGGTGGTGCGTGAACCGCTCGTCGGCGTGCACGACGCGGCTGAAGTCGATGCCCGCTGCGGGGTCCTCGAGCAGCTGCGCCTCGGCACGCTGAGCGACCACGACGGCGAACGTCGGGGGCGCGATGACGTCGGGGTACCCGAGCGCGCGCGCCGCCGACGGATCCGTGTGGGCGGGGTGGGACGCACCGACCGCGTCGGCGAACTCCCGGAGCCTCTCGCGGCCTACCTCGTAGGCGGCGTTCGGCGGGTACTGACGACCGGCATACCCGGTGTCGACCGGCATGACCTGGGTCAGCGGGTCTCGCGGTGCAGCGTGTGACGGTTGTCGCGCGGGCAGAACTTCTTCATCTCGAGACGGTCGGGGTCGTTCCGACGGTTCTTCTTCGTGATGTAGTTCCGCTCCTTGCACTCCGTGCACGCGAGCGTGATCTTCGGACGGACGTCCGAGCTCTTGCTGGCCATGGTCTTGCCACCTCTCGCGCCCTCACGGGCACTGTGATTCTCGTCTTTGCGCGCCGGCCGACGCGCTGTTGTGTCACTTGGCGGTAGCGGGAGCGGGACTCGAACCCGCGACACCACGATTATGAGCCGTGTGCTCTAACCACCTGAGCTACCCCGCCACTGTCGGTGTGCAGTCCAGTGCGCCGGTTTGCGCGACACGTCCTTCGAACACACCACAGAGCCCCGAAAGGGAATCGAACCCTTGACCTTCTCCTTACCATGGAGACGCTCTGCCGACTGAGCTATCGGGGCAGCGCGAGCAAGGTTACACGGGCCCTGGGGTCCTCGCGAAATCGATCCCCGGAAGCCGACCCGCGGCCCGTGATCCCGCTCCACGTCGTTGCCCTGCCGTTCGCCCGGGTGCAGGCTTGCTGTGTCCCCACGCGCAGGGAGGCCAACGGTGGCGGGTGTGACCGTGCAGCTCGTCGCGCCGGGTTCGGACGAGGACCTCGAGCTCGGCTCGCTACGTCTGCGCGAGGAGCTGATCGCTCTGGCGGTCGACGACGTGCGGCCGGCCACCGGTGGTGAGGTACCCCCCGGGAGTCGCGGGCCGTCGGTCGCCGAGATCGGGACGCTGCTCGTCTCCCTCGGGCCGTCCGTGCAGGTCCTGCAGAGCCTGGTCCAGGGCATCACCTCGTGGCTCCGGCGCGACCGGTCCGTGTCGGCCGTGAAGGTCTCGATCGACGGCGACGTGCTCGAGCTCAGCGCAGCGACGAGCGAGCAGCAGACCGCACTCGTCGACGCCTGGCTCGCGCGACACGGCAGCGCCGTGCGATGACCGTGGACCGGCGCGCCCTGATCGTCGCGGTCGACGACTACGCGGACGCCGGCCTGCGCAGGCTGCTCTCGCCGGCGAGCGACGCCGCCGCGCTCGCCGAGGCGCTCGCAGCCCCGGGTGTGGGCGACTTCACGGTCGACGTCGTGCACAACGGCACCGCCCAGGAGATCCGGGTCTCGGTCGAGGACTTCTTCGCCGACGCCCGGCCCGACGACCTCCTGCTCCTGCACTTCTCGGGCCACGGCCTGAAGAACGCCGGCGGGGAGCTGTTCCTCGCGGCGGCGGACTCCCGACCAGACCGCCTCGCCTCGACCGCGGTCGCGGCGGACTTCGTCAACCGGCAGATGGCCGAGAGCCGCGCGCAGCGGGTCGCCCTGTTCCTCGACTGCTGCTACGGCGGCGCGTTCCCCCGGGGGATGGTCGTGCGCGGGGCCGGCGACGTGCAGGTGCGCGAGGCGTTCGCCGACACGGAACGGACCTCCGGTGGTCGCGGTCGGGTCGTCGTGACGGCCTCCAGCGCGGTCGAGTACGCGTTCGAGGGCACCGAGCTCGCACCCGGGGCGCTTCCCGAACCGTCGGTGTTCACCGGTGCGCTCGTCCGCGGGCTGACCACCGGCGAGGCCGACCGCGACGGCGACGGCTGGGTCGGCCTGCACGAGCTGTTCGGGTACGTCACGGAACAGGTCCGCCGGTCGACCTCGCACCAGACGCCTCACCTGTGGGCGTTCGGCTCCGAGGGCGAGCTGCTGATCGCGCACAGCGGGCGGCGGACGGTCTCGGCCCGCGCACCCGCTGCCGAGCTGCTCGAGGCCGCTCGCAGCCCGTTGTCCGCGACCCGGCTGGGTGTCGCCCTCGAGCTGCGGGAGCTGCTGGTCGGGCACGACGTCGCGCTCGCCCTCGGAGCGTGGCAGGAGCTGAACCGGATGCTCGGCGACGACAGTCGCCGGGTGGACGACGCCGTCCAGGCGGCGCTCGCCGAGTGCACGCTGCGTCTGGAACCGCCCGAGCTCCTCGGGATCGCGGCCGACCCGGAGACGGTGCACGAGGTCCGGCTCGTCGGGCCACCCCTGGCCCGGTCGGCCACGGCGGCCGTCGACGGTCCGTGGCTGCGCGCCGACGTGGACGACGGCGTGCTGCGTGTGAGCGTCGGACCCGAGGTCGGCGCCGCGCGGGTGGGGAGCGTCCGGGTCGTCACACCGATCGGCGACTCGGCGCTCGCCGTGAGCACGCGCGGGAAGACTCGAGGACGACCGGCGGCGCTCCCCCAGTCCGACGTCCCCGGCACGGTCGGCGGAGCGACCAGGGCAACAACCCCTACCGTTACCGGTGCGCCGGTCGGGAGCCCCGCACCGGTGGTCGCTCGCACTGCACCAGCGGTCGGTGACGCCGCGGCACCAGCCGAGCAGACGACGCCGCAGTGGATCGCCGTCTTCATCGCTCTCGTCTTCGTCGGCATCGCGGTCGCGTGCTCCATGTTCGTCAGCTGGACCGGCAGCGTCACCGAGGACGGCGCGGGCAGCTCACGGGCGCTCGCGATCCCTGCCGTCGTCCTTGCGGTGCTCGTGGTGGCGTCCGTCGCGTGGCCCGCCCTGGGGTCGGTCGCGGTCGGCGCCGCCGCCGGCGGGTTCGTCGCGTACCTCGCGTCCGGCATCTTCATCCTCATGTCCCGGCTCAGGTACGACACGGACGCGCCGTCGTGGCAGGCGCTCGTCGTCGGGTCGGTCTTCGGCGTGCTGCTGGTTCTCACGGCGCTCGCCCTGCGCGGCGACCTCGCACCGCCGCCGCGACTGCGCATGCGCACGACGCCGGCCGCCCTGGTCCTCCTGGTCCTCGGCCTCGGGGCATCGATCGGATTTCCGTTCACGGGGGACAACGGCGAGTCCCTGACGGACACGACCTTCTGGTACCTGGTCCTGCCGGCCGCCTTCGCGCTCGTCGTGGGGTCGGCCCTGCTGGTCCGGGGCACGGCACGGCTGGCACACGTGCTGGACACGGCCGCTTACGCCCTGCTCGTCGTCTCGACGTTCGGGACCATCGCCTGGATGGTCCGCAACGGCGTTCTGGGCACCGTCGCGCTGCTCGCCGTGCTCGGTGCTGTCCTGCTCGCCGGGGCGGTCGTCGTCGACTCTCGCGCCCGAGCCGCCGGAACGCGACAGGCCGGCCCCTGAGGGACCGGCCTGTCGTTCCGTGGCGGGTGAGGGATTCGAACCCCCGTAGGCGTTGCCAGCTGATTTACAGTCAGCCCCCTTTGGCCACTCGGGTAACCCGCCAGGGTCGTGCGCACCGAAACACCTCGGCCACCCAGGGGCGGCCGCGCGAGCAGCGTGCGGGTGGAAGGATAGCAACTCCCGGGCAGTGCTAGCCAAACGGCTGCCGTCGCCCGTGGGCAGGGACCAGCCGAGCAGGAGGAGTGTCATGGCGAGCGAAGCGTCGTTCGACGTCGTCAGCAAGGTCGACCGCCAGGAGGTGGACAACGCGCTGAACCAGGCATCGAAGGAGATCGCCCAGCGGTACGACTTCAAGGGCGTCGGCGCCTCGATCGCGTGGAGCGGCGAGAAGATCCTGATGATCGCCAACTCCTCCGAGCGCGTGCTGGCCGTCCTCGACGTCTTCGAGACCAAGCTCATCCGCCGCGGCATCTCGTTGAAGTCCCTGGACACCGGCGAGGACGGCCCCGAGCCCAAGCCGTCCGGCAAGGAGTACCGGCTCGAGGCCCTCATCAAGGAGGGGCTCAGCAGCGAGACCGCCAAGAAGGTGGCCAAGATCGTGCGCGACGAGGGCCCCAAGGGCATCAAGACGCAGATCCAGGGTGACGAGCTGCGGGTGACGGGGAAGAGCCGCGACGACCTGCAGACCGTCATCGCGCTGCTCAAGGGCTCCGACGTCGACGCCGACCTGCAGTTCACCAACTACCGCTGACGTCCCCCGCGCCGTCGAGAAGGCAGTTATCGACGCGACGTCGGTCTGCGACGTCGACAACTGCCTTCTCGAGCGACCGGACGAGGCACGACGGGCCGAAATCAGCTCTGCGGACGGATGAGGAAGCTGACCTCCCAGCCCTCGCTCGTCTCGTTGTCCAGCGACAGGCGCCACTCGTAGCGCTGGCCGACGGTCAGGTTCAGGCCCGGACCGATGCCGAACGCCAGGGGCACGTCGATCGGGGTGCCGGCAGGGACGCCGGACGGGCGGCCGGCCTCGACGTTGCCCTCGATGCGCAGCGGACCGAGGCCGTTCGGACCGTTCACCAGCACCGGCTTGCCGTCCGCGTCGAGCAGCTCGACAACCAGCGCGCGGCGCTGGTTGGTCTCGTCCCAGCCGAACTGCAGCAGCAGGATGATCGCGGCCGGCGGGGTCGGGCTGGTGGTCGTGGACCAGCCGAGGCCGAGGGCGTCGACCTTGCCGTCCGACACCTTGGCGGCGTCGGCGAGCAGCAGCGTGGCCCTCATGGGAACGTGACCGTGCAGGACGTTCGGGGCATGGGACTCTCCTCGTCGGGACAGCGGGGAACGCTCAGTACCGGGTGATGCCGCCCTGCTGGTTCGCCTGCTTCTCCAGGCGCGCGATCCGCTCGGCCATCGGGGGGTGGGTGGCGAAGAACTTCCCGAGGCCGGCGCCCTTGAAGGGGTTGGCGATCATGAGGTGCGACACGTCGACCAGCTCGCGGTCCTGCGGCAACGGTCGGGCCTGGGTGCCGCTCTCGAGCTTGCGCAGCGCGGAGGCCAGGGCGAGCGGGTCGCCGGTCAGCGTCGCGCCGTCCTCGTCGGCGTCGTACTCGCGCGTCCGGCTGATGGCCAGCTGGACCAGCGTCGCGGCGACCGGGGCGAGGAACGCGAGCAGCAGGCCGGCCAGCGGGTTGCTGCGGTCGCGGTCGTTGCCACCCCCGCCGAAGAACAGCGCGAACTGCGCGAGCGACGTGATCACGCCGGCGACGGCCGCGGCGACGGACGACGTGAGGATGTCCCGGTTGTAGACGTGCATGAGCTCGTGCCCGAGGACGCCGCGCAGCTCGCGCTCGTCCAGCAGCCCGAGGATTCCCTCCGTGCAGCAGACCGCCGCGTTCGCCGGGTTGCGTCCGGTGGCGAAGGCGTTCGGCGCGGCGGTCGGCGAGATGTACAGGCGCGGCATGGGCTGGCGGGCCTGCGTCGAGAGCTCGCGGACGATGCGATACATCGCAGGCGCCTCGAGCTCGCTGACCGGCCGCGCCCGCATGGCCCGGATCGCGATCTTGTCCGAGTTCCAGTAGCTGTAGGCCGTCATGACGAGGCCGAGCGCCGTGAAGAAGACGAGGAACTTGGGCGTCCCGCCGCCGAGCAGCCAGCCGACCCCCAGCAGGATCGCCCACATCGCGCCGAACAGCGCCGCGGTCTTCAACCCGTTGAAGTGCTGGTGGCCCATCGTCTCCCTTTCTCGTCTGCACCCCCTGAAACGTGCGCGGACGCGTGCAGGTTCCCTCGTATCCTGGCCCCACGTCCCCCCTGACACACTGGAGAACGCCGTGCGACTCACCCGTTGGTCCACCCTGGCCGCCCTCGTCGCGCTGGCGTTGGCGGCCTGCGCACCCACCGACGACTCGACGGGCACCGCCCCGAGCGCGAGCGACGGCTCGCTCTCGACGCTCAAGGACGGCGTCCTGACCGTCGCGACCTCCGATCCGGCGTACAGCCCGTGGGTGGTCGACAACGACCCGTCGACCGGCAAGGGGTTCGAGTCCGCGGTGGCCTACGCGGTCGCCGAACAGCTCGGGTTCGACAAGGACCACGTGGCGTGGGTGACCGACAGCTTCGACCAGATCATCGCGCCGGGCGCCAAGGACTTCGACATCGCGCTCAACCAGGTCTCCATCAGCGAGGAGCGCAAGGCGAGCCTCGACTTCTCGTCGCCGTACTACCAGACCGCGCAGGCGGTGGTGACGCTGAAGGGCGCGGCGGCCGAGGGAGCCGACTCTCTGGCGAAGCTCAAGCCGCTGCGGATCGGCGCGATGGTCGGCACCACGAGCCTGACGTCGGCGCAGGACTCGATCGACCCGTCCACACCGGTCCAGGTGTTCAACGACAACGACCAGGTCAAGCAGGCGCTGACCTCCGGCCTCGTGGACGCGATCGTCGTGGACCTGCCGACCGCCCTCTACATCACGGCGGCCGAGCTCGACGGCGGGATCGTGCTCGGCCAGCTCCCGGACAGCGCCGGGGGCGACGAGTTCGGCATCGTGCTCGACAAGGGCAGCTCCCTGACGCCGGCAGTCACGGCCGCGGTCGACGCGCTGCGCAGCAAGGGCACGCTCGCCGACCTCGAGGCCACGTGGCTGACCGACGCCGCGGGTGCCCCGGTCCTGAAGTGACCACGGCCACCGGTTGGGTGCCCTCGGCGCGCCAACAGGAGCGGGACGCCTACCGACGCACCCGGACGCGCCGCTCGGCAGGCGTCGCGGTCGTCTCGACGGTCGCACTGGTCGCGGTGGCCTGGCTCGCGCTCGTCTCGTCCCCGGGCTGGCCACGCGTCAAGGCGTCGTTCTTCGACTGGGACGTCGCTCAGGCGTCGTTCCCCGCGATCCTGCAGGGCCTCTGGCTGAACATCCGGGTGATGGCGTGCAGCGCGGTGGTCATCGTCGTCGTCGCCATGGCGCTCGCGCTCATGCGCACCCTGCGCGGCCCGGCGTTCTTCCCGCTGCGGGCTCTCTCGTCGGCCTACGTCGACATCTTCCGGGGGCTCCCGCTCATCCTCGTGATGCTGCTCGTCGGCTTCGGGCTGCCCGGACTGCGCCTGCAGGGCATCCCGACGTCGGCGGTCTGGCTCGGCGGCCTGGCGCTCGTGCTCACCTACTCGGCGTACGTGGCCGAGGTCTTCCGGGCCGGGATCGAGTCGGTGCACCCGTCGCAGGTGGCGGCCGCGCGCTCGCTCGGCCTGACGCACGGCCAGTCGCTGCGCCACGTCGTCCTGCCGCAGGCCGTGCGGAACGTGATCCCGCCGCTGCTCAACGACCTCGTCTCCCTGTCCAAGGACTCCGGCCTCATCTCGATCCTCGGCGCGATCGACGCCGTCCGGGCCGCCCAGATCGAGACCGCGAAGTACGCCAACTTCACGCCCTACGTCGTGGCCGGTGTCCTGTTCGTGCTCCTGACGTTCCCGCTCACGCGCGCCACCGACGCCCTGGCGCGGCGCTCGGGCTGGATCGGCGCACAGAGCACGATCGCGGGCAGCGGGGCGCTGCGGTGAACCCCCGGCGCGACCTGCCGCCGGCGCGCCCGGACGGCCCGCTGCTCTCGATCCGGAACGTGCGCAAGTCGTTCGGCGACCACCTCGTGCTGGACGACCTCTCGCTCGACGTCGAGGCTCACCGCGTCGTCGTGCTGATCGGCGCCTCCGGCTCGGGCAAGTCCACGCTGCTGCGCTGCATCGACCTGCTCGAGGACATCGACGACGGGGACATCGAGCTGGAGGGCCGGGACATCACCGACCCGCGGCTGGACGCCAACGCGGTCCGTGCGCGCATCGGGATGGTGTTCCAGGCCTACAACCTGTTCCCGCACCAGAACGTCCTGGACAACGTCACGCTGGCTCCGCGGCTCGTGCACAGGATCGGCCGCAAGGCCGCCGAGGAGGAGGCGATGGCCGTCCTGGACCGCGTCGGGCTGGCCGACAAGGCCAGGGCGTTCCCCGACGAGCTCTCCGGCGGCCAGCAGCAGCGCGTCGCCATCGCCCGCGCCCTGGTCGGCAAGCCCGCCGTGATGCTGCTCGACGAGGTGACCAGCGCGCTCGACCCGGAGCTCGTCGGCGAGGTCCTCGCGTTGCTCGCCGAGCTCAAGCAGACCGGGCTGACGATGGTGGTCGCGACGCACGAGATGGACTTCGCGCGTGAGGTCGCCGACGAGGTGTGCTTCCTGCACGAGGGCAGGATCCACGAGCGCGGCACCCCCGCGCAGGTGCTCGGCGAGCCGCAGGAGGACCGCACACGCGAGTTCCTCCGGCGGATCACCGGCTGAGATCAGTCCTGCGGGACCTGCTGGCCCAAGGAGACGGCGACCATGTGGTCGCGCGGCACGACCTTGATGCGCTCACGCCCGTGCGGCTCGCCCAGCGAGCGCTCGTACGCGTCGAGGAGCTCCCAGCCCGACCACTGGATGACGTCGACGCTGCGGCTCGTGAGGAACTCGACGACGGCCGACGGGTCGCGGTCGGTGGCCGTGTAGAAGGCTTCGCCGCCCTCAGCGACGTCCTCGCCGAGGTGCCGGATGGTCTCCGACGCGTCCGACTTCGTGTGCCCGATGAGCCCGACGGGACCGCGCTTGATCCAGCCCGTCGCGTAGACGCCCCGGAGGTGCTCGCCGTCGACGTCGACCACGCGACCCTCGCGGTTGGGGATCACGCCGGCGACGTCGTCGAACGGGATGTCCACCAGCGGCGAGCCGAAGTAGCCGACCGCCCGGTACACGGCCTCGACGGGCCAGTCGTGCGTCTGCCCCGTGCCGGTGACGAAGCCGTCGCCGTTCAGCGCGGTGCGCTCGGTGCGGATGCCGACCACGCGGCCGTCCGCGCCGAGGATCTCGACCGGCTTGTGCAGGAAGTGCAGGTGGATGCGGCGGCTCGCCGTGTTCTCCTCCGGCTCCTTCAACGTCCAGTCGGTCAGGGTCTTGACCACCTGCTTGGTCTGGTTCGAGGAGTGGATGGCGGCCATCGATCCCTCGTCGAAGTCGAAGTCCTCGGGGTAGACGATGACGTCGACGTCCGGCACGTGGCCGAGCTCGCGCAGCTCCAGCGGGGAGAACTTGACCTGGGCCGGGCCGCGGCGCGCGAAGACGTGCACGTCGGTCACGGGCGACGCCTTGAGGAGCTCGTAGACGTTGGCGGGCAGCTCGGTGGGCAGCAGGTCGTCCGCGTGCTTGGCCAGGATGCGGGCCACGTCGAGCGCCACGTTCCCGGCGCCCAGGACGGCGACGTGCTGCGCGGCCAGCGGCCAGGTGCGCGGGACGTCCGGGTGGCCGTCGTACCAGGACACGAAGTCCGCGGCACCGTAGGAGCCGTCGAGGTCGATGCCCGGCACCGGCAGGGCGGCGTCGCGGATCGAGCCCGTGGAGAAGATGACGGCGTCGTAGAACTGGCGCAGGTCGTCGAGCTTGAGGTCCGTGCCGTAGTCCACGTTGGCCAGCAGGCGGATGTCGCCGCGGCCCAGCACGTTCTGCAGCGCCACGATGATCTGCTTGATGCGGGGGTGGTCGGGCGCGACGCCGTAGCGGACCAGACCGAACGGCGCGGGCAGGCGCTCGAACAGGTCGATGCTGACGTCGAGGTCCGTCTTCGACAGGATGTCGGCGGCGTAGATGCCGGCCGGTCCTGCGCCGACGATGGCCACTCGCAGAGTGCTCACGGGTGCGCTTGCCTTCCGATCTTGGGGAGCCGAGACAGTCCAGCGTGCACGACGAACGGCAGCTGCGGGGCTGTGCGGGGACCAGTGTAGGACGGACGGTGAGGTCCCCCTCAGGTCCCCGCCAGAATGCGGACAGGCGTGAGACGGCGTGTCGCGACGACCACCTAGGGTGAACGGGTGTCTGAAGCCCCGCACCGCCCTCCTGGCTCCCTCGACGGCCGAGGCCTGGCGGCCGGCGTCGGCGCCTACGTGCTGTGGGGTGTGCTGCCGCTCTACTTCCCCCTGCTGGCCCCGGCGACACCCGTCGAGATCGTCGCGCACCGGGTCGTCTGGTCGCTGCTGTTCTGCTGCCTCCTGCTGTCCGCTACCCACGGCTGGGCGGCGTTCGGCCGGGTGCTGCGGACGCGACGCATCCTGGGCCTCCTCGCCCTGGCGGCCGTCCTGCTGGCGATCAACTGGATCACGTTCGTGTACGGGATCCAGGCGGACCGGGTGGTCGACGACGCGCTCGGGTACTTCATCAACCCGCTGTTCACCGTCACGCTCGCCGTCGTCGTCCTGCGGGAGCGCCTTCGTCCGCTGCAGCTGGTCGCGCTGGCGTTCGGGGCGCTGGCGGTGGTCGTCATCACCGTCGGGTACGGCCGGCTGCCCTGGATCGCGCTGGTGCTGGCGGCCAGCTTCGGAACCTACGGCCTGATCAAGAACCGCGTCGGGCGCACCGTCGAGGCGATCCCGGGCCTGGCCGTCGAGACGCTCGTGCTCGCGCCGCTGGCCCTCGGCTACCTGCTCTGGCTGGGCACCACGGGCGACGGCACGTTCGCCGCGCAGGGACCCGGGCACGCGCTGGTGGTGGCGTCGGCCGGGGTCGTGACCGCCGTGCCGTTGCTGCTCTTCGGTTCCGCCGCCCGGCGGCTGCCGCTGAGCATGGTGGGGTTGCTGCAATACATCACGCCGATGCTGCAGTTCCTCATCGGGGTCGTCGTCCTGCACGAGGACATGCCGCTCGCGCGCTGGTGGGGCTTCGCGCTCGTCTGGGTCGCGATCGTCCTGCTGACCGTCGACGGCCTGCGCGCCGGCCGGGCCGACCGGCTGGGACGCCGACTCACCGAGCGCGCCCTGGCGTGAGTGCCGCGTCCACGACGACCACCGTGACGTTGTCCCGGCCGCCGGCCGCGAGCGCCGCGGCGACCAGGCGGTCGGCCGCCTCCTGAGGGTCGTCGTGGGCGCGCAGCTCGGCCTCGATCCGGGCGTCCGACAGCGGGTCGGTCAGGCCGTCCGAGCACACGAGCATGCGGTCCCCGGGGCTCACGGGCAACAGCCACACGTCCGGCTCGACGTCCTGCGACCAGCCGCCGAGCGCCCGCGTGACCACGTTGCGCCTGGGGTGCCGAGCGGCGTCCTCGGCCGGGATCACGCCCGCCGCGACGAGCTCCGCGACCTCCGAGTGGTCGTGCGTGACCTGCTCGAGCACCGCGCCGGCCATCCGGTACGTCCGCGAGTCGCCCACGTTGACCACCAGCCAGCACGGCACGTCGTCGTGCTCGGTCAGCACCACACCCGTCGCGGTCGTGCCCGGCCGCCGACCCGTGCCCTTGGGCAGCGCCCGGACCGCGGCGTGCGCCTCACGGACCACCGCCCGCGCGTCGTCGAGGGTAGGCGCGCCGACGGCCAGCTCGCTCAGCACGTCGATCGCCGTCCGGCTGGCCACCTCGCCCCGGTCGTGCCCACCCATGCCGTCCGCGACGAGGAACGCCCCGTCCTGCGTCCAGACGCTGTCCTCGTTGCGCGGACGCTCCGCGCGTGCGGTCGCGACGCCGACCTTCAGGCGGACCCGGCGGTCGTTCACGAGGTCCCGGCGAGCGGCGCGGTCACGCGTGCCATGGCGTCCTCGTCCCGTGTGCGGTCCCCGCGCCCGGCCGCACCTCGACCTTGCGCACGATCGTCGGCCAGCATAACGACGGCGCCAGCGTCGGTGCACCGGGGCAACCGACGTCGCCCCTTCCGGCGTCAGTCCAGCTCGGAGCGGCTGCGGACCTCGAGGGCCCGACGACCGAACCGGACGGTCCAGCCCGCCTCGACCCGGGCCCGCTTGCCGGGGGCGAGCGACAGCTCGGACCCGTCGGGCCGCACGAGCACGGTGCCGTTGGTCGAGCCGCGGTCGACGATCCACAGCCGGTTGCCCCGCCGCTCGGGACCGAACGCCAGGTGCACGCGGGAGATCGACCCGTCGGGATCGTCGAGCGCGACGAGGTGGGCCAGACCCGGTTCGTCGTCGGGTGCGCGCCCGACGAGCCCGTCGCCCTCGACCTCGAGGCGCAGACCGGTGTCGAACAGCAGCACGAGCCCGGGCGCGCTCACCCGGGCCGGGGGCTCGTCCGGGCGCAGCCGGGCGTGCTCCAGCTCGGGCAGGCCCGGGTCGGCGGGCCGCGTCTCGGGCTCGGCCAGCCCGTCCGGACGACGCTTCGAGCGGGCACCGATGCGCGGCAGACGCGGAGTGCGGCGCGGGGGCCGTGCGCCGATCGAGATCGCCTCGGTGAGCGGCGAGCCGATGACCGGGGCGGGCACCGCGGGGCTCGGCAACCCGGACACGAGCCTGTTGGGCACGTCGATGAGCCGGACCTCGGCCGCCGGCGGCACCACCTTCGCGGCGCGCGGCCCCGGCGGCCCCGTGATGACCTCCAGCCGCTCGGCCCCGGTCGAGGTGGTGATCGGCTTCCACGGCGCGGGTCGGATCAGTCCGGGGGCCGTGGCGATGATCGGGCCGACGGTCGCCGGGGCCGGGCGCGGAGCGCCGATCACGCCAGGGGCCGGCGGCACGAGGCCCAGCACGGGCTGTGGTCCCAGCGCCCGCGCGACGGCGGGGGCGGTTCCCGGACCCTCGACACCGGCCTCGCGCACGGACCGCGCACGCAGCACCAGCGTCCCGGCCGCCTTGTCGTGCCACCCGCGTCGCGCCGTCGCGCGGTCCCAGGCGCCCGAGGCGACGACCACCCACGCGCCGACGAGCGCCACGAGGGCGCCCGCGACCTCGACCAGGACGCGCACGGCGATCGCGACCAGACCCGCGGGCCGGTGCGTCCGCGACCCGACCGTCCGGATGCCGGTCAGCGCGTTGCCGACCGTCGCGCCGGTCCGCGCCTCCACGAGCCACTGCGTCAGCGCCGCGACGACCAACAGCCCCGGGACGGCGCCGGCGACGGCGTCCCACGAGCCGTCTGCGCCCCTCGACCCGCCGCCGGCCTCGGCGATCGCGTAACCGACGCCCACCGCGAGCACGAGCACGAGCACGTCGACGGTGAACGCCACCAGGCGCAGCCCCACGGGTGCGACGGTCTGCGGTGTGACCTCCGCGACCGCGTCGAGCACGGGCCGGCGGGCGGTCGCGACCGGGGGCGCACCGCAGGCCGCGCAACGTCGGGCACCGGGCACGAGCGGCTCGCCGCAGACCCCGCACGGTGCGCTCACGTCGGACCTCCCGCAGTCGGCCGCTAGACGGGCCGCTGCCACATGGTGCCAGAACGTGCGCCGGACGGATCAGGACGCGCGGTCGACCAGGGCGTCCGCGAACGAGACCAGGGCGTCCTTGACCGGTCCGTCGTCGAGGGGCTCCAGCTCGAGCACCGCGGACCGGGCCAGCGTGACCGCGCGCTCGCGCGTCTCGTCGACCACCGGGTGCGTCCGGAGCGCCGCCACCGCGCGAGCGAGCGCGTCGTCGTCGGTGAGGTCCGAGTCGAGCAGGGCGAGCACCTCGTGGTCCCGCTCCGTGGCGGTCGGCGACTCTGCGCGGGCACGCAGCAGCAGCGCGGGCATCGTGGGTACGCGCTCGCGCAGGTCGGTGCCGGGGGTCTTGCCGGTGGTCGCGCCGTCGGACGTCAGGTCGATGACGTCGTCGGCCAGCTGGAACGCGACGCCGATCTTCTCGCCGAACGCGGACACGATGGCCACGACGTCCGGCGGGCAGCCGGCGAACATCGCGCCGAACCTGGCCGACGTCGCGATGAGCGAGGCCGTCTTGTCGGCGAGCACCTGCAGGTAGTGCGCGACGTGGTCGTCGTCGGGCCTGGGGCCCACGGTCTCGTGCAGCTGACCCAGACAGAGCCGCTCGAACGTCGCCGCCTGGATCCGGACCGCTTCCGGGCCCAGACCCGCGACCGTCGCCGACGCGCGCGCGAACAGCAGGTCCCCCGTGAGGATCGCCACCGAGTTGCCCCAGACCTCGTGCGCGGCCGGCGCACCGCGGCGCAGCGGCGCCGAGTCCATGACGTCGTCGTGGTACAGCGTCGCGAGGTGCGTCAGCTCGACCACGACGGCCGCGTCGATCACCTCGAGCCGCGAGCCGTCACCCAGCTCGGCGGCGAGCAGCGTCAGCAACGGCCGCAGCCGCTTGCCGCCGGCGTTGACCAGGTGGCGCGACGCGTCGTCGGCCAGGGGGTCGACGTTGGTGACGGCGTCCCGGAGCCGTTCCTCGACGATCTCCAGCCGCGCGGACAGGCGCTCGCCCAGGGCGGCATCGGCCAGCGGGAAGGCCGTCATGGTGGTCACGGCACGAACCTATCTTCCCGACGCCCCGATGCAGGACACGGGCTCACGGCAGGAACGACGCCACGCTCTGGATCGCCTCGATGACCGGGGAGGGCGCGACGCCGAGCAGGACGGTGAGCAGCGCGCAGATCGCGATCGCCGCCACGGCGAGGCCCTCGGTCCTGACCACGGTGGTGGAGATCGTCGAGCGCGCCTCCACCTCCGTCGACGGCGGGGTCTCGACGGCGACGGCCGACACGGACGGAGAGCCGAGGACCGCCTCGATGGGCACGGCGCCCGAGGCGGCGTAGACGTCGGCCGGGGCCACCTCCTCGGGGGCGCCGGGCGGGCTGGTGAAGAACATCAGCACGATGATCCGCACGTAGAAGAACGCCGCCGCCGACGAGGCGAGCACGCCGATGAGCGCCAGCGGCCAGGCGCCGCCGTCGACCGCGGCCGAGAACACGCCGAACTTCCCGATGAAGCCTGCGGTCAGGGGGATGCCCGCGAACGAGAGCAGGAACAGCGAGAACGTCACGGCGAGCACGGGGTTGGTCCGACCCAGGCCGGCCCACTGCGACAGGTGCGTGGCCTCGCCGAGGATCGGGCCCGGCGTGCCGTCGGCAGTCTGACCCGTCCGTTCGCGCACCAGCCAGACGATGCCGAACGCGCCGACCGTCGCCGCGCCGTAGACCAGCAGGTAGAACAGCACCGCGGTGATGCCGGCCTGGTTGAGCGCGATGATGCCGACCAGGATGAACCCGGCGTGCGCGACCGAGGAGTACCCGAGGATGCGCTTCATGTCGTTCTGCACGAGAGCGCCCGTGGTGCCGACGACCATCGTCAGGATCGCCACAGTCCACAGGACCACGCCGAGGTCCCAGCTCAGGCCGGGGAACACCGTGTAGACGATCCGCAGCAGCGCGCCGAAGGCGGCGACCTTGGTGCAGGCGGCCATGTAGCCGGTGATCGGCGTCGGGGCGCCCTGGTAGACGTCAGGCGTCCACGTGTGGAACGGCACGGCACCGACCTTGAACAGCAGGCCCGACAGGATCAGGACCGCGCCGACGAGCAGCAGTCCTTCCATCCCGTTCGGCGTGCCCGTCGCCGTGGCGATGTCCGAGTAGCGCAGGGAGCCGCTGTACCCGTAGATCAGCGCGATGCCGAACAGGAACAGCGCGGACGCGAACGCCCCCAGCAGGAAGTACTTCATCGACGCCTCCTGCGAGAGCAGGCGACGCCGACGCGCCATGCCCACCAGCAGGTAGAGCGGCAGCGAGAGGACCTCGAGCGCGACGAAGAGCGTCAGCAGGTCGCCGGCCGCCGGGAAGATCAGCATGCCGCCGGTGGCGAAGAGCACCAGCGGGTAGATCTCGGTCTGGCGGACGCCCTTGCGTCGGGCGACCTCCTCGTAGTCCGAGCCCGGGACAGCCGCGGCGTTGGGCGCGAACGCGTCCTCGCCGGTCTCCGTGCGGTCGGCGATGATCAGCAGCGAGACCAGGGCGAGCACCCCGATCGTGGCCCACAGGACCAGGGTCGGTCCGTCGACCAGCAGGGAGCCGCCGAGGACCGTCGTGCCGCCGTGCTTCTTCACACCGGACCACAGGAGGGCCACGGCGACGAGCACGCCGACCATCGCTCCGATCGCGAGCACCAGCTGCGCGGGACGGCGGGCCCTGGCGGGTGCGAACGCCTCGACGAGGACGCCGATGATCGCGGCGCCGAGCACGATGATGATGGGGCTCAGGGCGCCCCAGTCGATCGTGGGTGCGGTGAACATCAGTTGCTCCCCTTCTCGGCAGGCAGATCGGTGACGCCGACCTGCTGGAGGGTGACGGTCGCCGGCGGGCTCACCAGGTCGAGCGCCGGTCGCGGCACGAAGCCGAAGATCAGCATGAGCGCGAGCAGGGGCGCGACCGCCCACCGCTCACGGGTGCGCATCTCCGGGATGGCCTGCATGTCGGCCGGTGCGGGTCCGGTGAACATCCGCTGGTAGAGCCACAGGATGTAGATCGCGGCGAGCACGACCCCGAGCGTCGAGACGATCGCCGCGGCGGGGTGCCGGGCGAAGGTTCCGACGATGACCAGGAACTCGCTGATGAACGTCGACAGACCCGGCAGCGACAGGACCGACAGCCCGGCGACCAGGAAGTAGCCGGCCATGACCGGGACGATCTTCTGCAGCCCCCCGAACGCCGAGATCTCCTGGGACCCCCGGCGCGCTACCAGGAACCCGGCCAGCAGGAACATGGCCCCGGTCGAGAGCCCGTGGTTGACCATGTAGAGCGACGAGCCGGCGATCGACGTGGACGTGAACGCGAAGATGCCGAGCACGATGAAGCCGAAGTGCGACACCGACGTGTACGCGATCAACCGCATGATGTCCTTCTGGCCGATGGCCAGCGCCGCGCCGTACAGGATCGAGATCAGCGCCAGCACGATGATCACCGGCGCCGCCCACCTCGAGGCGCCCGGGAACAGCGGCAGGCACAGGGTCAGCATCCCGAAGGTGCCCACCTTGTCCAGCACGCCGACCAGCAGAGTGGACGTGCCGGGGGTCGCCTGCTGCGCCGCGTCGGGCAGCCACGTGTGCACGGGGAACATCGGGGCCTTGATGGCGAACGCCAGGAAGAACGCCAGGAACAGCAGCCGTTCCGTGTTCTGCGGCATGTCCAGACCGGTCAGGTTGGCCGTCAGGAAGCCCTGCGGTCCCCCCTTGCCCTGCAGGTACAGCGCGATCACCGCGACCAGCATGATCAGGCCGCCGCCGAGCGAGTAGAGCAGGAACTTGACCGCCGCGTACCGCCGCTGCGCCCCGCCGAACATGCCGATCATGAAGTAGACCGGGATGAGCATGGCCTCGAACAGGACGTAGAAGAGGAACACGTCGCGCGCCGAGAACACCGCGATGATGAACGCCTCGAGCAGCAGCACCAGCGCGAGGTAGCGGCGCAGCCGGTCGGTCGGGACGGTGTCCGAGCCCTGCTCGCGCCATGCGGCGAGCACCACGAGCGGCACCAGCACGAGCGACATGAGCACGAGCGAGAGCCCGACGCCGTTGACGCCGACCGCGTACGAGGCGCCGATCGCCGGGATCCACGCGTGCTGCTCGTACAGCTGGACGGTCTGCGAGGCGTTGGTGTCGAACGCGAGCAGCGCGCCGACGCCGAGGGCGAGCACGACCAACGACACCGCGAGCGCGACGGACCGGGTGTGCTTGCGGAGACCGGCGGGGAGCGCCCAGAGCAGCACGGCGCCGAGCACCGGCACCGCGACCAGGACGGTCAGCCAGGGGAAGGAGGACGACATCGGTGTGAGCTCCATCAGATCTGGATGACCAGGACGACGACGACGAGGACGACGAGCCCGAGCAGCATCGATGCGGCGTAGGACCGCACGTAGCCGGTCTGGACCCGTCGGGCGATCGCGCCCAGGCCGACGGTGAGCCGGCCGACGCTGGTGACGGTCCCGTCGATCGCGGTGCGGTCGACGTACACGAGCGAGCGGGTCAGGGCCTGGCCCGGCTCGACCAGCAGGACGTCGTTGACGGCGTCCTGGTAGAGGTCGACGCGGGCCGCGCGGGTCAGCGAGGTGCCGACCGGCGGGATGACGGGGACGTGCGAGGAGACGTAGCGCCGGTACGCGATCGCGATGCCGACCGCGACGAGCGCGAGGGTCACGATCTTCAGGACGAGTGCCGAGACGACCGGGTCGTCCTCGACCGGCGTGCCCAGCACCGGGGTCAGCCAGTCGACGAACTTGCTGCCCGCGTTGAGGTACCAGCCGAGCCCGAACGACCCGACCGCCAGCACGATCATGGGCCAGGTCATGAGCCTCGGGGACTCGTGCGGGTGCTGGTGGCTGCCGTCGGTCTTGTCCGACCAGCGCTTCTCGCCCTCGAAGGTCATGAAGAACAGGCGGGACATGTAGAAGGCGGTGATGGCCGCGCCCAGGAGCGCGACGGACCCGAACACCCAGGCCCGCCAGGGCGCACCCTCCACCGGGACGAAGGCCGCCTCGATGATGTGGTCCTTGCTGAAGAAGCCGGAGAACGGCGGGACGCCCATGATCGCCAGCCAGCCGCACCCGAACGTGATGTAGGTGATCTTCATGTACCGCGCCAGGCCGCCGAAGTGGCGCATGTTCACCTGGTCGTCCATCCCGTGCATCACGGAACCGGCCCCGAGGAACATGCCGGCCTTGAAGAAGCCGTGCGTCAGCAGGTGGAAGATCGCGAACGCGTAGCCCACGGGGCCGAGGCCGGCCGCCAGGACCATGTAGCCGATCTGGGACATCGTCGAGGCGGCCAGGGCCTTCTTGATGTCGTCCTTCGCGCAGCCGACGATCGCCCCGAAGACCAGCGTGACGGCGCCGACGCAGACCACGACCAGCTGGGCGTCGGGTGCCGCGTTGAACAGCGGCGCGGACCGCACGATGAGGTAGACGCCCGCGGTGACCATGGTGGCGGCGTGGATGAGCGCGGAGACGGGTGTCGGGCCCGCCATCGCGTCGCCGAGCCAGGACTGCAGCGGGAACTGCGCGGACTTTCCGCAGGCGGCCAGCAGCAGCATGATCGCGATGCCGTTCAGCGCCGCTTGGCTGGTGCCCGGCGCGATCCCGTGCAGCACGCTGTCGAAGCTGACGCTGCCGAACGTGGCAAACATGAGGCCCATCGCGATGATGAGCCCGAGGTCGCCGATGCGGTTGGCGATGAACGCCTTCTTGGCCGCCACCGCGTAGTCCAGCCGGTGGTTCCAGAAGCCGATCAGCAGGTACGACGCCAGGCCGACGCCCTCCCAGCCGAAGAACAGCAGCAGGTAGCTGTTGGCCAGCACGAGCGTGAGCATCGCGGCGATGAACAGGTTGAGGTACGCGAAGAACCGGCGACGGTCCGCGTCGTGCTCCATGTACGCGACGGCGTAGATGTGGATCAGCGTGCCGACGAACGTCACCAGGAGCACGAAGGTCATCGACAGCGGGTCGAGGCGCATCCCGGCGTCCAGGTGGAACGAGCCGGCCTCGATCCAGCCGTGCGTCAGGTTGACGTCGAAGACGCGCGACCCCTCGGAGCGCTGGAGCATCTTGACGAAGACGATCGCGCCCACGACGAACGCTGCCGACGACGCCAGGACGCCGAGCCAGTGGCCCCAGCGGTCGCTGCGGCGCCCGAGCAGCAGCAGCACCGCCGCGCCGGCCAGCGGGATGCCGATCAGCAGCGGCGCGACCAGCAGGATGCCCGCCGAGACGGTATCGGTCGCCGGACCGATCGTCGTGTCTGATGGCAGGCTCGCCACCAGGGCTGTCAGGGTGTGCACGTCCCCGCCCCTCAGTTCTTCAACAGGTTCGCGTCGTCGACCGAGGCCGAGCGTCGGGTTCGGAAGATGGCCACGATGATCGAGAGGCCCACGACGACCTCGGCGGCCGCGACGACCATCACGAAGAAGGCCATCACCTGGCCGGTGAGGTCACCGTGGATGCGCGCGAAGGTGACGAGCGTGAGGTTCGTGGCGTTGAGCATCAGCTCGACGCCCATGAACACGATGATCGCGTTGCGCCGCAGCAGGACCGTCGTCGCACCCAGCGAGAAGAGGATCGCCGCCAGCACGAGGTAGTGGGACAGGCTCACTGGTTCTCCTCCGTCGGGGCCGGCCGGGACGTGTCGGGACTGCCGGCGCTCTGCGGGCCGTCCGGGTTGCCGAACTGCTTGCCGGCCACCACCGACCCACCCGCCAGCACCCGGTCGATCCGGGCGGCGAACTCCTGCGCGTCGGCTTCCTGGCCGCGGATGCGCAGAACACGCGGGACCGAGCTGTCGAGCGGGCGACCGTCCGGGCCGAGCGCCGGGACGTCCATCGCGTTGTGGCGTGCGTAGACGCCCGGTGCGGGCAGCGGGGTGAGCACCGCGCCGGCCGCGACGCGGGCGTCGGCCCGCTCCTTCTGGCCGACGCGCGGGGTGAGCCGCTGGCGGTGGGTGAGCACCAGCGCGCCGAGCGCGGCGGTGACCAGCAGGGCGCCGACCACCTCGAACGCGAACACGTAGCTCCCGAACAGGAGCTCCGCGATGCCCGTGGGGTTGTTGTTGACCGCGTCGGCCGCGAAGCCGTGCGGCGTGTAGACGGCCTTCACGACGACGCCGACGAGCACGCAGGCCAGGCCGACACCGGCGAGCAGCGCGATCCAGCGCTGCCCGCGGATGGTCTCCACCAGCGAGTCCGACCCGTCGACGCCGACGAGCATGAGGACGAACAGGAAGAGCATCATCACCGCGCCGGTGTAGACCACCACCTGCACCATCCCGAGGAACACCGCGCCCTGCGCGATGTACAGGATGGCCAGCGAGATCATGATCGTGATCACCAGCAGCGCGGCGTGCACGGCCTTCTTCACGACCAGGAGCCCGATGCCGGAGAGCACCATGATCGGCGCCAGGCACCAGAACAGGACCGCCTCGCCCGTGGACGTCTTGCCCGTGTCGGCGAGGGCCTGGATCAGCGTCAGCGTCGACGTGCTCATCGCGTGCCCTGCTTGTTCGCGGCCGCCACCGTGCCGGCCATGAGCGCGGCGGTCGCACCGGGCACGTTCGCGGCGTCGAGCCCGGCGCCGCCGGGCAGCGTCGGGTCGTCGGGACGGTGCTCGGCCACCCACGCGACCTGCGCCGGCGTGGAGCCGGTGACCTCGCCGCGGTAGTACTCGGTGTCCGTCGTGCCCTCGACCATGGGGTGGGGCGCCTGCAGCATGCCGCTGCGCAGCGGGGCGAGCAGGTCCTGCTTCTCCCAGATCATGCCCGCGCGCGTCGGACCGGCGAGCTCGTACTCGTTGGTCATGGTCAGCGCCCGGGTCGGGCACGCCTCGATGCACAGGCCGCAGAAGATGCAGCGCAGGTAGTTGATCTGGTAGACGCTGCCGTACCGCTCGCCCGGCGAGTGCTGGTCCTCAGGGGTGTTGTCACCGCCCTCGACGTAGATGGCGTCGGCGGGGCACGCCCAGGCGCACAGCTCGCACCCGATGCACTTCTCCAGGCCGTCGGCATACCGGTTGAGCTGGTGCCGGCCGTGGTAGCGCGGCTTGGTCGGCACCTTCTCCGACGGGTACTGCTCGGTGACCGTCGGCCGGAACATGTTCGAGAGCGTGACGCCGAAGCCGCCGACGGGCGCCAGCAGGTCGGCCACCCAGTTCCGCGGCTCGATCATCGACTGGTAGCCCTCGGGGGCGGTCGGCCGAGCCACCTCGCCGGCCTTGGGGCGCGGCGCGGCGGCCTTGCCCGGGGTGGCGGGCGGGCGGGCGCCGGCACGTGTCGCCGGCTTGCGGGTGCCGGCGGCCGGCGCCGGCTTGCGGGCCGGCTGCTTGCCGGAGCCCGCGGGCCGTGGGGGCGTGGGCTTGTCAGCCACCGTGCACCTCGCTGCTCTCGTTGCTGTCGTTCTCGTCGCCACCCGAGGGGCCGGCCGTGACCGACGCCTTCGCCGCCGCTGCCATCCGCTGCCGGCGCGGGGACGGCGGCAGAACCTGGCCCGGCTTGGGCGGCACGGGGTAGCCGCCCGAGTATGGGTCGTACACCTTCGGCCCGGTCGGTCCGGGCGGTGGCGCCTTCTTCTTCTCGGGCACGAACATCAGCCCGACGAGCACCAGGAGGATCACCCCGGCGGCGGCGAACAGGATCTTCTGCGTCGGCACGTCGGTGAAGCTCTGCAGCCCCTGCCAGGCGCCGACGAAGACGACCCAGCCGAGCGCGATCGGGATGAGGACCTTCCAGCCGATCTTCATGAACTGGTCGTACCGGAAGCGCAGCACCGAGCCGCGGACCCAGACGAAGAAGAACATGAAGATCCAGATCTTGGCGACGAACCACAGGATGGGCCACCAGCCGTGGTTGAACATCCCGTCGTTGACCGCGGAGATGGGCCACGGCGCCCGCCAGCCGCCCAGGAACAGCGTCGTGGCGATCGCGGAGACGTTGAGCATGTTGATGTACTCGGCGAGGAAGAACCACGCGAACTTCATCGAGGAGTACTCGGTCATGTAGCCCGAGACCAGCTCGCCCTCGGCCTCGGGGAGGTCGAACGGCAGCCGGTTGGTCTCGCCGACCATCGAGACGATGTAGATCACGAACGCGGGGAACAGCGGGATGAGCCACCAGTGGCCCACCTGCGACGTGACGATCGCCGAGGTCGACATCGACTTGGAGACGATGAACACCGTCACCAGCGACAGACCCATCGCGAGCTCGTAGCTGATGACCTGCGCGGTCGAGCGGACCGAGCCGAGCAGCGGGTACGTGGACCCGGACGACCAGCCACCGAGCACGATGCCGTACACGCCGACCGACGCGCACGCGAGGATGTAGAGCACGGCCACCGGGAAGTCGGTGAGCTGCAGCGGGGTGACGTGGCCGAACAGGTCGACCGCGGGCCCGAACGGGATGACCGCGAACACCAGCAGCGAGCAGAAGACCGCGACCATCGGCGCCAGGATGTAGACGATCTTGTCCGCGGCCTTGACCGTCATGTCCTCCTTGACCAGGAGCTTCATGGCGTCGGCCAGCGACTGCAGCAGTCCGAACGGTCCGTGCACGTTGGGGCCGGGCCGCTGCTGCATGCGACCGACGACCTTGCGCTCGAACCAGATGGCGAACAGCACGCTGACCAGCAGGAACACGACGATGGCGACGGCCTTGATCAGGACGATCCACCACGTGTCGTTGCTGAAGTCCGCCGTGACCGGCGGCAGTGCGGCCGTGGGCAGGGCGGTGATCACGCGCCCACCTCCTCTGTGAGCGGGCCGGGCGTCAGGCGCACCACGTCCCCGGCGTCGGCGTGCAGGGTGTCACGCACCGCGCTGCCCAGCGAGTTCGTCGGCAGCCAGACCACGTGGTCGGGCATGTCGGTGACCGCGACCGGCAGGGTGATGGTGCCGGCGTCCGTGCCGACGGCGATCGATCCGCCGTCGACGACGCCGACGCCCCGCGCCGTGCCGAGCGAGACCCGCGCGACCGCGCGCTTGGCGGTGCCGGCCAGGAACGGCTCGCCGGACTGCAGCCGACCCGTGTCGAGCAGCTGGTGCCACGTCGCCAGCACGGCGGTGCCCTCGACGACCGCCGGCGGCTCCGCGGCGGGCACGAGCGGCGCGTCCGTCCGCGCACCGTCCCATCCACCCAGCTGGTCCAGCTCCGCGTGCACGGCCGCCAGCGTCTGCAGGCCCAGGTCCGCGCCCAGCGCGTCGGCGAGCCGGTCGAGCACGCGGTGGTCGGCGAGCGCGTGCGACACGAGCGCCTGCGGGAACGGGCGCGGACGGCCCTCCCACGTGACGAACGTGCCGGACTTCTCGCTGGGCGGCGCCACCGGGAAGACGACGTCCGCGCGGTCGGTGACCTCGGACCGGCGCACCTCGAGAGAGACCAGGAACGGGACCGCGTCGAGCGCCTCGCGGGCGATCGCCGGGTCCGGCAGGTCGGCCGGCTCGAGGCCGCCGACGACCAGGCCGCCCAGGCCGCCCGAGCGGGCCGCGGCGAGGATCTGACCGGTCGACCGTCCCGCCTCCGCGGGAAGGTGCTCGACACCCCAGACGGCGGCGAGGTCGACCCGCGCCGCGGAGTCCGCGACCGGTCGCCCGCCAGGCAGCAGCGTCGGGAGCAGGCCGGCCTCGACGGCGGAGCGCTCGCCCACGCGGCGCGGGATCCAGGCCAGGCGCGCACCGGTGCGCTGCGCGAGGCGCAGGGCCGCCGAGTAGCCGCCGGCCACGCCGGCCAGCCGCTCGCCGACGAGGATGAGGGAACCGTCCCGGGACAGGGCCTCCGCGACCTCGGTGTCGAGGCCGTCCAGCATTTCCGCCTCGGTCCCGGGGGCCGACGGGATCAACGTCCCGCCCAGGCGCTCCAGACCGCGGCTGGCCAGGGCCGCGACGGACAGCACGCGCGTCTTGTGGTCGAGCACGGCGGAGCGCAGGCGCAGGAACGCGATCCCGGCCTCCTCCTCGAGCTCGAGGCCGACCAGGAGCACGGCGGGCGCCCGGTCGAGGTCCGCGAACGTGACCTCCAGCGTGCGACCGGCCACGTGGTGGCCGAGGAAGGCCTCTTCCTCGGCGGAGTGCGGCCGGGCCCGACCGTCCACGTCGTTGGTGCCCAGGGCGACGCGGGCGAACTTGCCGTACGCGTAGGCGTCCTCGAGCGTCAGGCGACCACCGGCCAGCACGGCCCAACCGGTCGCGGTCTCGCGCGGGTCGTCAGGGAACGCCGCTGCGCGCAGGCCCGCGGCGGCCGCGTCGAGCGCCTCGACCCAGCTGGCGGGCTCGAGCTCGCCGTCGGCGTTGCGGACGAGCGGGGTGGTGATGCGGTCCGGCGCCGACTGCCACGCGAACGCGAAACGGTCCTTGTCGGTGATCCACTCCTGGTTGACCGTGGGGTCCTCGCCCGCGAGCCGGCGCAGGACCACGCCGCGGCGGTGGTCGACGCGGATGGCCGACCCCTGCGCGTCGTGCTCCCCCACGCCCGGCGTGCTCACCAGGTCGAAGGGCCGGGACCGGAAGCGGTAGGCGGCGCTGGTCAGGGCGCCCACCGGGCAGATCTGCACGGTGTTGCCCGAGAAGTACGACGCGAACGGTCGCCCCGAGGTGTCCTCGGCGGCGGCTCCGAGCGGGGCCTCCCCCGTGTACCCGAGGATCGCCGTGTCGAACCGGCCGATCTGCTGGTTGGCGCCGCGCTTCTGCAGGTCGATGAACACGTCGCCCGCGATCTCCTCGGAGAACCGCGTGCAGCGCTGGCACAGGATGCAGCGCTCGCGGTCCAGCAGGATCTGGGTGGAGATCGCGATCGGCTTGGGGAACGTGCGCTTGACGTCGACGAACCGGGTGCTCGCGCGCCCGTTGCTCATCGCCTGGTTCTGCAGCGGGCACTCGCCGCCCTTGTCGCAGACCGGGCAGTCCAGCGGGTGGTTGACCAGCAGCAGCTCCATGACGCCGTGCTGCGCCTTGTCCGCCTCGGGCGAGGTGTGCTGCGTCTTGACCTCCATGCCCGGGCTGGCCTCGAGCGTGCAGCTGGCCTGGGGCTTGGGCATCTTCGACAGCTTGCCGTCGCGCCCGGGTGCCCAGACCTCGACCAGACACTGACGGCACGCGCCCGCCGGGGCGAGCAGGGGGTGGTCGCAGAACCGCGGGATCTGGATGCCCAGCTGCTCGGCGGCGCGGATGACGAGCGTGCCCTTCGGCACCGTGGTCTCGATGCCGTCGACGGTGAACGTAACGGTGTCGGTCGGCTCCGCCCGTCGTTCCACGGGGGCCGACGGGACCAGCTTGCTGGTCGGTCCGTTGGACAGGATCGTCATGCGTGGACCCCCGCGAGGACGCCGGTCTGGCGCGGCGTGTAGGTGAACAGCGAGCTGTGCTCGGGCGGGAAGAGCACGTCGGCCGGCGTGTGGGTGCCCGCCTCGAACTCGTCCCGGAAGTACTGCACGGCCGAGGTGATCGGGCTCGTCGCGCCGTCGCCGAGTGCGCAGAAGGCGCGGCCCAGGATGTTGTCGCACAGGTCGAGGAGCAGGTCGATGTCCGCGGAGGTGCCCTGGCCGGCCTCGATGCGCTGCAGCACCTGCGTCAGCCAGTACGTGCCCTCGCGGCACGGGGTGCACTTGCCGCAGGACTCGTGCTTGTAGAACTCGGTCCAGCGCGTCACGGCACGGACCACCGACGTGGTCTCGTCGAAGATCTGCAGCGCGCGCGTGCCGAGCATGGAACCGGCCGCACCGACCGACTCGTAATCGAGCGGGACGTCGAGGTGCTCGGCGGTGAAGATCGGCGTCGACGAACCACCGGGCGTCCAGAACTTCAGCTCGTGGCCCTCGCGGATGCCGCCGGCCATCTCGAGCAGCTCGCGCAGCGTGATGCCCAGCGGCGCCTCGTACTGGCCGGGCCGCGTGACGTGGCCGGACAACGAGAACAGGCCGTGGCCGGTCGAACGCTCGGTGCCCATCGACTTGAACCAGTCCGAGCCGCCGACGACGATCCCCGGGATCGATGCGATCGACTCGACGTTGTTGACCACCGTCGGTCGGGCGTACAGGCCCGCGACCGCCGGGAACGGGGGCTTCAGTCGCGGCTGGCCGCGCAGGCCCTCGAGCGAGTCGAGCAGCGCCGTCTCCTCGCCGCAGATGTAAGCGCCGGCGCCGGAGTGCAGCGTGATCTCGAGGTCGTAGCCCGAGCCGAGGATGTCGGTGCCCAGGTAGCCGGCCGCGCGGGCCTCCTGGATGGCCAGCAGCAGGCGGCGGTAGACGTGCAGGACCTCGCCGCGGACGTAGAGGAACGCGTGGTCGCAGCCGATCGCGTAGCTGGTGATGATCATGCCCTCGATGAGGTGCTGCGGGCTGGCCATCATCAGGGGGATGTCCTTGCACGTCCCCGGCTCGGACTCGTCCGCGTTGACGACGAGGTAGCGCGGGCCGCCGTCGGGCGCGGGCAGGAAGCCCCACTTCATGCCCGTCGGGAACCCGGCACCGCCGCGGCCGCGCAGACCGGAGTCCTTGACCATGGTGACCACGTCGGCCGCCTGCATGCCCAGGGCCCGACGCAGGCCCCGGTAGCCGCCGGCACCTTCATAGGTGGCCAGCGTCCACGAGCGGTCGGCGTCCCACGTGTCCGTGAGGACCGGGGTCAGCGTCGTCGCCATCAGGACTCCTTCGCGTCGTCGGAGGTCTGCTTCTTGCGCCGGCCCTCGGCCGACACGTCGCCGGCGGTCGTCACGGGACGCTCGGCGCTGGACTGCTCGCCGCCGACCTCCGGCTTGCCACCGGCAGGGGCCTTGGTGCCGGTCGCCGTGAGCGGCGGGGCCACCCAGCCCTCGGCGCGGGCCAGCTCGATGCCGCGCAGGGTCGGCACGCCGGCGCCGACACCCTCGTTGGCGCGGCCGTCGTCGAACCCGGCCAGCACGCGGGACATGTCCGTGAACTTCACGACGGTGTCGGCGCCACGCGTCGGGGCGACGGGCTCCCCCGAGGCGATGGTGTCGACGAGGCCGCGTGCGCTGTCGGGCGTCTGGTTGTCGAAGAACTCCCAGTTGACCATCACGACCGGCGCGTAGTCGCAGGCCGCGTTGCACTCGATGCGCTCGAGCGTGATCGCGCCGTCCTGCGTGGTCTCGTCGTGCCCGATCCCGAGGTGGTCCGACAGCTCCTCCCAGATGGCGTCGCCACCCATGACCGCGCAGAGCGTGTTGATGCAGACACCGACCGTGTAGTCGCCGTTCGGGTGGCGCTTGTACTGCGTGTAGAACGTCGCCACCGCGGACACCTCGGCCGTGGTCAGGCCCAGGTGCGACGCGCAGAACGCGATGCCGCGGGGGCTGACGTAGCCGTCCTCGGCCTGCACCAGGTGCAGCATCGGCAGCAGCGCCGAGCGCGCCTGCGGGTAGCGGGCCACGATCACGTCCGAGTCCGCGGTGAGGCGCGCGCTCGTCTCGGCGTCGTAGGACGTCCGGTGCGTCTGGCCTGCACCTCGACCAGCGGGCCTTCCGGCTTCAACCGACATCAGCGGTCCACCCCTCCGAGCACCGGGTCGAGGGACGCGACGGCCACGACGACGTCGGCGATCTGCCCGCCCTCGCACATGATCGACGTCGCCTGCAGGTTGTTGAACGACGGGTCCCGGAAGTGCGCGCGGTAGGGCCGCGTGCCGCCGTCGGACACCAGGTGCACGCCCAGCTCGCCGCGGGGGTGCTCGACGGTCTGGAAGACCTGGCCGGCCGGCACGCGGAAGCCCTCGGTGACCAGCTTGAAGTGGTGGATCAGGGCCTCCATCGAGGTGCCCATGATCTCCCGGATGTGGTCGAGCGAGTTGCCCATGCCGTCGGCGCCGATGGCCATCTGCGCAGGCCAGGCGATCTTCTTGTCCGCCACCATGACCGGTCCGGGGCCCATCTTCTGCAGGCGGTCCAGCGTCTGCTCGACGATCTTCATCGACTGGTAGCACTCCTCGACGCGGACCACGAGCCGGCCCCACGAGTCCGCGGTCTCGGCAACCGGGACGTCGAAGTCGTACGTCTCGTAGCCGCAGTACGGCGTGGCCTTGCGCACGTCGTACGGCAGGCCGGCGCTGCGCAGGACCGGACCCGTGATGCCGAGCGCCATGCAGCCCGACAGGCCCAGGTAGCCGACGTCCTTGAGGCGCAGGTGCAGGATCGGGTTGGCCATCATCAGGTCTTCGAGCTGCTTGAAGAACGAGCGGACGACGACCAGCGACTCACGGATCGTGTCGATCGCGCCCGGCGGGATGTCCTGGGCCACGCCGCCGGGGCGGATGAACGCGTGGTTCATGCGCAGGCCGGTGATCAGCTCGAAGATCTTCAGGATCTCCTCGCGGGCGGTGAAGCCCACGGTCATGATCGTCGTGGCACCCAGCTCGTTGCCGCCCGTGGCCAGGCACACCAGGTGGCTCGTGATGCGGTTGAGCTCCATGAGCAGCACGCGGATGACCGTGGCGCGCTCGGGGACGTCGTCCGTGATGCCGAGCAGCTTCTCCACGGCCAGGCAGTACGCGGCCTCCTGGAACAGCGGAGCGACGTAGTCCATGCGCGTGCAGAACGTCACGCCCTGGGTCCAGGTGCGGAACTCCATGTTCTTCTCGATGCCGGTGTGCAGGTAGCCGATGCCCGCACGGGCCTCGGTCACCGTCTCGCCGTCGATCTCGAGCATGAGCCGGAGCACGCCGTGGGTCGACGGGTGCTGCGGGCCCATGTTGACGACGATCCGCTCCTCGCCGAGGCGGGCGGCCTCCTCGGCGATGTCGGACCAGTCGCCGCCGGACGCCTCGAAGGAGGGGACGCCCTCGGTCTCGCTGTCCACCACGCGGGCGGTGCTTCGGGGTGTCTGAGTGGTCATCGGTACGACCTCCGCTGGTCCGGGGGCGGGATGGTTGCGCCCTTGTACTCGACCGGGATGCCCCCGAGGGGGTAGTCCTTGCGCTGCGGGTGGCCCGGCCAGTCGTCGGGCATCTCGATGCGGGCCAGGGCGGGATGACCGTCGAAGATGATCCCGAAGAAGTCGTAGGTCTCGCGCTCGTGCCAGTCGTTGGCGGGGTAGACCGCGACCGTCGATGGCAGGTGCGGGTCCGCGTCGGCGACCGCGACCTCGAGCCGCAGGCTGTGCGAGTGCGTGACCGACGTCAGGTGGTAGACCGCGTGCAGCTCGCGGCCGACGTCGTGCGGGTAGTGCACGCCCGAGACGCCGAGGCTCAGCTCGAACCGCAGGTCCTGGTCGTCGCGCAGCACCTGGGCGACCTCGACCAGGTGCGCGGGCCGCACGTGCAGCGTCAGCTCCTCACGGTCGACCACCACGGACTCGACGGCGTTGGCGTAGCCCGTGCCGGACTCGTCGAGCACCTCCGCCAGGATGTCGACCGCCTCGTCGAACCAGCCGCCGTACGGGCGCTCGCTCGGGCCGGGCAGCGCGATCGGGGAGACCAGGCCGCCGTAGCCGGACGTGTCGCCCGAGCCCGTCGTGCCGAACATGCCCCTGCGGACCTCGACGATCTCGATCGGCGTGCGCGTGCCGAGGTTCTGGCCGCCGGCCTCGAGCGCGGCCTCGCTGGTCGGCTGCGCCTGCGTCCCGGCGTCGCCGGGCTTCGCGGCCGCCGCGGCGTCCGTCTTCTCCTCGCTCACTTCAGCAGCCCCGTCATGTGCGACGTCGGCGTCGCGTCCATGGCGGCTGCCTCCGCCGCGGCGGCCGCCTCCTTGCGGTTCACACCGAGCGGCTCGTTCTGGATCTGCTCGTGCAGGGTCAGGATCGCGTTGATCAGCATCTCGGGCCGCGGCGGGCAGCCGGGCAGGTAGATGTCGACGGGCACGATGTGGTCGACGCCCTGCACGATCGCGTAGTTGTTGAACATGCCGCCGCTGCTGGCGCAGACCCCCATCGAGAGCACCCACTTGGGCTCCGACATCTGGTCGTAGACCTGGCGCACGACCGGGGCCATCTTCTGGCTCACGCGGCCGGCGACGATCATCAGGTCAGCCTGGCGCGGCGACGCGCGGAACACCTCCATGCCGAAGCGCGAGATGTCGAACCGGCTGGCGCCCGCGGCCATCATCTCGATGGCACAACAGGCGAGGCCGAACGTGACCGGCCACAGCGAACCCTTGCGGAAGTAGCCGACGAGATCCTCGACCGTCGTGAGCAGGAAGCCTGACGGCGCCTCTTCGATCCCCATGTCAAACCTCCGGACGAGCGGTTGTGCTGGTTGCTGTGCAGGTTGCCGTGCCGGTCCGGCCGGCGCTCAGTCCCACTCGAAGCCCCCGCGCCGCCACTCGTAGACGAACGGCACCGTGATGATCACCAGGAACCCGATCATCGCGACGAGCCCGAACATGGCCAGCGTGCTGAAGCTGACCGCCCACGGGTAGAGGAACACCACCTCGATGTCGAAGACGATGAACGTCATGGCCACGAGGTAGTACTTGATGGGGAAGCGGCCGCCGCCGATGGCGTGCGGGGTGGGCTCGATGCCGCACTCGTACGCCTCGAGCTTGGCGCGGTTGTACCGCTTGGGGCCCAGGATGACGGAGGAGCCGACGCCGCCGAGCGCCATCAGGGCAGCGATGCCCATCAGGAACAGCAGGGGCACGTACGGGTTGCTCATCGTGCGTCACTCCTCAACGGCGAGGTGCTTTCGGGGGGCGTGCTGCGTCGTGCCGGTCAGGCTGCCGGCGCGAGCCGGCTGAGTCCGGAGATGACCCGGTCGACCAGGTCACCGCCGCGGGGTTCGTAGCAGTCGGACAAGAGCTTGAGGACGAACTTCATGACGAGCGGCCGGGGCAGGCCGTACCGCGTGCACACCCGCATGATCTCCGGGTGCTCGATGAGCCGGACGAACATCCGGCCGAGCGTGTAGTAGCCGCCGAGATCATCCTTCATCCGGCGCTGGTACGTGGCAAAGGCGCGCTCGCGGCCGGCTGCGGTCCCCCGTGCCAGACCCTGCGCGATGGCGTCCGCGGCGACCCGGCCGGCCTGCAGGCCGTATGCGATCCCCTCGCCGTTGAACGGGCTGATCATCCCGGCGGAGTCGCCGACGAGCATGAGGCCGTTGCCGTACAGCGGGCCGCGGTTGAACCCCATCGGCAGGGCGGCGCCGCGGACCGGGCCGACCTGGTTGTCGGGCGTGAACTCCCACTCGGCGGGCGCGTTCGCCATCCAGGTGGCGAACAGCGCCTTGTAGTCGATCTTCGTCGCCGCCGCCGTGCTCGCCACCGAGCCCAGCCCCACGTTCGCCGTGCCGTCGCCGAGCGCGAAGATCCATCCGTAGCCCGGCATCAGCTTGTCGCCGTCCCAGAGCTCGAGATGGCTCTCCATCCACGGGTCGTCGTGCCGCGGGGTGCGGAAGTAGGTACGGACCGCGACTCCCATGGGCCGGTCCATCCGCTTCTCCAGGCCGAGGCCCGTGGCCAGCCGGGCGGAGACGCCGTCGGCCGCGATGACGACCGGTGCGCGGTACTCCGCGACCCCGTCCACCGTCTTGGCCGTGACGCCGACGACCCGTCCCGAGCGCTCGTGCGTGAGGGCGCCCGTGACGGTGGTGCGCTCCTGCAGCTTGGCGCCCGCGGCGCGCGCGTGGTCGGCGAGCGTGTGGTCCAGCGACATCCGAGACTTCGCGAGCCCGTAGGACGGGTAGCTCGACAGCTCGGGCCAGGCCAGCTCGAGGCGGTGACCGCCCCCCAGCACCCGCAGGCCCTGGTTCCTGATCCAGCCGTCCTGCTCGCGGATGGGCAGTCCCATGCGCACCAGCTCGGCGACCGCGCGGGGCGTCAGGCCGTCGCCGCAGACCTTGTCGCGCGGGAACTCGGACTTCTCCAGGAGCAGTACGTCCAGGCCCGCGGAGGCGCAGTGAAATGCGGCGGCGGACCCTGCCGGGCCCGCGCCCACGACGATGACGTCCGCGTCATCGTGTGCTGCATCCACCACCAGTGACCCCACTTGTGACGTTGTTCACGTACTGATTCGGCGAGTGTAACCACGGCCCGAAACACTGTCTGCGAAGGCTTGGCTTACTTCCGTCGTGACGGCGGAGAACGGCGCTGATCTGCCGGGAGACTCACAGGCTCCGCCCGCGGCGCGGCGCCGCGAGCCCCATTGTTCACCCCGACGGCCGACGAGTCCCGACATCCGCGCATCGGCTTGCCGAACGCTCGTCGCCCGGCGCGTGCCGTCAGGCCGGGCGGGTGGCCCGGTGGAGGGCGACGATGCCGCCCGTGAGGTTGCGGAACGCCACCTGGGTCCAGCCGGTGCCCTTGATCAGCTGCCCGAGCGCGGCCTGGTCGGGCCACTCGCGGATCGACTCGGCCAGGTACACGTAGGCGTCCGGCTCCTTGGACACGGCCCGCGCGACGGGCGGCAGCGCGCGCATGAGGTAGTTGGTGTACACCGTGCGGAACGGCGCGAACGTGGGTCGGGAGAACTCGCAGACCACGAGGCGGCCACCGGGCTTGGTCACGCGGTAGAGCTCGTCGAGCGCGCTCTCGACGTCGCTCACGTTGCGCAGGCCGAACGACATGGTGACCGCATCGAAGGACTCGTCGGCGAACGGCAGGTGCAGGGCGTCCCCGGCCACGAACGCCAGGTCGGGCCGGCGTCGCTTGCCCACCTCGAGCATCCCGACGGACAGGTCGCAGGCGACCACCCGCACGCCGGCGTCGGCCATGGGTTCCGACGAGGTTCCGGTGCCGGCCGCGAGGTCCAGCACGGTCTGGCCGGGCTGGGCGTCGACAGCCTTGATCGTCGCGCGCCGCCAGGCGCGGTCCTGCCCGAGCGAGAGGACGTCGTTGGTGCGGTCGTAGCGGGCGGCGACGGCGTCGAACATCACAGCGACGTCGTGCGGGTCCTTGTCGAGGCTGGCGCGCGGCATGGTCCCCATCGTCGCAGGTCCGCGGCGCCCGCCACGAACCGCCACTCTCCTGAGGCACGCCTGAGGGCGTGAATGGCTGCAGCACGGCGGAGCCTTACGCTGGAGCCGATGAGCCAGCTGCCCTCCGCCCCGACGGGCATCCCGGTCCCGCACCCGCTCGTGGTGCGCACCGTCGCACTCGAGGACCTCGCCGACGAGCACTCCGCGGCCGACCTGCTGGACCTGCTGCCCTCGACCGGCGCGCCGCTGGCGTGGGTGCGTCGCGGCGACGGCCTGGTCGCCTGGGGCGAGACGCTGCGGGTCGAGGTCGGCGGCGCGGACCGGTTCGCCGACGCCGAGCGCGCCTGGCGGGGGCTGCTCGCCCACGCCATCGTGCGCGACGAGGTGCAGGTGCCCGGGACCGGTCCCGTCGCCTTCGGCTCGTTCGCGTTCGACGACGAGTCCCCCGCCGGCGGCGTCGTCGTCGTGCCGAGCGTCGTCGTCGGACGCCGGTCCGGGAAGACCTGGCTCACGACGATCACCACGGGTGCCCGCCTCGGGGCGGCGCCGCGGCTCAGCAACGTCATCCGGGCGCGCGTCGCCCCGACCGACCCGGGGGCGGTCGTCTACGAGGACGCCGACGCCGCCGACTGGATGGGCGTCGTCTCGCGCGGCATCGCGGCCGTGCGGGCGGGCGACGTGGAGAAGGTCGTCCTTGCCCGCGACGTGCACGCGCGCACCGAGCACCCGGTCGACGTGCGCTGGGCGCTGGAGCGGCTGGCCGACGCCTACGAGTCCTGCTGGACGTTCAGCGTGGACGGCCTGGTCGGCGCCACCCCCGAGCTGCTGGTGCGGTCCGAGAAGGGTCTGGTCACGTCCCGCGTGCTGGCCGGCACCATCCGGCGCACGGGCGACGACCACGCCGACCTCGCCCGCGCCGCGATCCTCGCCCACTCGTCGAAGGACCTCGAGGAGCACGAGTACGCCGTGCAGTCCGTCGCCGGGGCGCTCGAGCCGTTCTGCTCGTCGACGAACGTGCCGGACGTGCCGTTCGTCCTCCACCTGCCGAACGTGCTGCACCTGGCCTCGGACGTGACCGGGGTGCTGGCCTCGACCGACGGCGCGCACCCGTCGTCCCTGGCTCTGGCGGCCGCGCTGCACCCGACCGCCGCCGTCTGTGGCACCCCCACGGTCGCCGCGCGCGAGCTGATCCGCAGCATCGAGGGCATGGACCGCGCCCGGTACGCGGGCCCGGTCGGCTGGTTCGGGGCCGACGGCGACGGGGAGTGGGGCATCGCCCTGCGCTCGGCGCACATCGACCCCGAGGACCCCCGGCGTGTCCGGCTGTTCGCCGGCTGCGGCATCGTCGCGGCGTCCGACCCGGCCGCCGAGCTGGCGGAGTCGGAGGCCAAGCTGGAGCCGATGCGCCATGCGCTGGGCCGGGACGTCGACCGCGGCTGAGCCTCGGCGAGGCCGCACCTCGTCATGCGTGACCCGGACCGCCGCGGGAACGCCGAAGTCCCGGACCGCTCGTGTGCGGTCCGGGACTGCCTGCGGTCCGGTGGGACCGCGGTGGCGCGGCTCAAGGGGGTGCGAGCCGCGGTGAGCCGACCGTCCGGGCGCGGGCGCCCGGGGCCGGCGGCCGGATCCCCGATGGGGGGTGCGAGGACCGGCGGCCGCCGGCGGTCAGCTGGTCGTCGGGCGATCGACGGTCAGCCGTTGCCCTGCTGCTGGCTCTGGAACCACTTCCACAGCTGGTCCGGGGTCATGCCGTTGGGCAGGCCGCTGGCACCGCCCTGGTCCGACCCGCTGCTGTCGCCCTGGCCGAGGCCGGGCGCCTGCTGCGTGCCGCTGCCGTTGTCCGACCCGCTGCCGCTGCCGTTGTCCGACCCGCTGCCGTTGCCAGAGCCGCTGCCGGAGCCGTTGCCGTTGCCGTTGCCGGAGCCGCTGCCGTTCGAGGAGGCGGCCGACTCGGGACGGACCGCGAGCGTGACGTCGATGTCCGACGACTTGCCGTCACGGACGACCGTCAGCGTGACCTTGGTGTCGGACGGGAGGGCCCGGACGTAGGCGGTCAGGGACTCGGCGCCGGCCACGGCCTTGCCATCGATCGCGACGATCGTGTCCTTGGCCTGGATGCCGGCCTTCGAGGCGGGCGAGCTGTCGCTGACGGACTCCACGAGCGCGCCGCGACGGGTCACGCCGTCGGCGGTCGCGGTGCCGTCCGAGAGGGTCACCCCGAGGAACGCGTGCTCGGCCGTGCCGTCCTGGACGAGCTGGGCGGCGATGTTCTTGACCAGGTCGACCGGGATGGCGAAGCCGAGGCCGATCGAGCCCGACTCCTGCGACAGCGTGGCGATCGAGGAGTTGATCCCGATCACGCGGCCGGAGGCGTCGAACAGCGGGCCACCGGAGTTGCCGGGGTTGACCGCGGCGTCCACCTGGATGGCGTTGGTGACGGTGGCGTCGCCGCCGTTCTCGCCCGAGGTCGAGACCGGACGGTCCACGGCCGAGACGATGCCGGTGGTGACGGTGCTGGCCAGGCCGAGCGGGTTGCCGACAGCCATGACGGGCTGGCCGACGACGACCTTGGAGGAGTCGCCGAACGCGGCGGCCTTCAGGTCCTTGGGCGGGTCGGTGAGCTTGATGACCGCGAGGTCGGTGGTCGGGTCGGTGCCGACGACGGTGGCCTTGAAGATGCGGCCGTCGTTGAGGGTGACCGAGATGCTGTCCTTGTCGGCGTCGCCGACGACGTGGTTGTTGGTCACGATGTGGCCGGAGTCGTCGACGATCACGCCGGAGCCCTCGGCGCCGGAGCTGCCGTTGCCGATGGTCACCGAGATGGCGACGACCGAGGCCTGGACGGCCTTGGAGACGGCCTCCCAGTCCGGGTTGTCGGACGTCGAGCCGGACACCGGGACGGTGTCGTTGTTGTCGGCGCCGATGGTGGCGATCGAGGCGGGGCGACCGGCCGAGCCGGACGCGTCGTCGGCGGACAGCCCGTGCACGATGCCACCGGTGGCGACCGCGGCGATGATCGCGGCGGCCGCTGCGGCGGACGTGACCGGGATCCAGGTGCGGCGCTTGCGCTGCGTCGGCACGACCGGCTCAGGGCCCTGCGGCGCGTACGGCTGCTGGCCGATCGGCGCGTGCTGCTGCGGCACCTGGTAGGCGGCCGACTGGTGCACGAGCGGCTGCTGCGCGACCGGCGGCTGGGCGGCCGGCTGCTGTGCGACCGCAGGGTCCTGCACCGAGGCGCGCTGCGCGGCGTCCCACTGGGCGCGGCGGACGGCCTCGGCCTGCGCGGCGGCTGCGGCAGCGGCGGCGGCCTGGGCGGCCTCGTACGCGGCGCGCTGGTCGGCCGGCGCCGCGGGGTGCGGCGGCGTGAACGGGTTGGTGGGGTGCGCCGCGGGGGCGACCGGCAGCGGCTGCGTCGCCTGGACGGGCGGAAGCGGCTGGGTCGACGCGACGGGCGCGACGGGCTGGGCGGGCGTGACGGACGCGATCGGCTCGGTCGGGGCGACGGGCGTGATCGGCTCGGTCGGCTGGTTCTGAGCGTCGCCGGCGTTGGCGCCGTTCTCGGGGGTGCTGGTCATGACGTGTGGCCTCCTTGGTCGAGTACCACTACACACAGCCGCGCTGGAACCACCCTCCGCAGAACCTGGGAATTGTCTGCGAGTTTCGCATGGATCTAGGACTTCAGTCCCGGAGCGCCGCCGCGACGGCGGCGGCCAGACGCGCGCCGAGCGCCCGACGACCGGTCCGGTCCACGCGCACCTCGACCACGCTGAGCCCGGGACCGGGCGCGGCGAGCGCGGGCAGCAGACCGTCGACGTCTCCGACGCGCGTGTGCCGGACGCCGTAGCCGGCGCACAGCGCCGCGATGTCCACCCCGTGCGGGGTGGCGAAGACGCGTTCGAACACGTCGGCACGCTCGGGCTCGCCCGGTTCCAGCGTCGCGAAGATCGAGCCCCCGTCGTCGTTGGCGACGACGAGCTGCAGGTGCACCACCTGTTCGAGCGGTCCGCGCAGCAGCCCGCCGATGTCGTGCAGGAACGTGAGGTCGCCGAGCAGCGCGCGCACCCGCCGGTCCGGCAGGCCGAGCGCGACGCCGACCGCGGTGCTGACGGTTCCGTCGATGCCGGCCAGGCCGCGGTTGGCGACGACGACCGGCGGCGCCGACCAGCGCGCCACCAGATCGAGGTCGCGCACGGGGTTGGACGAGCCGACGACCAGCACGTCGTCCGGCGCGCTGACCTCGGCCACGGCCCGGGCGAGGACGGGACCCGTGACGCGCGCGCCGCTGCGCGACCGGCGACCGTCGGACGCTCCGTCGAGCACCCCGTCCACGGCGGCTCCGGCGGCCTTGTCCGCGGCCAGCCACGCCTCGAGCCAGCCCTCGGGGGCCCGCATGCGGCCGTTGCGCATCCGCGCGGGCGCCTCCAGGAGCACCTCGCTCGCGTTGCGCGTCGCGTCCGGCCAGTCGGCGCCCCGGGCACCGATGACGACGACCTCGACGTCCGCGCGCCCGAGCAGCCGCTGCACCGGCCGCGAGAGGGTCGGCCGCCCGAGCACCACCGCGCGTCGGACGGCACCGCCGAGCTCCGGGTGCCCCAGCAGGTGCACGTACGCCGCGATCGCGTGGGTCCCGCCGCGGGCGCCGGAGGACGGTTCCGCGAGCAGCGGCCAGCCGTTCGCCTCGGCCAGCCGACGCGCCAGCGGACCCGCGTCATCGCCGGCCACGACGACCGTCGGCGCGCCACCGCGCCGAGCACCCGCCGACGGTTCCGCGGCGACCGCCGACGGCGCGACCGGTCGCGCGTGCACATGGGTCAGGCCGACCGTCGACGGCTCGGGCCACGGCCCCGAACCCGGTACGAGCGGCTCGCGGAAGGCGAGGTTCAGGTGGACGGGTCCCGGGTCGCCCGTGCGCGCCCCGGTCGCGGCCGCGAGCGAGCGGGCGACCGCCCGGCGCAGGTCGCGGTCCTCGCCGGGCCGCCCGTCGGGCGCCGGGACGTCCAGGCTCAGGCGTGCGGCGCCGCCGAACAACCCGACCTGCACCGTCGTCTGGTTGGCACCGGTGCCGCGCAGCTCGTGCGGGCGGTCGGCGGTGAGCACGACGAGCGGCAGGCCGCTGTGGTGCGCCTCGAGGACGGCCGGGTGCAGGTTCGCCGCGGCGGTGCCGGAGGTCGTGACCACCGCGACGGGCCGCGGCGGCACGACGGCGCCGTCCGGCCCGACGCTCGACGCGCGCACCAGCCCGAGCGCGACGAAGGCCGCCGAGCGCTCGTCGACGCGCACGTGCAGGCGCAGCGCGGGTGCGCCGGGCGGGGGCTCGGGCCGGGCCGCGTCGGCCAGGGCATAGGCCAGCGGTGCGCTGCGCGAGCCGGGTGCGAGGACCACGTCCTCGACGCCGAGGGCAGCGAGGGCCTGGACGAGGACCCGGGCCGCGGAGGTTGCGGGACCAGCCCCGGCGCCCGTCGTCGTCACGCCCGCCATCATGCCCGAGCCTGGACGGCCGCGGCGCGCCGACGCCACCGGTCCGCGAGGTCGTCGCCGGCAGCCACGGCGGCGAGGAGCGCCGCGTCGACGACCGGGCGCCGGACCGCGATCGCCCCGTCCTGCGGGAGCAGCGGGTCCGTGACGAGGTCCGCGGTGAACAGCTGGGCAGTTGCCAGGCCGCACGCGTACGGCAGCTCCGGCAGGGCCGCGGCGAGCGCGATCCCGGCGGCCAGGCCGATCGACGACTCCAGGGCGCTGGAGACGACGACGGGCAGCCCGACGGCCTCGGCCAGGTCGAGGCACGCGCGGACCCCACCCAGCGGCTGCACCTTGAGCACCACGACGTCTGCGGCGTGCGCACGTGCCACGGCGAGCGGGTCCTGAGCGCGGCGGATGGACTCGTCCGCGGCGATCGGCACGTGCGTGCGACGGCGCAGCGCCGCGAGCTCGTCGACGGACGCGACCGGCTGCTCGGCATACTCCAGGCCGCCCGCGGCGCGGTCGAGCACGGCGAGCCGGGTGACGGCGGAGTCGACGTCCCACGCCGCGTTGGCGTCGATGCGGATCGCACCGGTCGGTCCGAGGGCGTCGCGCACGGCCTCGAGGCGCGCGATCTCGTCGGACAGCGACTGGCCCCGCTCGGCGACCTTGACCTTCGCGGTCCGACACCCGCCCGAGGCCGTGACGATGGCGTGCGCCGCCGGCCCGTCGACCGCCGGGACCGTGACGTTGACCGGGATGCGGTCCCGCACCGGTGCCGGCCAGCCTTCGTCCGCCGCCTCGCGCGCGGCCCGCCACCACGCGAGCGACTCGTCGTCGTCGTAGTCCCAGAACGGGCTGAACTCGCCCCAGCCCGCGTCGCCGCGCACCACCACGCCGTCGCGGACCGTCAGCCCGCGGAACCTGGTCCGCAGCGGGATGGACCAGACGTGCAGGTCAACGGGCATGCCTTCACCCTACGACCGGCCGCACCCAGGCGGCTTCGAGGAGCTCGCGCGCCCAGGCGCGGACCGGCCGGTGCTCCGTCAGCGCGCTGACCACGGCGCCGTCCACGAGCGCGATCGTGACCGCGGCGCTGGTCGGCGCGCCGACGAGCAGGACGATGGCGTCGACGGCCTCGTCGACCTCCGCCCGGCCGGCGGCGAAGGCGCGAGCCAGCGCGGGGTCGCGGCCGCCACCGAGCAGGTGCTCGTAGTGGCTGCGGATGTCCGCGTCCTCCCCCGGGGGCAGGACGGCGTCGGCGACGAGGGCCGCGGCCGCGCGGGGATCGTCGGACACCCGTTGACCGTCGTACCGGGCCCCGCGGGCGTGCGCGGCCCACGACTGCGCGAGCGCGCCCCCCGCGGCCTCCGCGAGGTCGTCGAGGCTCCCGAAGTAGTAGGTGGTGGCCGAGACCGACGCGCCCGCCTCGGCCGCGACCCGGCGGTGCGTCAGGGCGCCCGGCCCCTCCCGGAGCATGAGGGTCGCGGCCGCACGGGCCAGCTCGGCGCGACGACGCGCGCCCTTGTCCGTCGACCCCGGCATCAGTGCCCGCCGCCGGACAGGTTGAGCCCGACCACACCGGCGACGATCAGGACGAGCGAGACGATCTTCAGCACGGACACCGACTCGCCGAAGAACACGATCGCGAGCACCGCGGTCAGGGCCGCGCCGATGCCGACCCACACGCCGTACGCGACGCCGACCGGCAGCGTCTTGAGCGCCCAGCTCAGGCCGCCCATGGACGCCGCCAGCAGGACGACGAACCCGACGCTCGGCCACAGGCGCGAGAAGCCGTCGGACGCCTTGAGGCTGAGCGCCCAGCCGGCCTCGAGCATGCCGGACACGATGAGGATGATCCAGGCCATGGTGGTGCACCTCCGCGGCGCGGTGCTGCTCGGCGGCAGCCCGCGTCCCCGTGCGCGCCGGGTGGCAGACCCCGCCGTCCCGCGCACGTTCTGGTACAAGTGTACCAAACGGTTACGCTGGTCCCGTGACCCTCCCGGACAGCGTCAGCGAGACCTTCGACCCGACCCGCTGGCGGACCGTCGACGGGTTCGAGGACCTCAGCGACCTGACCTACCACCGCGGCGTGCTCCGTACGGAGTCCGACCAGCGCGACCTCCCCGTCGTGCGGGTCGCCTTCGACCGGCCGGAGGTGCGCAACGCGTTCCGGCCGCACACGGTCGACGAGCTCTACCGCGTGCTCGACCACGCCCGCACCACGTCGTCCGTGGGGACCGTCCTGCTCACCGGCAACGGCCCGGCACCCAAGGACGGCGTCTGGTCGTTCTGCTCGGGCGGCGACCAGCGCATCCGCGGCCGCGACGGCTACCGGTACGCGGAGGGCGAGACCGCGGACGGCATCGACCCCGCTCGCGCCGGACGGCTGCACATCCTCGAGGTCCAGCGCCTGATCCGGACCATGCCCAAGGTCGTCGTCGCCCTGGTCAACGGCTGGGCGGCCGGCGGCGGCCACTCGCTGCACGTCGTCGCCGACCTGAGCATCGCCAGCCGCGAGCACGCGCGGTTCATGCAGACCGACGCCAACGTCGGGTCGTTCGACGGCGGGTACGGCTCCGCCCTGCTGGCCCGCCAGGTCGGGCAGAAGCGTGCCCGCGAGATCTTCTTCCTCGCCCGCGAGTACTCGGCCGAGCAGGCGCTCGCCTGGGGGGCGGTCAACGACGTCGTCGCGCACGGGGACCTCGAGGAGGCCGGCCTCGAGTACGCGCGGATCATCGCGACCAAGTCGCCGCAGGCCGTCCGGATGCTGAAGTTCGCGTTCAACCTCGCCGACGACGGCCTGGCCGGACAGCAGGTGTTCGCGGGCGAGGCGACGCGGCTGGCGTACCTGACGGACGAGGCCGTGGAAGGGCGCGACGCGTTCCTGGAGCGCCGCGAGCCCGACTGGTCGGGCTTCCCATACGCCTACTGACGAATCGCGTCAGCGGCTGCTGACGGCCCAGCTGGCCAGGTCGACGACGGCGCCGAGCACACCGGCCGCCGCGACCAGGAGCGCGACGAGGACGACGCCTGCCGCCACGACGGCGCCCATCGACCGGACGTCGTGCTCGCCCGCCTGGGAGTGCGTGAGATCTGCCATGCCCCCAGGCTCGCCCGCGGAGTCCGCCGACACATCGGCCCCCGGTAGCGGCCGACGTCATCCCTGGGAGGGACCCCGCGTCAGCCGACGGTGACCGAGCCGGACCCGGCGGGGACCAGCTCGATCCAGGTGTTGCCCGGCGCGAGGTCGGCCGGCGACCCGCCGGCGGCGAACAGGCGCATCGGCGCGTCCTGTGCGTCCTTCTTCCAGGTGACCGGCAGGACCTTGCCGCCCGTCGCGACGAAGCCCTCGCCGGACCCGACGAGCTCGTAGGTGGGCACCGGCACGCCGTTCTGCGCCGCGTACCCGGTGGGCGGGTGGGCGGCCGTGATCGACACGACGTTGACCGCGGTCAGTCGCGCCCCGCCGCGCGCGGTGGCCGGCTTGGTCCCCTCGGAACGCAGCCAGAGGCCGGAGGCCCCGTCCCAGGTCCAGATCGGGTTCGACGCGGGCGACAGGCGGAACGAGAGCGTGCCCGCCGGGGTGCCGGCGACGCTCGCGGCGGCCCGGTCGGCGCTCCGCGCGATCGTGAACTGCTCGGCGGGTGGCGCCTGGTGGTCCGCGTCCGCCTGTGCCCAGAACGCGGTGGGCTTGCCGTAGACGTTGTGCGGCGCGGCCCGGTCGGACGTCCGGTACATCCCGGGGGCGCCGGCGTCGTGGCTGATCAGCTGGACGCCGCTGGCGGCGACGAGAGCCAGGATGCCGGGCTGGCCACCGGAGAACGCGAGGAGCCCGTGCATCGGCGCAAGGATCTGGGGGTCCATCGGCCGGACAGAGCGGATGGGGCCCACCTCGGGCGGCACCTGTGACTGGAACACCGCGACCAGCCGGGACACGTCGAACTCGACGATGGTCTCCCAGACCATGTCGGCCTGCTCGAGCCCGGACTGCGGCCGCGCCACGGGGGTGTTCTCGATCTTCACCGCGAGCGCCGGGCGCGCGGCGGGGTCGCCGGGGATGCCGGTCAGCGGCCAGCGCGGCTGCACCACGGGCGCCGGCGCCGCGACCTTGACCGGTGGGACCGTCGGAGCGACGGTCACGGTCGCGGGGCTCGGCGGGGCGGGCTCCGGCGACGGGGAGCTGCACGCGACGAGCGCGAGCAGGACCGTGAGCACCACGCCGACGGGCCCGAGACGCGACCGCATCGGGCCGGTCAGCTCATCGTCACGGAGCCGGTGCCCGTCGGCACGAGCTCGATCCAGGTCGCGCCCGGAGCGAGGGTGGCGGGCGTCCCGTCGGCGGCGGTCAGCGTGAGCACCTCACCGACCGAACCCTTCTTCCAGGTGACCGCGACGTACTTGCCGCCGCTGGACAGGGTCCCGTCGCCGGTGCCCTGCAGGATCGTCTCCGGGACCGGGTTGCCGGCCGGGTCCACGGTGCCGGAGTTCACGAGGTGGACGGTGAGCGTGATGATGTTCGTCGCGGTGATCCGGGCGCCGGACCGGACGATCGCCGGGGTGCTGCCCTCGGAGCGCAGGTAGGTGCTCGACGTGGGGTCCCACGACCAGGTCGGCTTGGCGTAGCCGGACAGGTGCACGCTGACGGTGCCGGCCGGGGTACCCCCCGCGACCGCGGTCGCGGAGTCGGCCTTCTTGGCGAAGACGAACTGAGCCGGCGGCGGGGACGTGCGGTCCGCCGCGGCCTGGTCCCAGAACTTCTGCGGCGTGCCGTAGACGTTGTGCGGCGCCGGGCCGACGCCCTTCTTGCGGTAGAACCCGGGCGCACCGGCGTCCTGGCTGATCGTCTGGACCCCCGCGGCCTTGAGCGCGTTGACGAAGATCGGCTGACCGCCGGAGAACGCGATGAGCCCGTGCATCGGCGCCACGATCGCCGGGTCCATCGGGCGCACCGAGCGGATCGGACCGACCTCGGCCGGGACCTGCGAGTCGAACACGGCCACGAACCGGCTGATGCCCCCCTCGACGACCTCTTCCCAGACGTTGTCGGCCTGGTCCAGGCCGGTCTGCGGGCGGGCGTCGCCGGAGTTCTCGATCTTGATCGCGAGCGCGGGACGCACGGCGACCTCCGGTGCTCCCAGGCCGGTGAGCGGCCACCGCGGTGCCACGACGGGTGCGGGCGGTGCGACCTTGGCCGGCTCGATGACTGCCCCCTGGGTCACGTCGGGAACGGGCGTCGGCGTGGTGTCGCTCGACCCGCTGCTGCAGGCGGCGAGGAACGACAGCGCACCCGCAGCGACGACGAGCATCGCCGGCAGACGGCGGGCGCGGTTCAGGGCAATGGACACGGAGGCTCCTTCGGGTCGGACCGCCGGACACTCTACGGGCCGTTTCCGAGTCGGTCTGGGACCTTCGGCGCGCGGCCTACCCTGGTCCGGTGACCCGGCCCCTGCGCGACGTCCCCGCGCGCGCAGACCTCCTGCTCGCTGCGCTCGCGGAGGCCCTGGAGGGCACGGGACCGGCGGTGGGCCCCGGGATCGGGCCCGTGGCCGACGAGGTCGCGCTCGTGGTCCGCACGTCCGGCTCGACCGGCGAACCCCGCGGCGTCCTGCTCTCGGCGACCGCGCTGCGCGCCTCCGGCGCCGCGACCGCCGACCGTCTGTCCGGTGCCGGTCAGTGGCTCCTCGCGCTGCCGCTGCAGCACGTCGCCGGCCTGCAGGTCCTCGTCCGGTCGGTCCTGGCCGGCACGCGTCCCGTCGTCGTGCCCGACGGCCCGTTCCGCGCCCCGGCGTTCGTCGAGACCACGGCCCTGCTCGGCAGCGGCCCGCGGTACACGTCGCTGGTGCCGACGCAGCTGGTCCGCCTGCTCGAGGACCCGGACGGCACGGCCGCGCTGCGCACGTTCGACGCCGTCCTGGTCGGGGGGGCCGCCACGGGCGCCGGCGTGCTGGACCGCGCACGGGCCGCCGGCGTGGCCGTCGTGACCACGTACGGCATGTCCGAGACGTGCGGCGGCTGCGTGTACGACGGGGTCCCGCTGGCCGGCGTCGACGTGCGGATCGACGACGCGGGCCGGGTCCTGCTGGCCGGTCCCGTGCTCGCCGAGGGCTACGCGGACGGCGTCGAGGAGCCGTTCGTGCACGTCGACGGCCGCCGCTGGATGCGCACGTCCGACCTCGGCACCTGGACGGACGGCCGGCTCACCGTGCTCGGCCGCGCGGACGACGTGCTGGTCAGCGGCGGCACCAAGGTGTCCCCGCAGGCGGTCGAGGCGGCGCTCGAACCGCTCGGCGAGGCGGTCGTGGTCGGGCTGCCCGACGACGAGTGGGGACAGGTCGTCGTCGCCGTCGTCGTGCCCCGCCCGGGCGCCGCACCGACGCTCGCCGACGCCCGCGCCGCGGTGACCGCGCACCTGGGTGCCGCGCACGCGCCGCGCCACCTCGTGGTCACGGACTCGCTCCCGCTGCGCGGGCCGGGCAAGATCGACCGGCAGGCCGCGACCGAGCTGGCCCGCCGCAGCATCGAGAGGAACCACACGTGACGTCTGCCAGCGACTGGGTGCAGGGCGCTCGACCGCGCACGCTGCCCGCCGCCGCCGCCCCGGTGCTCGTCGGCAGCGGCGCCGCCGCCCAGCTGGGCGCCTTCGACCTGGGCCGGGCCGCCCTCGCGCTCGGCGTCGCGCTGGCCCTGCAGGTCGGGGTCAACTACGCCAACGACTACTCGGACGGCATCCGCGGCACGGACGTCGACCGCGTCGGCCCGATGCGGCTGACGGCGTCGGGGACCGCGAGCCCCCGCGCGGTCAAGGCCGCGGCGTTCACGTCGTTCGGCGTCGCCGCCGTCCTCGGCACCGTGCTGGTGTGGCTGTGCGGCGAGTGGTGGCTGCTGGCCGTCGGCGCGGTCGCGATCCTCGCCGCGTGGGGCTACACGGGCGGTCGGCGCCCCTACGGGTACCGCGGGCTCGGCGAGGTGGGCGTCTTCACGTTCTTCGGCCTGGTCGCCGTGCTGGGCACCACCTACACGCAGGCAGGCGAGCTGTCGTGGCCGGCCTGGGTCGGGGCGGTCGCGGTCGGGATGCTCGCCTGCGCCCTGCTGATGGCCAACAACCTGCGCGACGTGCCCACCGACGCCCTCGTCGGCAAGCGGACGCTGGCCGTTCGCCTGGGCGAGCACCGCTCCCGCCGCGTCTACGCCGCGTTGGTGGTGCTGCCCGTGCTGCTGGGCGGGGTGGTCTGCGCGTTCGCGAACCCGTGGACGCTGATCGTGCTGCTGCTGCTCTTCCCGTCGGTCGCGCTCGCCGTCACGGTGCTGCTCGGCGCCCGGGGGCGCGCCCTGGTGCCGGTGCTCATGTTCACCGGGTTCCTCGAGCTGGCCTTCGGCGTGCTGCTCGGGATCGGACTGGCGCTCTAGCCGTCCTGGCGCGCCGCGTCGTCGGCGGCGTCCTCGACCGCGGCGTCGTCCTCGGACCGACGCTGTCGGCCGGCCCGGTCCGCGAGGTACGTCGCCGCCGCGTCGCGCGGCCTCGACAGCAGCACGTACGAGAGCCCCCACGCGAGGAACGCCGCCACGATCGCCGCGAGCCAGGACCGCATCCCGACCCACCAGAGCGCGACGAAGCAGACGGCGAACAGCGCGAGGCGCAGGAGCGAGAAGACGACGACGGGCACGGGTACCAGGGTAGGCCGGTGCGGCGTCGACCCGGGCCCCTGTCCCGCTCGGAACGTCTAGGCTGGGGGGATGCGCAACTTCGTCGTCCTCGCGCTGCTGGGCCTGACGATCTACTGCCTGTTCGACATCCTGCGCAGCACGCGCGACGAGCGGCTCGGGGTGCACAAGCTGCTCTGGATCGCGTTCTTGATCATCGTCCCGCTGCTCGGTGTGCTGGTGTGGCTGGGCGTGCGCTGGTCGCGGCGCACCGTCTACGCGGAGATCTCCGACGCCCCCGCGACCAAGCGGCCCGAGCGGCTGCGGTCGTCGGCGCCCGACGACGACCCCGAGTTCCTGCGACGGCTCGACGAGGACCGGCGCCGCAACACCGACGGGCCGCCGTCCACCAGCTGAGCGCGAGACGGCCTAGAGGCCGCTGTACGAGTGCTTGCCGGTGACCACCAGGTTGATCACCGTGAAGTTCATGAGCACCACGGCGTACCCGACGAACACGAAGTACGAGGCCCGCCGACCCGCCCAGCCGCGCGTCGTGCGCGCGTGCAGATAGGCCGCGTAGACCACCCAGGCGACGAACGTGCCGACCTCCTTGGGGTCCCAGCCCCAGTACCGGCCCCAGGCGTGCTCGGCCCAGACGGCCCCGCCGATGAGCGTGAAGGTCCACAGGACGAAGGCGACGGCGTTCAGCCGGAAGGACATCGCCTCGAGCTCGCGGCCGCTGGGCACCTGCTCGAGCCAGCTGAACCGACGTCCCGTGAGCGACCGTCGGACACCGCCGGCGTTCTCGACCACGCCCTCTTCGCGGTAGCTCTTGAGCACCTGCAGCACCGAGGTGCCGAACGCGACCGTGAAGATCCCGGTCGCGGAGATGGCGACGCCGACGTGCAGCACCAGCCAGTAGCTCTGCAGCGCCGGCTGGACCTGGTCGGCCTTGATGAAGAACCAGTTCAGCGCGACGACGAGGGCGACGACGGCCAGGCCCATCACGACCACCGACAGGAACGCGATGATCCGGCGACGCTGCACGATCGCGAGCACGGTCGTCGCGACGAGCACCCCGACCAGCGTGAACTCGTACATGTTGGCGGTGGGCCAACGGCCGGCTGCGAACCCGCGCAGCACGATCCCCGTGAACAGCAGGGCGATGCCGACGAAGTGGGTCGAGCGCGCGATCCCTTCCGCTCGGACGGACCGGCCGGGTGCTCGCTGGTCGGCCGATCCCGCGGCGGCCGACACCGGTCCACCGGCGCCGGCGGCCACCAGCACGGGCTGCTTGGTCCGCTGCGAGCTCTCGGCGATGCGCGCGAGGTCCACGGAGTAGGCGATGAGCGCGACCGTGAACGCGGTCGCCGCTCCCCAGACCAGCAGGGTGCTCAGGTCACCGGTGTTCATGGCGTGCCCTCTCGATCGGGGTTGTCACCGGCTGCCAGCGTCGCCGCGAGCACCCGGTCCACCTCGGGCTGGAGCCCGACGTCGTCGCCGCGCGCCAGTCCGGCAGCGGTCACCACTGTACGGCCGACTTGTTCGTCGCGGCCGCTCTCGAACCTCATCCACACCCGGCGTCGCGGCGCGAACAGCGAGGTCGCGAGCCCGGCGAACGCGAGCAGCGCGAACACCAGGATGTAGACGAGCGCGGGGTCGTGCCGCAGGTCGAGCGCGACGAAGCGCTTGAGCCCGTTGAACGTGAGCGTGCCCAGCCCGTCGGGCAGCTCGACGGTCTCGCGGGGCTTGACGGTCAGGACGACGGGGTCGCCGTTGGCGTCCTTGACCTGCGTCATCCGCGCCTCGTCCAGCTCGTACACGTTCTGCGGGACCCCGGTGTCGAGCCCGAGGTTCCCCTCCCAGACATTGAGCACGAGGATCGGGTCGTTCGGCTCAGGGAACTGCGAGACGTAGGCCGGTCCGTTCGGCGTCTGCACCGTCTTCTTCGTCGGCAGCAGGAACCCGATCAGGCCGATCTGCTTGTTCTTGTCGGCGACGTCGGGGACCTTGACCACACCCTTGGACGTGTAGACCAGGTCCTGCGGCAGGAACGGCGTGACGCCGCCGCCGACGAGCGTGCCGGAGGCGTCTCGGATCGAGAGGTCGGGCGCGTAGCCGTTGCCCTGCAGGTAGACCTTGGCGCCGCCCGCGTCGAGCGGGTGGTTGACCTTGATGGTCTTGTTCTCCGGCTGCCCGCCGGGCTCGGTCACCGTCACGTGCGCGGTGAAGTCGCGGGAGGCCAGCGTCTCGGGGTCGAACCGCGACTCGAAGTCGTCGAGCTTGAGCGTGAACGGGACCAGGCTGGTGGGCGCGAACGCGGTGCCGCGCTCGAACGTGTCGTAGGAGCCCTCCGAGTTGGCGAACCCGCGCCCCTGAACCACGATCATCTGCCCGCGGTAGTGCAGCACCTGCCCGGTGGCCACCGAGATGAGCAGGCCGACGAGGGCCAGGTGGAAGACGAGGTTGCCCGTCTCGCGCAGGTACCCGCGCTCCCCCGAGACCGACCACGTGCCGTTGCCCTCGTCGCGGGACTCGACCCGGTAGGTCGGCACGAACGGCAGAACACGCCACCCGCGCCGCAGGACCGTGGTCGCGGTCTGCGCCAGCCGCTCCGGGGCCCGCTCGGACAGCCCGTCGCCCTGGGCGGGGAACCGGCCGAACCGGCGGGGCGCACGCGGCGGACGCCCGCGCATGCCCGCCAGGTGCATCTTGGTGCGGGGCAGGATGCAGCCGACCAGCGAGATGAACAGCAGCAGGTAGATCGCCGAGAACCAGACGGAGGAGTAGACGTTGAACGCGCCGAGCCGGTCCAGGACCGGGCCGAGCGTCGGGTGGGCCGTGAGGTAGGTGACGACGCGCTCGGGGTGCTGCGCGCGCTGCGGCCAGACGGTGCCCGGCACCGCGGCGACCGCGAGCAGCATGAGCAGCAGCAGCGCGACGCGCATGCTGGTGAGCTGGCGCCAGGCCCACCGCAGCCAGCCGGTCAGGCCGATGCCCTGGACCACCGGCTTGTCACCGGCAGGCTCCGTCGGCTCCGTGAAGACGTCCGAGATCCCCTCGGGGCGGTACTGGCTCATGTCACACCACCGGCACGAACGGGTCGTTGCCGGACACGAGGTTCTGCAGCCAGGCCGCCCACTGACCCCAGACGCCGGTCACCAGCGCGATGCCGAGCACGATGAGCAGCCCGCCGCCCAGCCGCATGATCGCCAGCCGGTGCCGTCGCAGGAACGCCAGTGCCCTGGCGCTGCGCTCGACGCTGAACGCGACGATGAGGAACGGCAGACCCAGACCCAGGCAGAACGCCACGGCGAGCACACCACCGCGGCCGGCGGTGCCGCCGTCGAGCGAGAGGGCGATGATCGCGGCGAGCGTCGGACCGATGCACGGGGCCCAGCCGAGGCCGAACGTGATGCCCAGCAGGGGTGCGCCCCACAGGCCGGCCCGTGGGGCGAGGTGCATCCGGCGCTCGTTCTGCAGGAACGGGATGAACCCGAGGAACGCCAGGCCCATGACGATGACGACGACCCCGAGCACCCGCATGATCGTGTCCTGGTACTCCAGGAGCACCCCGCCGAGCGACCCGGCCAGCACGCCGAGCACCAGGTAGACCGCCGTGAACCCGGCGATGAACAGCGAGACGCCGAGCAGGAGCCGGCTGCGCCGGGCGGTGGCCACCGGTGTGCCGACGGGGCGGCTGCCGGCGGCACCGGTCATGCCGCCCAGGTACCCGAGGTAGGCCGGGACCAGCGGCAGGACGCACGGCGACGCGAACGAGACGAGCCCGGCGAGCACCGCCACCGGGATGGCCAGCAGCAGCGACCCGGAGATGATCGCCTGGCCGAAAGCGTCACCGGCGCTCGCGACGACGCTCACGACGCCGGTGTCGGCGCCGGCTCGGCGACGAGCTCGTCGACCATGGAGCGCAGGGTCGAGGGCTGGACGACGCCGAGCAGCCGGGCGGCCACGCGGCCGCTGCGGTCCAGGACGATCGTCGTCGGCACCGCGTTGATCGGGACGATGCCCTCGAGCGCCGCGATCGCGGACCCGTCGGTGTCGTCGATGCTCGGGTAGGGCACCGCGAACTTCGTCTGGAACGACTGCGCGTCGCCGGCGTCGTCGGTGTGGTTGATGCCGAGCACGTGCACGCCCTTGGGGGCGTAGTCGTCGGCCAGGGCCACCAGGTCCGGTGCCTCGGCGCGGCACGGTGGGCAGTTGGCGTACCAGGTGTTCAGCACGACGACGTCACCGCGCCACGCCGAGACGTCCTGCGCGGTGCCCTCGTAGTCGGTGCCCTTGAGCTCCAGCGGACCCTTGCGGTCGGCGACCGCCCAGGTGCGCGTGCTCCCGTCGCCGGACTGGTAGCCCTGCTGCGCCACGTCGCCGGTGTGCGTCGGCTGCCCGCAGCCGGACAGCACGACGAGTGCCCCGACGAGGGCGGCCACGAGCCGTACGCGCACCTCAGGCCCCCGCGACGGTCTTGGTGCCGGGCAGCAGAGCGGCGGCGGGCTCGTTGTAGCCGATGCCGACCAGCGTGTCGCCCTCGTAGCGCAGGCTGGTCAGGGACGCGACGGAGCACTGACGCCGGCGCGGGTCGTGCCACAGTCGGCGGTTCTCGAGCGCGAGGCGCGTGACCCAGACGGGCAGCTGGTGGCTGACCAGGACGGCCTCGTGGCCGCGCGCGAGCACCAGCGCGTCCGCGACGGCGGCCAGCATGCGCTCGACCTGCTCGGTGTACGGCTCGCCCCAGGACGGCCGGAACGGGTTGCGCAGGTACGGCCAGTGCTCGGGGTGACGCAGCGACCCGTCGCCGACGCCGAACTTCAGCCCCTCGAAGTGGTTGGCGGCCTCGATGATGCGCGGCTCGGTGGCGATCGGCAGGTCGAACGCGGCCGCGATGGGTCCCGCGGTCTCCTGGGCGCGCTGCAGCGGCGAGGCGATCACGGCCACCACGTCACGACGGGGCGGCGGCGCCGACACCGGGGCGTCGCGCACGCGGCGCTCGCCCCCGGGGGCGCCCGTCGACGTGCCCGCCAGGTGGTCGGCGACCGTCCGCGCCATGGCCGCGCCGCGCTCGGACAGGCGGTAGCCGGGCAGTCGGCCGTAGAGCACACCCTCGGGGTTGTGCACCTCGCCGTGCCGCATCAGGTGGATCGTGGTGGCGACCATGGGGTCAGTCTCGCAAACACTCCTGTGCGCTCAGCACGCGTCGAGCCCTTCCACGGCGTGACACGCGCCACCCGTGAGGTGCACGCGGACCGTCTCCATGGCGTCGCCGAGCGCGGCGAACTGCTCCGGGGTGAGCACGTCGACCAGGTGGTCCCGCACCGACTGGACGTGGCCGGGGGCCGCCGCCACGAGCGTCTCCCAGCCCTTGTCGGTCATCGTGGCGTTCACGCCGCGTGCGTCGGACTCGCAGGGCACGCGGGCGACGAGGCCCGACTCCTCCATGCGGCGGATCGTGTGCGTGAGCCGGCTGCGTGAGTGCGCGATGTTCTCGGCGAGCTGCGCCATCCGCAGGGTCCGCCCGGGCGCCTCGGAGAGCCGCACGAGCACCTCGTACTCGTGCGTCGACAGGCCGGACTGCGCGTCGAGCTCGTGCTCGAGCACACCGAGCAGGCGCGCGACGCCCTGTCGGAACGAGCGCCAGTGCACCTGCTGCTCGGCCGTCAGCCAGGTCACCGTCTGCTCCGTCGCCGGTTCTGTGCTCGTGCTCACAACACTCTTCCTCGTCTCGGGGTTGCGGGGGGATCTCCAGTGTAGTACAACTTTGAACTAACAGTTTGGTTGATCGTTCAACAAGTCGGAGGAACTCCCATGAGCACCACCACCACGACCGCCCTCCCCACGGGCCTGACCGCCGGCACCTGGGCGATCGACCTCTCGCACACCGAGGCGAGCTTCACCGTCCGCCACGCCGGCATCTCCAAGGTCCGCGGCACGGTTGCCGTCACGGAGGGCACCATCACGGTCGGCGAGCACCTCGAGGCGACGTCGGTCTCGGTGACCCTCGACCCGTCCACCGTCACGACCGGCGACGCCAACCGCGACGGCCACCTCAAGAGCGGCGACTTCTTCGACGTCGAGCAGTTCGGCCTGTGGACGTTCGTCTCGACCGGCGTGCGCGAAGAGGGCAAGAAGCACGTCATCGTCGGCGACCTGACCATCCACGGCGTCACCCAGTCCGTCGAGCTCGACACCGAGTTCAACGGCACCGCGGTCGACCCCTTCGGCAACACGCGTGCCGGCTTCGAGGCCACCGTCGCGATCTCGCGCAAGGACTTCGGCCTGACCTGGAACGCGGCCCTCGAGGCCGGCGGCGTCCTGGTCGGCGACAAGGTCACCATCGCGCTCGACGTGTCGGCCATCAAGGGCTGACCCCGTCCCACGCACGACGGCAGCCGGTGCCCATCTGACGGGGCACCGGCTGTCGTCGTAGCGGCTGGTGCCGCCGTGCCGGCCGTTCCGTCATGCCGAGTCGCCGCCCGCGCGCCTTCGGTCGTGGAACGCCAGGATCTGCAGCTCGGAGGCCACGTCGACCGCCCGCAGGTCGACGTGCTCCGGCACCCGCAGCGCCCGCGGGGCGAACGTGAGGATCCCGACCACACCGGCCTCCACCAGCGCGTCGCAGACCGCCTGCGCGCTCGCGGCGGGCGTGGCGATGATGCCGATGCTCGCGTCGGTCGCGCGGACCAGGCCGGCCAGCTCCTGCGCCGGCTGGACCACCAGCCCGGACACCGTCGTCCCGATGACGGCCGGGTCGGTGTCCACCAGGCCCACCACGGCGAACCCGCGCTCGGCGAACACCGAGTAGCTCGCCAGCGCGTGACCCAGGTTGCCGATGCCGACGATGACGACGCGCCGCTGCGTGGTCAGCCCGAGCACCACACCGATCTGCTCCGACAGGTGCCGCACGTCGTACCCGACCCCGCGCCGCCCGTACGAACCGAGGAACGACAGGTCCTTGCGCAGCTGCGCGGGCGTCACCCCCGCGGCGTGGGCCAGCTCGTCGGACGACGTGGTGACCACGCCCTCGAGCCCCTGCAGGGCCCGGAGGTAGCCGGGCAGCCGCGCGACCGTCGCGGGTGGGACCTCCCGGGCAGCACCGTGACCGACTGCGCGGACCCGCGGCGTCGACCGGGGTCCCGTCCGTTGCGTGTCCACATCGACCCCCGCGACAGCACTGTCGACCCCGCAGGGCCGGATCCTGACCGTCAGGTTAGGGGTCGGACCGCGCCGCCAGTAAGACTTCTTCGCAGACGCGCGGGATCGATCCGCCAGTAGCCCACCTGCACGCCGTCCACCTCGACCACCGGGATCAGCTCGCCCAGCTCGTCGACGAGGTCCCGGCCCTGGTACGGACCCGCCTCGATGTCCACCTCGGCCCAGCCCGTCGCGGTCTCGTCGCAGATCGCCGCGACCACCTCCCGGGCCTCGTCGCACAGGTGACAGCCCGACCGGCCGTACAGAAGTACCCGCGGCTCCGACGTGCGCAGGGTGTTCGCCATGTGTTCACGGTAGCGACCAAGGTCCCGCGCACGTGCCTCGCGTCCGTCGTTACAGTGGAAGCGTGCGTCCGGTCTCCGAGAGTCCCGTCGCCCCCGCTCCGGTCCCCCGTGAGCCCGGGGCCAGCCCGGACGGGCCCTGCACCGGTGCGTTCTTCGACGTCGACAACACGATCATCCGCGGGGCCAGTGCGTTCCACCTGGCCAAAGGCCTGTACCTGCGCGGCTTCTTCAAGAAGCGCGACCTCATCCGGTTCGGCCTGCACCAGTTCCGTTACCTGACGTTCGGCGAGAACAAGCACCAGATCGACGAGATCCGCCAGCGCGCGCTCGAGATCATGACCGGGCACTCCGTCGCCGAGGTCACCGCGATCGCCGAGGACGTCTACGACGAGGTCCTCCTGCTGCGCATCTACCCCGGTACGCAGCGGCTTCTCGACGAGCACATCGCCGCCGGCCACTCGGTGTGGCTGGTGACCGCGACCCCCCGCGAGATCAGCGAGATCATCGCCCGGCGCCTCGGCGTGACCGGCGCGCTCGGCACGATCGCCGAGCACAAGGACGGCTACTACACCGGCCGCCTGGTCGGTGACATGCTGCACGGCCGCGCCAAGGCCGAGGCCGTCCGCGCGCTCGCGACCGCCAACGGGATCGACCTGGCCCAGTCCTACGCCTACGGCGACTCGACCAACGACGTGCCGATCCTGTCCGAGGTCGGCTTCCCCTGCGCCATCAACCCCGACCGCCGCCTGCGCCGGTACGCCGCCGAGGTCGGCTGGCCCGTGCGGGAGTTCCGCACGCGGGCCCGCACCACCCGCCGCGGCACCGCCGTGGTCAGCCTCGCCGGCCTCGCCTGGGCCTTCGGGCTGGTCGCGCGCACCGCGCTGCGGTCCTGGCGGGGGTCGCACGACTGATGGCCGTCCGCCCGGCTGTCCTCGAGGACATCCCGTCGCTGGCCGCCCTCGCGGCGCTGACCTTCCCCCTCGCCTGCCCGCCCGACTCGACTCCCGCCGACCAGCAGGCGTTCATCGACGCAGTGCTGTCGCCGGAGCGCTTCGCCGACTACCTCGCCTCGTCGGACCGTTCCGTGCTGGTTGCCGAGGACGACGACGCGCTCGTCGGCTACACGATGCTGGTCTTCACACCGCCCACCGACCGCGAGGTCGTCGCGGCGCTGACACTGGCCCCGGCCGCCGAGCTGTCCAAGTGCTACGTGCACCCCGGCCACCACGGCGCGGGCGTCGCCCATGCACTCATGGCGTCGTCGCTGTCGGTCGCCACGGCCCGCGGCGCAGCCGGCATGTGGCTCGGCGTCAACCAGCAGAACCGCCGGGCGCGCGCGTTCTACGAGCGGTCCGGCTTCGCCGTCGTCGGCACCAAGCACTTCACCGTGGGCACCCGCCTCGAGGACGACTACGTCCTCGAGCGCGCCCTCTGAGCCCCTGGCCGATCCCCCGCGCGGGCACAACAAAACGGGCCCGGCGACTGCCGAGCCCGTCGTGCTGCACCTCTACGCCGAGGGGCCGTTGCCGGATCCCCCCGAGCGCGGGGTCACTTCTTGTTGCGGCGCTGGTGACGCGTCTTGCGAAGAAGCTTGCGGTGCTTCTTCTTGGCCATCCGCTTGCGACGCTTCTTGATGACGGAACCCATGGGTCCTCACTTCACTTCCGAGTGGAGGCCCGGCGGACGGGCCGTGCCTGCTGGTGGTCGATCGATGCGCGTGCAATACCGATGTGCAACCGAGTCGCCCACGCACGGAGAAAGTCCGAGGCTCTACCCTACGCGATCTTCAGACCCCGCCGCGACGTGCTGTCGGTTCAGGAGCTCCTGCGGTCCTCGTCGGCGGCCGCGGTCTCCACGGGCAGCGAGGTGGCGAGGTAGTGGTCGAGGGCGTCCTGCGGGACGCGGAACGACCGGCCCACGCGCACGCCGGGCAGCTCACCCGAGTGCAGCAGGCGATAGACCGTCATCTTGGAGACGCGCATGACCTCGGCGACCTCGAGCACCGTCAGATACCTGGTGCGGGCCGGCTGCTCGCTCATGCGCTCGATTCTCCTTCTTCACCCCTGCGACGTGCGTGTTCGCACATCCACCGGAGGATGCCTGGTCAGCGTAGTGGCGCGTGGGACTGGAGTGAAAGAGGGGACCGGTGGGACTACCCCGTGCGGCCCAAGCGGCCCGCGACGGGTCAGTCCAGCTCCGGGTCGAGGCCCAGCAGCGGGAACACGGCCGACCGGGTGGCGCGGATGGCGCGGTCGACGTCGTCGGCGGGGTCGTAACCTGACGCCCAGGGGCTGAACCGGGCGTCGCGGCCGTCGGTCATGAGGTCCGGTCCGCGCCGGCCGTAGCGCTCCTGGACGAGAGCGCGCCAGCTCTCGGGCACCACGGTCTGCGGGTCGACCGGCTGGTGGGTGGCGACGCCGAGCAGGTGGGTCCACGAGCGCGGCACCACGTCGACCACCGCGTACCCGCCCCCGCCGAGCGCCACCCACCGACCGCCGGCGACCTCGTGCGCGAGGGCGTGCAGCAGCTCGGCCGCCGTGCGCTGGCCGTCGATGCTCACGCGCAGGTGGGTCAACGGGTCCAGGACGTGGGTGTCGCACCCGTGCTGGGTGACCAGCACATCGGGGTCGAACGTACGCACGACCGCCGGGACGACGGCGTCGATCGCGCGCAGCCAGCCGGCGTCCCCCGTGCCCGAGGGCAGCGCGATGTTGACGGCGCTCCCGGGCGCGCCCGGGCCACCGGTCTCCCGCGCGTGCCCCGTGCCGGGAAAGAGGGCGTGGCCGGTCTCGTGCACCGAGACCGTCAGCACCCGGGGGTCGTCCCAGAACATCGCCTGCACCCCGTCGCCGTGGTGCGCGTCGATGTCGACGTAGGCGACCCGCTGCGCGCCTGCGTCCAGCAGTGCGCGGATGCCGACCGCCGCGTCGTTGTAGACGCAGAAGCCCGACGCCGCCGCAGGCATCGCGTGGTGCAGACCGCCCGTCACGTTGACCGCGTGCGCCGCCCGACCCGCCCAGACGGCGAGCACCGAGTCGACCGTCCCCTGCACCACGCGCGCGGTGGCAGCGTGCATGTCCGGGAAGATCGGGTCGTCTGAGGTTCCCAGGCCGTGGTCGAGGTCGATGACCCCGTCGGTCGACGCCCGGTGGACCGCGGCGATGTACTCGCGGTCGTGCACGGTGGCCAGCAGGTCGTCCGCGGCTATGCCCGTGCCGGCCAGCTCGACCCCCGGCCCGTCGAGGATCCCGAGGTCCTGCGCCAGCCGGATGGTCAGGTCCAGCCGTTCCGACGTCATCGGGTGCCCGTGCCCGAAGTCGTACGCCAGCATGTCCTGCGACCACACGACGCGCACGGATGCCTCGAGCGGCTGGTCCGGCGCCGACGTCATGCGCCCACCGTCGCACCCGGTCGGTCCGGTGTCGATCCGAACGTTCCTGGCGGAAGGCGCCTGTGTCGGGTCGAGCCCGGGCGCCCGCGCATGCCAGAGTGAGCCCGTCCGGGCACAGAGCGGGAGGTTCGATGGCGCGGGGTGGCCCCGGCGTGATCTGGCGGGCGCGCGAGTACGTCGACCGCGCCGCCCGGCATTCCCCGGCACGGCTGGCCCTGGGCGTGTTCGCCCTGGTCATCGCCATCGTCACGCTGCTGCTCTCGACCCCGTGGGCGGTGGCCGCCGGGCATCGCGCGCCGTTCGCCGACGCGCTGTTCACCGCCACCTCGGCGACCACTGTCACCGGTCTCGTGGTCGTGCCGACCGGCTCCTACTGGTCGAGTGCCGGGCTCGTGGTGATCCTCGTGGCCATCCAGGTGGGCGGCCTCGGCGTGATGACGCTCGCCTCCCTGCTCGGCATGGCGGTCTCACGGCGGATCGGTCTGACGCAGCGCCTGCTGGTGTCGTCGGAGACCAAGGAGACGCGCCTCGGCGAGGTCGGCTCCCTGATCCGGACCGTGATCATCGCGTCGGTCACCCTCGAGGCGCTCATCGCCCTGTTCCTGTTCCCGCGCTTCCTGATGTACGACGAGAGCGCGGGCAAGGCCGCCTGGCACTCGGTGTTCTACGCGGTCTCGTCGTTCAACAACGCCGGCTTCGTGCCGACGACGTACGGCCTGGACCCGTTCGCGTCGGACTGGTGGGTGCTGCTGCCGATCATCGTCGGCGTGTTCATCGGGTCGCTCGGCTTCCCGGTGATCCTCAACGTCGCCCGGCACCTGCGCGAGCCGCGCCGCTGGAGCCTGCACTCGAAGCTGACGATCACCACGAGCGTCGGCCTGGTGATCCTCGGTGCGGTCCTCATCGCGGTCCTCGAGTGGCGCAACCCCGCGACGTTCGGCGACCTCGACCTCAGCGGCCGGACGCTCGCCTCGCTGTTCGCGGGCGTCATGCCCCGCTCGGGAGGCTTCTCGACGGTGGACGTCGGCCACATGCACGAGAGCACCTGGCTGGTCACCGACGCGCTCATGTTCGTCGGTGGCGGCTCGGCGTCGACCGCCGGTGGCATCAAGGTGACCACCCTGGCCGTGATGCTGCTGGCCATCCTCGCCGAGGGCCGCGGCGACCGGGACGTCGAGGCGTACGGCCGGCGCATCCCGCGCGAGGCCCTGCAGGTCGCGATCGCGGTCACCATGGTGTCGGCGACGTTCGTGCTCGTCGCGTCGCTGCTGCTGCTCACCATCACCGGCCAGCCGTTGGACTCCGTGCTCTTCATCGCCATCTCGGCGTTCGCCACCTGTGGCCTGTCCACGGGGCTGGCGCTCCCCGAGGAGGCCAAGTACGTGCTCGTCGTGCTCATGTTCATCGGCCGGACTGGCACGATGACGCTTGCGGCGGCGCTCGCGCTGCGCAACCGTCGTCGGGTGATCCGGCTACCGGAAGAGAGGCCGATCATTGGCTGACAGATTCGGTGACCTCGCCAAGGGGTCCCAGAACGCACCGCGCTCGCCCAAGAAGGACTCGGGCGTGCTCGTGATCGGGCTCGGCCGGTTCGGGTCCGCCATCGCCTCGACCCTCGACCGGCTCGGCCAGGACGTGCTCGCCGTCGAGCGAAGCCCGGAGCTGGTGGCGCAGTGGTCGGGGCGCATCGCGCTCGTCGAGGCGGACGCCGCCAACCCGGACGCGCTCGAGCAGCTCGGCGCCCGGGAGTTCCCGGTGGCGGTCGTCGGCGTCGGCTCCTACCTCGAGGCGTCCGTGCTCATCACCGGCAACCTGGTCGACATCGGCGTGCCGCAGATCTGGGCCAAGGCGGTCAGCAACGAGCACGCACGGATCCTGCAGCGCATCGGCGCGCACCACGTGGTCCTGCCCGAGGCGGACGCCGGCGCGCGTGTGGCCCACCTCGTCTCGGGGAAGCTGCTCGACTACATCGAGGTGGAGGACGGCTTCACGATCGTGAAGATGCGCCCGCCCAAGGAGACGCAGGGGTTCACGCTCGCGCAGTCGAAGGTGCGGCAGCGGTACGGCGTGACGGTCGTGGGCGTGAAGAGCCCCGGCCTCGACTTCGTGTACGCGACGCCGGAGACGCGGCTCTCGTCCAACGACCTGATCATCGTCTCGGGCCATGCCGACCTGCTGGAGCGCTTCGCGGCCCGCCCGTAGGGCGGGCTACTGCGTCGATTCGACGATCGCGGCACGGAGCCGGTCGGGGACTGCGTCGTCACCCGCTCGGTCGAGCGCGTCGCCCGCCGACCGACCCCACAGCCACAGCTCGAGGTCCCACGCGGTCCCGCTCACGGTCGCGGCCACGTCCGCGTCGTCGTCGCCCTCCCACGGTGCACCGCCGACGAGCTCCGCGCAGGGGTCGTCGTAGGACGTGCCGCTCGTCGGGGACGTGCCGGAGAAGCGCCCGAACGCGACCACCCACTCGCGACCGGCGTCGGTAGCCCGCACGCGGACGCGGGTGCCGTCGGGCGTGAACACGGCCCAGGGCGGGAGCCCGCTGAGCATCACGCCGAGCAGCTCGTCGACACCGTCCGAGGCCAGCGCCGTCCCCGGGTCGGTGACGGGCAGGCCCGCCACCTGCTCGGCGTCGACCCGGTGCACGAGCGCCTCGTGCGCCTGCCGGCGGTGAACCCAGCCGACGGTGCCGCCCGTCGACGACCACGACCAGCACGGGTCACCGGGATCGTGTGCGGCCAGGGCGTCCAGCAGGGCGGCTGTGCGCGTGCGCAGGAAGCTCACGAGCTCGCCGTCGGGCCGCCGCACGGTCTCCTCCAGGTCGTCGGGACCCATGGGCGCCTGCGCGACGAGGTTTCCCCAGAAGTCCTGGACCTCCCCCAGGTGGTAGGCCAGGTCCGCCGCGTCCCAGTCCGGGCACGACGGGACGCGTGCGCCGAGCGGGGCGGCAGCGAGCGCGTCGGCGGCGCGGGCGGACTCGGACGCGATCACGGAGGCGTAGTCCATACGAGCGACGCTAGCGGCGGCCTCCGACATGCACCCCGGCACGCCCCGGCCTACCGTGGCGCGTGCTCTCCGACGCGCTCCGCCGCCACGGGCCCGCGCTGGCGCTCGCCGCGCTGCTCGGCACCTCGGGCACGATCCACCTGCGCCGGCCGGGGGTGTTCCGGCCCCTGATCCCTCGCGCGCTGGGCGACCCGGACCCGTGGGTGCTCGGCAGCGGGCTGGCCGAGCTGGCCTGCGCGGCGGCGCTCGTCGTCCCACGGACGCGCCGGCTGGGTGGCGCGGCCTCGGCGGCGCTGCTGGTCGGGGTGTTCCCCGGCAACGTGACGATGGCCGTCCGCAGCCGCCCGGATGCCCGCTCCTGGACGGGTCGGCCCGTGGTCGCCTGGGCGCGGCTCCCGCTGCAGGCGCCGCTCGTCGCCTGGGCGTTGCGGGTGGCCCGACCGTCGACGACCTAGTCGCGGCTCACGACGAGTACTGCGTGCCCAGCTCGCGCGACCGGTTCCGGGCCGCCTCGGCGGCCGCAACGATCCCCGCGCGCACGCCGTGCGCGTCGAGCACCTGGACGGCTGCCACGGTGGTGCCGCCCGGGGACGACACGCGCTCGCGCAGCACCGCCGGATGGTCGCCCGACTGCGCGGCGAGGGCCGCGGAACCCTCGACGGTGGCCACGGCGAGCCTCGTCGCGACGTCCCGGCTCAGACCGAGCAGCACGCCCGCCTCGGCCATCGCGTCGATCAGGTAGAAGGCGTACGCGGGCCCGGACCCCGAGATCGCGGTGACCGCGTCCAGGTCCTTCTCCTCCACCCGCAGGACGAGCCCGGTGGCGGCGAGCATCTTCTCGACGAGGACCAGGTGCCCGGTGCTCGCGTGGGTGCCGGCGGCGATGGCGCTGGCGCCCTTGCCGACCACCGCCGGCGTGTTCGGCATGACGCGGACCACGGGCGTGCCGGTCGCGAGCCGCTTCTCGTAGCTGGCGATCGGCAGACCCGCCGCGACGCTGACCACGAGCGCGCCGCCGCGCAGCACCGGCCGGATCTCGTCGAGCACCGACCCGACGACGTTCGGCTTGACGGCCAGGAGCACGACGTCCGCCCGGCCGGCGGCCTGCGCGTTGGAGGCTCCGGTGCGCACGCCGTAGGTCTTGGCCAGCTCACCGGCCCGCTCGACGGCGCGCTCGGTGACCTCGACCTGGCCGGTGCTCCAGCCGGCGGTCAGCAGGGCGCTGAGCAGGGTCTCCCCCATCACGCCGCCGCCCAGCACAGCAACCTGCGGTGTGCCCTGTTGGTTGACCGGCTCGGTCATCGTCGTCCTCCGTCCGTGCCGCGCTCGCGACGCGGAGAGCCTACCGAGCGGGACTCAGTCCTCGAGCCGCCTGCCGATCTCCCAGCGCTGCCCCCACGGGTCGATGATGCTCCCGACGCGCCAACCGTAGTCGTCGGTCATCTCGTTCTCGGGCGTCGCGCCCGCGGCGACCGCCCGGCTCCACAGGGCGTCGGGGTCCTCGACGACCAGGATCAGCCACGCCGACCGGGAGCCCACACCTGCCGGCGCCCGCCGGTCCGGCCCCTCGCCGGACAGCCAGAACGCAGCGCCCTGCACCTCCAGCTGGATGACGCCGCCGTCGGGCACGCGGTGCTGCTCCGTCGCACCGAACGCCTCCGCGTAGAACAGTGCGGCTGCGGGGACGTCCGGCACGACGAGGTCGGGCTCGATGGTGGCCATCGGACCATGGTGGCCCTCAGCCGTTGCCGCCGCCAGGAGCGAAGCCGGCGGGCGGGCCGCCCTGGAAGCCGCCCTGGAACGAGCCCGGACCGCCCTGGGTGCTGTTCCCACCTAGGCCCGACAGGCCGCTGTTCGTCGATGACGTGCCCGTGCTGATGGCCTGGTCGAGGTTGGCCAGCACCACCTGCTGTCCCAGCGAGATGCCCTTGGTGATCTCCGTCCGTTCCGCACCGACCGCGCCGACCGTCACCGTGACGTCCGTCGGCGTGCCGTTCTTGAGCACCTGGACCGTCGTGGTCGTGCCGTTCACGTGCACCGCGGACGTCGGGACGGTGAGCACCTGGTCGGCCCCGGCGACCGAGAGGCGGACCGTCGCCGAGGCGCCGTCATAAAGCTGCACGGTCGTCGGGTCGAGCGCGAGGACCACCGTGTAGGAAGGCTCGCTCGTGCTCGACTCGTCCAGGACCCCGATGCTGGAGACCTTCCCGGTCAGCTTGGTGTCCGTGCTCGGCGTCGTGAGCGAGGCCGACTGGCCCAGCTTCACGATGTCGATCTTGTTCAGCGGGACTGTCGTGGTGACCACGTAGCCGTTGGTGCCGATGATCGTGATCACCGCGGTGCTCGACGACGCCGTCACGGACTGGCCCGCCGTCAGCGAGACCGCCGCGACCGTGCCCGCGATCGGGCTGGTGAGCGTCGCGAACGGCAGCTTGCTCTGCGCGAGCGCGACGTCCGCCTCGGCCAGGTCGATCGCGGCCTGGTCGGCCAGGATCGTCGCGGCGGAGGCGGCCTGCGTCGTGCTGCCGCCGCCGCCGCTGGTCGGCGTGCTGCTGCTCTTGGTGGACGGGGTCTGGGTCGACTGGGTCTGGGTGGACTGGGTCGGGGTCGCGTTCGACGAGCCCGACGACGGCTGCGAGCCGGTGGACCCGCCGGTGGCTGCGCCGCTCGACGACCCGTTCGACGACCCGTTCGACGTGCTCGCGGCGGCCTGCGTGATCGCCTTCTGCAGCGCGGTGACCGAGTCGTCCAGGGCCGTGGCCAGCGTCATGAGCGTCTGCTGCTGCGTGTCGGTGGCCGTCTGGGCGTCCATCGCGCCGGACAGGGCCGCCTGGCAGTCGGCGAGAGCTTTGGTGACCGCGCTGGTGTCGGGGGTGGTCGGCGTCGCCGGGTCGGCGGGTGCCGCCGGGTCGGTCGCGGGGTCGGTCGGGGTGGGCGTCGGGGTGGCGGGGTCGGTCGAGCCGGCGTCGGTACCCGTGACGTCCGTCGGGACGACGGCCAGGAACGCCGCGCACGACGCCTGCGACGCCGTCACGCTGGCGCCGCTGGCGGCGAGCGCGTCGGCGACGACCTTGTGCTGGTCGAGCAGCGCCTGCTGGGCGTGCTGCACGTCCGCGACCGCCTTGGTGACAGCCGGGTCCGTGCCGGCTGTGCCGCTGTGGTCCGTGCCGCCGCCCGCGGGGGTCGACGCCGTCGGCGTCGGGGTCTGGGTCGGGCTGGCCGAGGCCGGGGTCGCGTTCGAGGAAGAGGACGAGGACGACGAGCTCGCGGACGAGGAGCTCGACGACGCCGTCTGCGACGCCAGGTCGTCGCTCAGCTGCTGCTGCGCGGTGGCCAGGTCGGCCTGCGCCTTGTCGACCGCGTCCTGGAGGGCCACCGTGTCGAGCGTCGCCAGCGTGGCGCCGGCGGTGACCACCTGGCCGACGGAGGCGTTGACGGTCGCGACCGTGCCCGCGACCGAGAAGGACGCGTCGCGCCGGGTCGCCGACGAGATGGTGCCGACCGAGTCGACGATCTGCTCGACGCTGGCGTTCTCCGCGGCGACCGTGCGGTAGCGGGACCCGCTGTCGCCGGTCACCGCGAGCGCCACCCCGCCACCGGCCGCGACCAGCACGACCGCGCCGGCCGTACCGAGCACGATGATCCGCCGGCGCCGTGCGCGCCGGCGAGCTGCGAGGGACGGGCGGACCGGGTCGGCCGACCCCTCCGTGTTCCGAGCGGACCGACTACGCATTGGTGCCGCCGCCCTGCTGGCCGCCGGTCGCCGGACCACCCTGGCCGCCACCGAAGAAGCCGCCGCCGAAGCCGGTCGTGCACGAGCCGTCGGTGGGCGCGGAGATCGTCACGGTCGTCGCGGTCACCTTGCCGCTGGAGTCGGCCTGACCCCGCGCGGTGGCGCACTGCCCGACGACCACGGCGGTCGCGTCGGCCGTCTTGGTGCTGGTGTACGTCGTGGCGGACGAGACGGTCACCGTGCGGTTCGAGGTCGCGTTGTCCGCGCCCACCGCCGCGACGGTCAGCGTGGAGCCGTCGATCGCGCTGACCTTGCCGCTGGCCACACCGCCGAACATGCGGAGCTGGCCGCTGCCGGCGGCACCGGTCGGTGCGCCCGACGGGCGTGTGCCGTTGGGCGCGTCGGTCGGGGCGCCGTTGGGCCGCTGACCGCCGCGGAACCCGCCGGCACCGCCGCCGAACCCGGCGGCGCAGGTGCCGTCGGCCGCCGCGGGCGTGATCCGGACGGTCGTCGCCGCGATCGGCGACGTGGTGTCCGGCGTGGCGCTCGCGGAACCGGAGGAGTCGGTGCTGGGCGCGGCGACCGCGAGGACGCAGGAGCCGACGGTGACGTCCGCCAGCGTCCCGGCCACCTGCGCGGTGAAGGTGGTGGTGTCGGTCCACGTGACGGCAGTCTGGGAGTCGGCGCCACGCAGCTGCATGACGGTGCCGGTCACGGAGGCGATCTGGCCGGACGTGCCGCCGCGGTCGGCGTTCTGTCCCTGGCCCTGGCCTTGGCCCTGCGCGCGCTGCGCACCGCCGTTCGTCGCGGCCGGGGAGGCCGCGGCCGACGCCGACCCGCCGCCGGAGCAGGCGCTGAGCAGCAGGACGGTGACCGCGGCGACGGCGGGGGCCACCAGGGCGATACGGGTTCGGGTGGACATGGTGATGCTCCTCGGGGTGTTCATGGGTTACTCCGCGCGCAGCGCGTCGATGGGGGCCAGTCGCGCGGCGCGCGTGGCGGGGTAGACGCCGAAGACCAGGCCGATGCCCATCGCGATCACGACGGCACCGACGACCGCGGCGCCGGACACGACCACGGACGTGTCGAGCAGGCCGGGCAGGATCTGGGCGGCGATGATGCCGAGCGCCGCACCGAGCAGCCCTCCGGACAGGCCGAGCACGGTGGCCTCGACCAGGAACTGGCGGCGGATGGCCCATGGCGGGGCGCCCAGCGCCTTGCGCAGACCGATCTCACGGGTCCGCTCGGTGACCGACACCAGCATGATGTTCATGACGCCGATGCCGCCCACCAGCAGGGACAGGGCAGCGATGCCGGTGAGCAGGACGGTCAGCGTCTTGTAGACCGCCGTCGCCGTCGACACCAGCGCATCCTGGCTGTTGATGGTGAAGTCGGCGCTCTCGGAGCTCGTGATGCCGTGCAGGTTCAGCAGGAGCGTGTCGGCCTCCTGGTAGGCGGCGTTCAGCTGGTCGGTCGACGCGGCCTGGATGTAGATCGTCGACACCGCGTTCCGGCTCAGACCGCCGGTCAGGGAGTCCGCCGCTGTCGACATCGGGATGATGGCGACGTCGTCGAGGTCGCTGTCCCCCGACGCGCCCTGGGCCGCCAGCACGCCGACCACCTGCAGGTCCGTGTCGTCCACGGTGACGGTCTGGCCCACGACCCGCGTGGTGCCGAACAGCTCGGTGGCCGTCTCCGGGCCGAGCACGACGACCTTCGCGCGGTTCGCCTCGTCGGCGGCGGTGAAGAACGCGCCCGACGCGACCGTCCGGCCGCGCACGGCGAGCCAGTCGTCCGTGGTGCCCGTGACCTGGGTGGTCCAGTTGGTGGTGCCGGCGACGAGCGAGGCGGACGACGTCTTCTCGGCCGCGACCTTGCCGATGTCCGGGGCGTTCACCGACGAGGCCAGCGCCTCGGCGTCGGCCGTGGTCAGCGTGGTCCGCGATCCGAAGCCGCCGCGGATGCCGGCGGTCGTGGTGCTGCTGCCCGGCTTGACGATCAGCAGGTTGCTGCCGAGCTGGCTGATCTGCGCGCTGACGTCCTTCTGCGTGCCGAGCCCGAGCCCGACGGTCAGGATCACGGCCGCGATCCCGATGAGGATGCCGAGCACCGTGAGGATGGAGCGCAGCGCGTGCGTGTGCACGGCCGCCCAACCCGTGCGGAGGGTCTCCGTCCAGGTCATCGGGCACCGCCGTCCGACGTGCCGGCCGTCGTGATCTGACCGTCCATCACGCGCACCACCCGCTCGGCGCGCTCGGCAACCTCGAGCTCGTGCGTGATGAGCACGATCGTGCGGCCCTGCGCGTGCAGCTCGTCGAAGAGCCCGAGGATCTCGTGCGTCGACGACGAGTCGAGGTTGCCCGTCGGCTCGTCGGCAAGGAGCAGGGCGGGCTCGCCGACGAGGGCGCGGGCCACCGCGACCCGCTGCTGCTGGCCGCCGGACAGCTCACCGGGCCGGTTGGCCAGGCGGTCGCCCAGACCCACGCGCTCGAGGGCCGCGGTCGCCCGCACCTTGCGCTCCGGGCCGTGCACCCGGCCGTACATCAGCGGCAGCTCCACGTTGCGCAGCGCCGACAGCGACGGCAGCAGGTTGAACTGCTGGAACACGAACCCGATGCGCCGGTTGCGGATGTCGGCCAGGTCGATCTCGTCCAGCTCGCCCACGTCCTCGCCAGCCAGGTGATACGAGCCGCGGGTCAGGGTGTCGAGGCAGCCGAGGATGTTCATCAGCGTCGACTTGCCCGACCCCGACGGACCCATGACGGCCACGTACTCGCCCTGGTCGATCCGCAGGTCGACGCCCTTGAGCGCCTCGAACTCGATGCTGCCGGAGGTGTACGTCTTGCCGACGCCGACCAGGTCGATGACGGGCGCGCCCGCATCGGTCGCGGCCTCGTCGGGAAAGAAGGGGAGGGTCAGCTCAGCCATTCGTCGAACCGCCGCCCTGCCTGCTGAACTGGGCGCCGCCGGTCCCGCCGGTCCCGCCCGTGCCGCCGGTACCGCCGCCGCCGTAGAAGAACTGCCCGCCGCCGGGGAGCTCGCCGGTGCGGTTGCCGCGGTTGGTCCCGGTGCCGCTGCCGGCGCCCGGCGTGAAGACCACCAGCACCACGTTGTCGCCCTCGGCGACGCCCTTGGTGATCTCGGTGAGGTTGCCGGAGGTCTCCCCGACCGTCACGTCGACGGTGGTGATCTTGCCCTCGGCGTCCTCCACCTTCACGGTCGACTTCCCGTCGGCCGTGGTGACCGCGAGGCTCGGCACGGTGAGCACGTTCGCCCGGCGCTCGTAGATGAGCTTCACGGTCGCCGTGACGCCGTCGTGCAGGCCGGCCTGGTCACCCGTGACCGCGACCGTCACCGGGTAGGCCGCGACGCCGGAGTCGCTGGTGGACAGCAGGCCGATCGCGCTGATCGTGCCGAAGATCGGCGTCGTCGCGCCGTCGAGCGTGACGTCCGCCTGGTCCCCGACCGCGATGAGCGAGACGTCCGCGTCGGAGACCGTGACGTCGACCTTCCAGTTGGTGGTGTCGACGATCGTGAACTGCGCCGTGCTGTTGCTGCTGCTGCTGCTGCTGTTGCTGCTGCTACTGCTACTGCTGCTGCTGCTCGGGTTCTGCCCCTGCGACGACGACGAACCGCTGACCGCGTCCCCCACCTCGAGGTTGACCGCGGTGACCAGGCCGGCGACCGGCGCGACCAGCGTCGCCCCGTTCATGGCCGTCTGCGCGGTGTCGACACCCGATTGCGCGACGTCGACCTGCGCCTGCGCCGCCGCGATCTGCGCGGTCCGTGCGGCCGACGCCGGCGTGACCGCCGTCGCGTCGGACAGCTTGGCCTGGGCGCTCGCGAGCGTCGACTTCGCCTGCAGGAGGTCCGCCTGGAGCGCCAGGGTGTCGACGGTCGCGAGCGTCTGCCCGGCGGTCACCGTCTGCCCCACGGCGACCGGCACGCCCGTGACCGTCCCGCTGACCGCGAAGTTCACGTCCTGCTGCACGGTCGGCGTCAGCGTGCCGCTGCCCGAGACGGACTTCTCCATCGTCGTCAGGCTCGCGGCGACCGTCCGGGTGATCGGTGCGGCGGTCGCGGCGGAGGCGTCCCGGATGCCGAACCACCAGATCGCCGCCGCCGCGATCGCCACGACGACCACCGCCCCGAGAGTCCGGGTGAGCGGACTCGTCCGCTGCCATGCGCGCTGCATTCTTCGTCCTCACGTCTGTGACCAGGCCAATCAACCTGGGCTGAACGTAGGGACGTGCCCTGGACGGTCGGTGTCACCGACCTGTGGTTGACCTGTGAGTAGTTCCAGGCCCCGCCGACGGGAGAAGGAGGCCGTCGCGGACCAGACCGCGGGTCGAGGGCAGGATGTCGGCGGCGACCGCGTCGGCGCCCACGTCGAGCAACGCACCGAGGGCGTTCACGATCTGGCCCACGGAGAGGTCGCCGTCGCAGGCGCCGACGAACCCCGCGAGCGCGGTACCGGCCTGCACCGCCCGGCCGAATCCGCCGCCCTGGCGCAGCAGGACGACCTGCGGGTCGCTCTCGCCCGGCGTCAGGTAGCGCTCCTCGGTCACGTCCGGCGCGACCACCAGGTGCGACGCCAGAAGACCGTCGTCGTCGTGGAACTCGAGCCAGTCGTGCGCCTCGAGCGACGCGGCGATGGCCGGTCCGAGCGGCTGCCGGACCGTGCCGGTGACCTCCTCCAGCCGTCGCAGCGACGGGGCGCCCGACAACGGTCGGCGCAGGGTCAGCACGCCGAAGCCGATCGCCTCGACGTCCCGGGAGGCGAAGTCGTCGAGCCACGAGCCGTAGCGGGACGCCCAGGCCGCGCGGTCGCGGTCCGGCGTCGTGCCGCCGTCGCGGATCCACGTCTCGGCGTACTGCGCGGGGTCCTGCAGCTCGCGCTGGACCACCCAGCCGTCCAGCCCGGACGCGTCGAGCCAGCCGCCCACGCGCTCGTGCCACTGCTCGCCGCGGCGGACCTCCCAGTTGCCCAGCAGCTGCGCGACCCCGCCCGGCGCCAGCACCGCCCCGACGCCCTCGACGAGCTCCTGCACGATCGCGTCCCCGGCACGCCCGCCGTCGCGGTACTCGTACGCGGGCATGCCGGGCGTCCGCGGGGTGATGACGAACGGCGGGTTGCTGACGACGAGGTCGAAGCGCTCGTCGGCCACCGGCTCCAGCATCGAGCCGTCGCGAAGCTCCAGGACGACGCCCGCGAGCAGCGCGTTGAACCGCGCGAACTCCAGCGCCCGCAGCGAGATGTCGGTGCCGATGACCCGCCGGGAGTGGCGCGACGCGTGGAGCGCCTGGATGCCGCAGCCCGTGCCGATGTCGAGCACCAGCGCCCGAGGGTCGCGGACCGTGACCTGCGCGAGCGTGGTCGAGGCGCCGCCGACGCCGAGCACGTGGTCGGTGCGCAGCGGGCGCCCGGTGGCCAGCTCGCCCAGGTCGGACGCGATCCACCAGTCGACCTCGCCCCCGCCGTCGACCGCCGAGTACGGGCGCAGGTCGACGAGGGCGCGCACCTGGTCACCGCCCGTCTCGACGAGCCCGAGCGCGACCGCACCGTCGATGCCGAGAGTCGGCAGGGCCGCGACCACTGCCGACGCCGGAACCACGGCACCGAGCAGGAACGCTCGCACCAGCGTCGCGACGGCGTCGCCGGAACCTGCGGTGGCACGCAGCGCGGGGACCGGCTCCTCCCGGTGCAGGGCGTCCGAGGCGATCGACCCGAGCGCCTCCTCGACACCGGCGACGCCGTAGCCGGCGACCCTCAGGTCGTCGCGGAGCCGGTCGATCAGGACGAGGTCGTGTTCCACGTGCCTCAGTGTGTCAGTGCAGGTCGGCGACGATCGGCCGGTGGTCGCTGCCGGCCTCGACCTCCGGGCCGTCCGGTACGAACGCGCCCGCGACCGTCAGGTCCGGCGTGGGGAGCACGGCGTCGATGCGTTGCACGGGTCGGGTCGACGGGAACGTCGGACCGGTCGGCACGGCCGCTGCCCCGAGGTGCGCCGCGAGCCGCGCCCACGCCGGTCCGTCGGGCCGCTCGTTGATGTCGCCGAGCACCACGGTCCGGGTCGTCGGGACGACCTCGGCGAGCAGCCGGGTCAGGTGCGCGGCGCGTTCGGCGCGGTCCAGCGAGAAGTGGACGACGACGACGGTGATCCCGTCGACGACTGCCACCGAGACACCGCGACGGGTGGTGCCCGGCCGCCAGGACAGCCGGACCGCCCGCGCGTCCCGGACCGCCGACGGGTCCCGGACCAGCAGCGCGGTCGTGCGCGCGCCCCGGCCGCTGACCACGGGCTCGAGCCCGACGGACGCACCGAACCGCCGCATCCGGCACCGCCCGAACGGGCCGCGGGGCGGCTCCTGGACGGCGAGCACGTACGGCTCGGACGCCCGGACGACCGCCGCAGCCGCACGTGCCGAGAGATGCAACCCCTTGAGGTTGTACGTCATCAGCCTCATGCGCCGAGAGCCGCGAGCAGGCGCCCGAGCTCGACCAGGTCGCGGTCGGAGAGCGTGGCGAACGCCGAGTCCTCGGCCAGCGTGTCGGCGGTGCGCGCGCGGGTGGCCCGGCCCTGCGGCGTGAGCGTGACGATCCTCGACCGGCGGTCGAGCGGATCCTCCGCGCGGTCCACCAGCCCGAGCGCAGCGAGCCGCTCCACCAGCGTCGTGACGTTCGACCGGTCGCAGTGCATCGCCAGGGCCAGATCCTTCATGGCCGGCCGGGAGCTCTCGGGGTCGAGGTTCCACAGGAGCTCGGCGAGCGGTCCGGTCAGCCCGCTCGGCCGCACCCGCTCGTCCACGTCGTTGCCGATCACGCGCGAGCACGCCGCGAACGCGGTCGCGACCTGCCGGACCAGCTCGTTGCGCTGCACCCACGACACCCTAGCGAGGCCCCCGGCGGTCGACCGGGGGCCTCCGCATCACCCGGCGAGGAGCTTCTCGGCCTCGCGGGTCAGGTCGCCCTTGTCGTCGCGAGCCGCCCGCAGCCGGGACGCGATGACCGCGCCGAAGGCGATGAGAGCGGCCACCGCCGCGATGATGATCCGCAGCGTCGGGCTGGCGGAGTCGCCGAGCGTCACGGACACCACAGCCGGGGCGATCAGCAGCGCGACCAGGTTCATGACCTTGATCAGCGGGTTGATGGCCGGGCCGGCGGTGTCCTTGAACGGGTCGCCGACGGTGTCGCCGATGACTGCGGCCGCGTGGGCGTCGGAGCCCTTGCCGCCGAAGTTGCCGTCCTCGACGATCTTCTTCGCGTTGTCCCAGGCACCGCCCGAGTTGGCCAGGAAGACCGCCATGAGGACGCCGGTGCCGATCGCGCCGCCGAGGAAGCCGGCGAGCGGCCCGACCCCGAGGCCGAACCCGACCGCGATGGGCGCGAACGCAGCGAGCAGGCCCGGGGTGGCCAGCTCGCGCAGCGAGTCGCGGGTGCAGATGTCGACGACGCGGCCGTACTCGGGACGGACCTCGTAGGTCATGATCCCGGGGTTCTCGCGGAACTGGCGGCGCACCTCGAACACGATGGCGCCCGCGGCGCGGGTGACCGCGTCGATCGCGAGGCCGGAGAACAGGAACACCGTCGCCCCGCCCAGGATCACGCCGACGAGCGTCACGGGGCTGATGATCTGGTAGTTGACCATCGCCTGGATGATGTCGCTGCCGGGGACCGCCGCCCCGGGCTTCCAGTCGGGGACCGCCTTGCCGATCGCGGTCAGGACGGCCTCCTGGTAGGAGCCGAACAGGGCCGTCGCGGCGAGCACGGCGGTCGCGATCGCGATGCCCTTGGTCACGGCCTTCGTCGTGTTGCCGACGGCGTCCAGGTCGGTGAGGATCTGCGCGCCCTCCGGCGTCACGTCGCCCGACATCTCGGCGATCCCCTGCGCGTTGTCGCTGACGGGGCCGAACGTGTCCATGGCGACGATCACGCCGACCGTGGTGAGCAGGCCGCAGCCGGCGACGGCGATGAGGAAGAGCGCGAGCGTGACCGAACCGCCGGCGAGCAGGAAGACCCCGCAGATCGCCGCCGCGATGATGCCCGCCGTGTAGACGGCGGACTCGAAGCCGACGCCGATGCCCGACAGGACGACCGTGGCCGCACCGGTGAGCGTGGTGCGCGCGACGTGCAGCGTCGGCTTGCTCGTCGTGCCCGTGAAGTAGCCGGTGACCCACAAGATGATGCCCGCCAGGACCACGCCGATCGCGACCGCGACCGAGGCGACCAGGCGCGGGTCGCCGGAGTGGTCGGCCAGGGACCCGCCGTCGAAGCCGGCGAACGTGTCCGGGAGGTAGACGTAGGCGGCGATCGCGGAGAGCAGGACGCCAACCAGCGCGGAGATGTAGAACCCCCGGTTGATCGCGGCGAGGCCGGACTCGGAGCCGCGCACACGGGTGATCAGCACGCCGAGCACCGCGACGATCGCACCCATCGCGGTGACGACGAGCGGGAACACCAGGCCCTGCTCGCCGAACGCGACCTTGCCCAGGATGAGGGCCGCGACGAGCGTCACGGCGTAGGACTCGAACAGGTCCGCAGCCATGCCCGCGCAGTCGCCGACGTTGTCGCCCACGTTGTCCGCGATGGTCGCGGCGTTGCGCGGGTCGTCCTCGGGGATGCCCTGCTCGACCTTGCCGACGAGGTCGGCACCGACGTCGGCGGCCTTGGTGAAGATGCCGCCGCCGACGCGCATGAACATGGCGAGCAGCGCCGCGCCGAAGCCGAAGCCTTCGAGCACCGCGGGCGCCTGCTCCTTGTAGATGAGCACCACCGACGACGCACCGAGCAGGCCGAGGCCGACCACGCTCATGCCGACGAACCCGCCGGTGCGGAACGCGATGCGCGCGCCCTCGGCCCGACCGCCCGGCTGCGAGGCGGCCGCGGCGACCCGCAGGTTCGCCCGCGTGGCCAGCCACATGCCGAGGTACCCGATCGTCGCGGAGAAGACCGCACCGACCAGGAAGTAGATCGACCGGCCGACCTTGACGCCGCCGTCTCCCGGCAGCAGGAACAGCAGGCCGCAGACGACGACCGCGAAGACCGCCAGGGTGCGGAACTGCCGGCTCAGGTACGCCGACGCCCCCTCCTGGACCGCCTTGGCGATGTCCTGCATCTTCTCGGTGCCCTCACCGGCCGCCAGCACCTGCCGACGAAGTACGACAGCGATGATCAGAGACACGACGGCGATCGCCGCGATGACCCCGACGATCGTGAGGCTCGTGGAACCGAGCTCGACCATGCATCCTCCTCGACACCGGTGCGGACCCCCCGGACCGCGACCTGTCAGACAGCCCCGTTGCTGTGTGACCCGGGCGAGTCTAGCCATGAGATGTGACCTGGATCGCACCGCGACGCGTCCATCGTGTGACCACTGCGCAACGACGGGCGACGTCCCTGTGGGTCACTCACCTCGACCCGGGGCGCGCCCTGGGCGGGCACGGACCGTGGAGCCCGACCTTGCGGTAGGCGCGCCCGACGTCGCCGGGCTTCACCCGCGGCTCACGCGCCGAGCGCGGCCTCGAGGGTGTCGTGGACCGTGAACACCTGCAGCAAGGCGGTCAGGCGCAGGACCTTGAGCAGGCGCTCGTTGTCGATGACCAGCTGCAACGTGCCGCCCTGCATCCGTACCTTCTTCAGGGTGCCGACGAGCAGGCCGAGGCCCGTCGAGTCCATGAACGTCACCGCCCGCAGGTCGATCACGAGGTCGGTGCGCTCCCGCTCCAGCACGCTCGAGAGCTCGTCGCGCAGCGCGTCGGCGCTCGACACGTCGATCTCGCCGGCCACCTCGACGACGGTCCAGGAACCGACGTCCCGGCTGGTCACGCGAACGTCCACGGATCCTCCTCTGCTAGGCATTCAAACAGATGGGGCCCGTCCGACGCCGATCTCGCGACCACCGGGTGTCCGAGGCGGTGGGTACCGTCGCCCGATGGACGAGCTGAGGGGAAAGGTCGCCCTCGTCGCGGGTGCGACGCGCGGCGCGGGCCGGGGCATCGCGGTCGCCCTGGGCGAGGCGGGCGCGACGGTGTACTGCACCGGGCGCAGCAGCGCGGGAGGTCGCTCCACGGGCGATCGCCCCGAGACCATCGAGGAGACGGCCGCACTGGTGACCGCCGCCGGCGGGCCGGGAGTCGCGGTCCGCGTGGACCACGGGGTTCCCGACGAGGTCGCGGCGCTGGTCGACCGGATCGCCGCCGCGCACGGGCGGCTCGACGTGCTGGTCAACGACCTCTGGGGTGGCGAGCACCTGATCGAGTGGGACGTGCCCGTGTGGGAGCACGACCTGGCCGGTGGCCTGCGGATGTTCGACAACGTGACGCGGACGCACCTGATCACCAACCACTTCGCCCTGGCGCTCCTCTCCAAGACGCCGGGCGGGCTCGTAGTCGAGATGACCGACGGGACCCGGCAGTACAACGACGCGACGTACCGGGTGTCGACGTTCTACGACCTGGCCAAGGCCGTGCCGCTGCGCCTCGCGTTCACCCTGGCCCGTGAGCTGGCGCCCGTGGGCGGGACGGCCGTCGCGCTCACCCCCGGCTGGCTGCGCTCGGAGGGCATGCTCGAGCACATGGGGGTGACGGAGGAGACCTGGCAGGACGCCGCCGACCGGCACTTCGCCGCGATCTCCGAGAGCCCGCTGTTCGTCGGGCGGGCAGTGGTCGCGTTGGCGGCCGACCCGGACGTGCACCGGCGCACCGGCGGCTCGTTCTCGTCGGGCGGGCTGGCCCAGGAGTACGGGTTCACCGACGTCGACGGATCGCGGCCGGACTGCTGGCGGTACCTGGTCGAGGTGCAGGACGCCGGGTTGCCGGCAGATGCGGCGGGCTACCGCTGACGTCGCGCTCAGCGGTTGCCGGCGAATGCGGCGGGCCACCGCGGACGTCGCACTCAGCCGACGACGAACCGCACGTGCTCGCCAGGGCGCACCTGGCCGAGCCGGTCGAGCGCGCGGCCGCGCACGACCGCGAGGACCGGGTAACCGCCCGTCACCGGATGGTCGACGCCGAAGACGACCGGCTGCCCGTCGGGCGGTATCTGCACGGCACCGGGGACCAGGCCCGCCGACGGCAGCTCCCGGTGCTCGTGTCGCGGGACGGCGGTCCCGGACAGCCGCAGCGCGACGCGGTTCGTCGCGGGCGTCACCGTGAACTCGTGCGCAAACAGGACCGCGAGACCGTCGTCGAACCAGTCGGCCTGCGGACCTGGTTGGACGGGCAGCACGACATGCGTCGGCCACGAGTGCTCGGGGGCCAGCTCGACCACGGGCCAGCGGTCCGGCGCCGGCCCGACCGGGAGCACGTCGCCAGCCGCGAGCGGCGGCGGACCGAGGCCAGTCAGCTGGTCCGTGGACCGCGAACCCAGGACGGGCGGCACGTCGATCCCACCCCGCACCGCAACGTAGGACCGCAGCCCGACCGGCGACGTGCCCACCCGCAGCTCCGCGCCGGCCGCGAGCTCGAGGACCGCGTTGTGGGCGACCGGCGTCCCGTCCACCCACACGGGACCCGGAGCGCCGGTGACGGCGAGGGTGCTGTCGTACAGCACACGGACGCGCAGTCCGCCCAGCAGGACCTCCAGGCTCGCGGCGCCGTCGTCGTTGGCGACGAGCCGGTTGCCCAGGCGCAGCGACCCGGCGTCGGCCGCACCCGCGCGACCGACCCCGACGTGCGCCCAGCCCGGCCGCCCGAGGTCCTGGACCAGCGTGAGGACGCCCGGCTCGAGTACCTGGATCATCGCGTCGCCACGAACCGGACCCGGGTGCCCGGCTGCAGCAACGCCGGCGGGTCGCGGTCGACGTCGAACAGCCGGGCCGCGCACGTCCCGAGCAGCCGCCAGCCACCCGGGCTGGCCGCCGGGTAGATCGCGCTGAACCCGTCGGCGATCGCCACTGAACCCGCCGGGACCTTCTGCCGGGGTGAAGCCAGTCGTGAGACGCGCAGCGCCGGGTCCAGGCCGGTCAGGTAGGCGAAGCCGGGCATGAAGCCGCCGAAGGCGACCGTGTACAGCACCGCGGTGTGCCGGGCGACGACCTCCGACGTCGTGAGCCCCGTCAGCCCGGAGACGCCGGCCAGGTCCGCGCCGTCGTAGGTGACGTCGAGGGTGACCAACGCGCCGACGGTCCGGGTCGCCTCCCCCCGCCGTTCCGCCCAGGCCGCCGCGACAACCGGGACCAGCGCTCCCGGGTCCGCACCCGGCGCCACCCGCAGCAGGAGCGTGCGTGCCGCCGGGACCTGGTCGACGATGGTCGCGACGACGGCCCGATGGTCCGTGCCGGGCGCGTCCACGGCGCTCGGCGCTCGTCGCGTGCTCGTCGTGCCTGTCGTGTGCGCGGTGCGCAGGGCCCGGATCGCGTCGTCCAGCGCGCGGACGGCGGTGAGGTCGGCGAGCTCGACGAGCACGGCGTCGTCGCCGAACGGAAGTACGCGGGGCTGTTCGTCGGCGCTCATGTCATCCCTGCTGCGCTCATGCCGTCCCCCGTTGCGCTCATGTTGTCTCTACTGCGCTCATGTCGTCGCGAAGGCGTGGACGGCGACGCCGGACTCCTCGAGCGCGCGCCGCACGCTGCGGGCGAGAGCCAGAGCGCCTGGCGTGTCCGAGTGGACGCACACGGACTCGGCACGCACGTCGACGTCCGTCCCGTCGACGGAGGTCACGACCCCCGCCTCGGCGATCCGGACCACCCGGGCTGCGACCTGCGCCGCGTCCGTGAGCAGCGCACCGTCCTGCGAGCGCGGGACGAGCGTCCCGTCGGCGCGATAGCCGCGGTCGGCGAACGCCTCCGCGACCGTGCGCAACCCCTTCGCCAGCGCCAGCGCCAGCACTGCCGAACCGGGCAGGCCGACGACGGGCAGGTCGACGGCCTCCACGACCGCCCGCGCGTGCGCCTCGTCGTGCACCACCGTGTTGTACAGCGCGCCGTGCGGCTTGACGTAGGCGACCGAGGCGCCCACGCTGCGCGCGACCGCCTGCAACGCGCCCAGCTGGTAGGCCACCTGCGCCCGGAGCACGTCCGACGGCACGTCGAGCGCGCGGCGGCCGAAGTGGTCGCGGTCGAGGTAGGACACGTGCGCGCCGACCGCCACGCCACGGGCCGCGGCAGCCCGGCACACCGCCGCCATCACGCGCGCGTCGCCGGCGTGGAAGCCGCAGGCCACGTTCGCACTCGTCACGACGCCGAGCAGCAGCGTGTCCAGACCGTCGACGCCCGGTTCCCACGGGTCGACGTCCTCACCGAGGTCGCAGTTCAGGTCGATGCGCGCCGCCATACCCTGATCCTGCCTGACGGACCACGGTGCGAGGATTGCCCGGTGGTCGGGACCGGCGAGCTGCTGGACGTGCTGCTCGCGGGAGGCCGACGAGCCGACCGGCTGACCCACGTCCGACACCTGCCTGCCCGCGCGGGCACCCAGGCGGACTGGCCGACCTGGGCGGACGGCGACCTGGTGCGCGGGTACCGGGCGCTCGGCGTGGACCGTCCGTGGACGCACCAGGTGTCGGCCGCGGACGCTGCGTGGTCCGGTCGGCACACGGTCCTGGCCACCTCCACCGGGTCCGGCAAGTCGCTCGCGTTCTGGCTGCCGGCGCTCTCCCGCGTCCGCGCGGCCGCCGCGCGCTCGACCCTCGACCCGGGACGGATCGAGTCGCTTACCCGGCGCGCCACCACGCTCTACCTGTGCCCGACCAAGGCCCTGGCCGCCGACCAGCTCGTCGCGCTCGACCGGTTGCTCGTCGCCTCCGGCACGACGGACACGCGCATCGCGACCTGCGACGGGGACACCTCGCTCGAAGAGCGCCGCTGGGTGCAGGAGTACGCCGACGTCGTGCTCACCAATCCCGACTTCCTGCACTTCGCGCTCCTGCCGCAGCACCGGCGGTGGGCGCGACTGCTCGGGTCGCTGCAGTTTGTCGTGCTCGACGAGTGCCACGCCTTCCGCGGCGTCTTCGGCGCACACGTCGGGCTCGTCCTGCGGCGCCTGCGTCGACTGGCCGAGTCGTACGGCGCGACACCGACCTTCCTGCTGGCCTCGGCGACCACGTCGGACCCCGCGGTCAGCGCCGCCCGGCTGATCGGCGTCGACCCGTCCGTCGTGCAGGCCGTGACCGACGACGCCTCCCCCGCCGGGCGCAAGACGTTCGTCCTGTGGCAGCCGCCCGAGCTGCCCGGCGTCGCGTACCCGTCCTCCGACGACGACCCATGGACCACCGACCTGCCCCTGCCGGACCTGGCCCGAGCGCCCGGCTCGCTCGCGCCTCCGGCGCCGGACGACGTCTGGGGAGACTCCTCGCCGACCCCCGGCACCGCGCCGACCGCACAGCCCGGTCTGGTCGTCGGACGCGAGGGTTCGGGCCCGCTCGGGACCGGGGAGCGCGTAGTCAGCGAGCCCGCCGACCGTCCCCGGCGCACCGCGACCGCCGAGATCGCCGACCTGCTGGCCGACCTCACGATCGCGGGCGCCCGCACGCTGGCGTTCACGCGCTCGCGCCGCGGCGCCGAGTCCGTCGCGGCGTCGACCCGGGGGCACCTGGAAGAGGTCGACCCGTCCCTCGGCCGCAGGGTCTCGGCCTACCGCGGCGGCTACCTGCCAGAAGAGCGGCGCGCGTTGGAGCACGCCATCCGGACCGGGGCCCTGTTGTCGCTGGCGACGACGAACGCGCTCGAGCTCGGCGTCGACATCTCCGGGCTCGACGCGGTCCTCATCGCGGGCTGGCCCGGCACGCGGGTATCCCTGTGGCAGCAGGCCGGCCGCGCGGGCAGGGCCGGCTCGGACGGCCTCGTCGCGCTCGTCGCCCGCGAGGACCCGCTGGACACCTTCCTCGTGCACCACCCGGAGGCCATCTTCGACACCCCCGTCGAGGCCACCGTCTTCGACACCACGAACCCGTACGTCCTGGCCCCGCACCTGTGCGCCGCGGCCGCCGAGCTGCCCCTGCGGTTCGAGGAGCTCGACCGGTTCGGGCCGCGCACGTTCGAGCTGCTCGGCGAGCTGGTCGACCGTGGCGCCCTGCGGCGGCGGCCCTCCGGCTGGTACTGGACCCGCAACGAGGCGGCCAGCCGGCTGACCGACCTGCGCGGATCGGGGGGCGATCCCGTCCGCGTCGTGGAGTCGGTGACCGGCCGCCTGCTCGGCACCGTGGATGCCGCGTCCGCCGACTCGACCGTGCACACCGGTGCCGTCTACGTGCACCAGGGCGCGACATTCGTCGTCGACGAGCTGCGGCTCGAGGACGGCGTCGCCCTGGTCACCCGGCGCGACGTCGACTACGGCACCTGGGCCCGCTACGCGACGAGCACCGAGATCCGGTCGGTCGACGCCCAGGTCCCCTGGGGCCCGGTGACGTGGGGGTTCGGCGCGGTCGACGTGACCACCCAGGTCACCGGATACCAGCGCAAACGCATCCCCGACCTGCAGATCCTGGGCAACGAGACCCTCGACCTCCCGGCCCGGACCCTGCGCACGACAGCCGTCTGGTGGACCGCACCGCCGTCCGTCCTGGAGGCGGCGGGCGTCGACGCCGAGACCACCCCGGGGGCCCTGCACGCCGCCGAGCACGCCTCGATCGGGCTCCTCCCGCTGCTCGCCACGTGCGACCGGTGGGACCTGGGCGGCCTGTCCACGGCGCTGCACGTCGACACCGGGACGGCCACCGTCTTCGTGCACGACGGCTATCCCGGCGGCGCGGGCTTCGCGGAACGCGGGTTCACGCTGGGTGCCACCTGGTTGCGCGCCACCCGCGACGCCATCGCCTCCTGCCGCTGCGTCTCCGGATGCCCGGCCTGCGTCCAGTCGCCCAAGTGCGGCAACGCGAACAACCCCCTGGAGAAGGCCGCCGCGGTCCGCCTGCTCGACGCGGTCCTCGCCCACGCGCCCGCCTGATCGTTTCGGCTGACGCCCGGTCGGCGCTCGGTCAACGGTCACCGGTCCCCGGTCCACCGGTCGACCGTCACCGGTCAGCCGTCACCGGTCGACCGTCACCGGTCACCCGTCGCTCCGGGCCGACACCGGACCCGCCCGCGCCTCCGCCGAGGCCGAACCGATCCGGGTCGCCACCTCGACCCGGACCCGCACGACCCCGCCGCCCTCGTCGACGCACGCCACCAACCGGCCGCCGTTGCGCACGGCCGTCTGGCCGGCCATCCCGCACGCGTCACCGCCACCGAGCGGAAGGAGCCGGGTCGCCGCAGCGAGCGCAGCCAGGTCGGAGGCCGCCTGCGCCCGTGCCCGGGCCGACTGCGCCGACGCCAGCACCCCGAGGAAGCCCATCAGGAGCATCACGACGCAGACGAGCCCCAGGAGGAGCACCGTGCCGGAGCCCTCGTCGCCCGACGGCCACCTCCTGGTCCCGCCGTCGCCCCGCGACCCGAGGCCGTCTCGGCACCCGTCGGCGAGCCACCGAGGCCGCGCTCGAACGACGACCCATCGGCGCGACCGTGCACTCATGGCTCGTCCCGGGCGACCGCCGTCGACGCGGGTCGCAGCGGCACCCCGCGCCACGGGCCGACATTCGCGGAGACCGTGACGCTCGCCCAGCCGTCCGCCCGCGACACGCTCACCGCGGCCCCCGCACCGGCGACCCGCCGCGCCGTGGCCACGACGGTGGCGTCGTCCTGTCCCAGCGCCGCCGACCGGGCACCCGCCCGGGCACCATCGGCGCAGCGAGTCTGCGTGATGGCCGACGCCGAGACGGCGAGCAGCGCGACGAGCACGAGGACCACCGCCGGCAGCCCGACGGCGAGCTCGGCAGTGACGCTCCCCCGGTCCTCCCGGCTCACTGGCCCAGCGCCTGCCGGATGATGGCGAGCAGGAAGCCCTTCACCTCGTCGCCGCGCAGGATGACCACGAGCAGCCCGGCGAACCCGACCGCGGCGAGCGTCGCGATCGCGTACTCGGCGGTCGCCATCCCCGCCTCGGCGAGCTCGTCGCGCACGTGCAGCCCGCGGTCCCGCACCGTCCGCGTGACGTCCGGCAGCACCGCCCGACGACGAGCCACCAGCCGCGGTTCCAGGAAGTGCACGGACCGGTCCGCCGACATCGGCTCCTGCCACGGCGGCGCGGCCCGGTCGTCGGCACCACCGGTCGGCTCGTCGTCACTCGTCATCTCGCTCTCCCCTCGTCGTTGCGCCGACGCTTCGGCGCATCCCCTGGCGACGCGGTCCATCCGGCGTCGCCCTCAGCCTCCGTCGCGCACGGCGGCCGCAACCGGCGCCACAGACCCCACGCCCCAGACCAGGGCTGTGGACGCGTCAGTCACGGGAGCGAGCCCGCGCACGCTGCCGCCCGTCAGCCACCGCCGAACAGCCCCGTCGCGAGGCTGAGCACCATCGGCACGAGCCCGAGCAGGACGAATGCCGGCAGGAAGCACAGGCCGAGCGGCAGGACGAGCTGCACGCCAAGGGCGCCGGCGGCCGCGCGGGCGCGCACGCGACGGCGTCGGCGTAGCTCGTCGGCGCGAGCGCGCAGCGCGGGGCCCGGCGCCGAGCCGGTGGTCCAGCTGGCCTCGAGCACGTCGGCGACGTCCACGAGGGACGCGGGCGATCCCGCCCAGGCCGACCGCCACGACGCCCCGAGCAGCAGCGACGCCGAGACCCGCGCGAGGCAGTCACCCGCCGGCCCGCGCACCGCCGACCCGACCGCGGCCAGCGCCCGCGGCACGGACGCACCCGTCGAGAGCGCCACCTCGACGAGGTCCAGCAGGAGCACGGGGTCCGACGGCGTCGGTGGCGCGGCCGCCCCGACACCGGCGGCCGGTGCCCGACGGGGGTGCCGGACCCACCACGGGCTCGTCGCACCGAGCACCGCGAGAGCGACGACGATCGCCGTCACCACCGGCCGTCCCCGACGTCGTCGCGCGCCGCCCGCGCCAGCAGCGACGCCGTCCACCACCGCCCGAGCACCACGAGCGCCGCGCCGGCTATGGCCGCGTAGGTGCCGGTCCCGCCGCGGACGATCACGGCGACCGGGTCGGCACCGAGCGCCGCACCGAGCAGCAGGCCGAGCGCCGGGAGCCACACCAGCACCTGAGCGGTCGCACGCGGTCCGGCGAGCGCCGCGATCCGCTCGCCCTCGCTCTCCTCGTCGGCGGCGAGTCCCGCGCCCACCCGATCCAGGACCGTGGCCAGCGGGGCGCCCAGCTCCTCCGACAACCGGGCAGCCGCCACCACCGCAGCGGCCCGCTGGGTCCGCGCCCCACGCCGCGCACGCGGGCCGGTGGACCGCTCGACCAACCCGGCGACGGTCGGGGCCCGACTGCCGAGGGCGCGTTGCCAGGCATCGGCGGGCGAGGCACCGGACCGCAGCTGAGCCGCCGCGCCGGCCACGACCGCCGACAGCTCCAGCGCCCGGGCCGGGGCTCGACGTGGCCGGCCTCCTCCTGTCGTCGCCGGCCGTCCCACCCGTCGCGGCACCCGTACGCCGAGCACGACGACCGCCGCGGCGACTGCCAGGGCGACCAGGACGCTCACAGCCTGAGCCGTTCCGCGAGCACCGGCCAGCCCGGCCCGCGCACGCACGCGCCGCCCGCATCCGCCCGGAGCGCGTCGACCACCTCGAGCGCCCCCGTGCCGGAGCGGCGGACCACGCCGACCTCCGCCACGTACCGCAGGCCCGCCGACCGTCGCAGGTGAAGCACGGCGTCGAGCGCGCTCGACGCCTGCGCCGCGACCGCGTCCCGGGACATGCCCGCCAACGCCGCCAGTGCCTCGAGCCGAGCCGGGACGTCCGCGGCGGTGTTCGCATGCACGGTCGCGCAGCCGCCGTCGTGGCCGGTGTTGAGGGCCGTCAGCACCTCGCGGACCTCGGCCCCTCGGCACTCACCCAGCACGATCCGGTCGGGCCGCATCCGGAGGGCCTGCCGCACCAGCTCGCTCAGCCCGACCGAGCCGGCACCGTCGACATTGGGTCGGCGTGCCACCAGCCGCACCACGTGGGGATGGTCCGGCCGCAGCTCGCTGGCCTCCTCGATCACGACGATCCGTTCGTCGTGCGGCACCACGGAGAGCAGGGCGGCCAGGAGGGTGGTCTTGCCCGACCCGGTGGCGCCCGAGACCAGCAGGTTCGCCCGGGCGGCGACCAGGGCCCGGACCACCGGTACGAGAGCCCGGGCGAGCATGCCGGACGCGACCAGCTCGTCGAGCGTGAACGCACGGGTCCGCACCACCCGGAGGCTGAGCAGCACCCCGGCGCCGGCCACCGGCGGCAGGACCGCATGCAGGCGCGTGCCGTCGGGCAGACAGGCGTCGACCGTGGGCGACGCGTCGTCGAGGCGTTGTCCGCCGGCGGCCGCGAGCCGGACCGCGAGCGTCCGCACGTCCGCCTCGGATCCCAGGTCCACGGCCGCCGGCATCAGCCGGCCGGCGCGCTCGACCCACACGTCGCTGGGACCGTTGACCAGCACGTCGGTCACGTCCGGGTCGTCCAGCAGGGTCTGCAAGGGCCCCGCGCCGAACAGCTCGTTGCGCACCGAGCGCGAGGTCGCGAGCAGGGCGCTGGACCCGAGCACCAGACCCGACGAGCGTGCGGCCGCCTCGACCGCGACGTCCAGCGGGTCACCGACCCCGACCCGCGCGCGGACCCGGTCGAGGAACGCGGCGTCGAGGCTCACAGCACACCCCGCGCGAGGCGGCCGGCGGTCCGGGCGGTCCGGCCTCGCACCTCCAGCCCGCCGTGCTCGAGGGCCGACGGGAGACGGCGGTCCCGACGCAGGGAGCCGACGACCGGTAGGCCGACCGCTGCCGCGACCTCGGAGGCCCCGAGCCCGCCCGGCGCCGGCCCGCGCACGACGAGCCCGGCGTCGGGACCGAGGAACGGCCGCATGGCGAGGACGCCCGCCACCGAGCGCAGGTCCCGCGGCGCGACGACGAGCACGCTGTCGCACACGGCCACGAGCGACTCCCCTGCCACCACGGCCGAACGGTCCAGGTCCAGCACCACGGCGCCGACGGCCGCGCACAACCCGTGCAGCACGTCCGCCACCACCGCGGGCTCGGGCGCGCCGGATCGCGACCGGTCGGCGCTCAGCACCGCGCACGACCCCCAGCGGGGCAGGACCGCGACGACGTCGGCCCCCGGGACGTCGCCGCGCGCGTCGCGCAGGTCGGGCCACCGCACCCCGTCGACCCCCTCGAGCCCGAGCAGGACGTCGATCCCGCCCGAGCCGCGGTCGAGGTCCACGAGCACCGTCGCGGTTCGTCGGGCGAGCTGTCCGGCGAGCGCTGCGGCCAACGTCGACGCGCCCGCGCCGCCGCGCGCCCCCACGACCCCGAGCACCACGGCCACCATCTCCACCCCGTCCCGGCCGATCGGTCCCCGGCGCCCACCCAGCCTGCATCGCCGGTCAGGGGGTCGACGAGGCCGATCTCCCGGCCCTTGCTGAGCGGGGGCTGTGGGCGGCTCGACGTGGTCATCCATCACGTGTCGGTCAGTCCCGTTAGGCTCGCGGAGCACGCAGCCGACGACCCCCGGAGCACCATGGACGAGCAACAGACGCCGGCCGCGTCCGTGCCCCGGACCGCGGCGTTCTTCGACCTCGACAAGACGATCATCGCGACGTCGTCGGCCACTGCGTTCTCCCGGCCGTTCCTGGCGGAGGGGCTGCTCACGCGGCGGGCCGTCATGCGCAGCGCCTACGCCCAGCTGCTCTACCTGGTCGGGGGTGCCGACGAGGACCAGACCGAGCGGCTGCGCGCGCAGCTGAGCCGGATGGTCACCGGTTGGGACGTCGCCCAGGTGTCCTCGATCGTCGCGGAGACGCTGCACGAGTCGATCGACCCGACCGTCTATCTCGAGGCGGTGGCGCTGATCGACGAGCACCACGCGGCCGGCCGGGACGTCGTCGTCGTCTCGGCGTCCGGCTCGGAGGTCGTCGAGCCGATCGCGGCCGCGCTCGGTGCGGACCACGTGATCGCCACGCGCATGAACGTGGTGGACGGCCGGTACACCGGTGGCATCGACTTCTACGCCTACGGGGAGAACAAGGCGTCCGCGATCGCGGCGCTCGCCGACGCGCAGGGTTACGACCTGTCGGCCAGCTACGCGTACTCCGACTCGATCACGGACGCCCCGATGCTCGGCGTGGTCGGCCACGCCTTCGCGGTGAACCCCGATCGCGGACTGCGCCGGCTCGCGGCGGAGAAGGGCTGGGGCTCGCTCACCTTCGATCGGCCCGTGCCGTTGTTCTCGTTCCCCCGCCCCCCCGCCCGCGTCCTGACGTCCGGCGCCGTCGTCGTCGTGGTGGCGGCGCTCGTCGTGACGTGGCTCCTGCTCCGCCGTCGCCGCCGAAGCTGACAGCGGCGACCACCCGTCGAGAACACGCTGAATGGCGTCACAGCAATCGCGCCCAAGGTTGCGGTCGACGATGGTCCACAACCGGCGCGCCGCCCGTGACGAACGACAGCGCCCCCAACAGGGGCGCCGTCGCCAACGATGACCGGAGGGTGATCATGCGTGCACCGGTGTCGGTCGCGACGGGACCAGCCCGGTCGACCTGCCCATAGGTGGGCTCTCCTGCGCGTGGGTGCCCTCGCGGGTCATGCAGTTGTGACTCCCTTGCTACTCCGGTGCGACTCAGAAGGGAACCCCCACGGGCCGGACCGCAGGCCACAGCCACGCGGGCGCCGCATGCTGGGACGCCCGTCCGCTGCGTGGGACAGGCTCCGTGCACCCCCGCGGCCGGGTCAGTCGGCGGGAAGCGCCCCGGCGAGCACACCCTCGGCGACCGCGCGGGCCCGGTCGGCGCCCTCGACGACGGCCGCGGAGCAGGCCACGATCCAGGCCGCCACGCCCGCGGACGTGCCGGTGGCGAAGCCCGCCGCGGCTCCGAGGTACGGGTTCAGCGCCCGCGCCTCGATCACCGAACCCGTCGGGTCCAGGCCCCGGCTGGTGAGCAGGAGCCGAGCCACCGCACGCGCCACCACGCCGTTGCCCGCGCGGAACGGTCGCAGCGTCAGCAGCTCGGCGTGCACCACGGCGGCGACGACGAGCGCGGGCGTCGCCGCCGGGGCTGACGCCACCGTCGCGCCGAGCAGGTCGACGCGGGCCGCCAGCTCCGACCCGCCGAGCGCCGGTCCGAGCCCCGTCAGGTCGGCGGGCGGCAGGTCGACCCGCAGCCGTCCGACGTGCTCGGGGGGCAGCCAGCCCCCGGTCGCGGCGGCGTGCACGCGCGCGAGCAGCTGACCGAACGGCGGCAGCGCAACCGCACCGCGCGCCCCGAGGGTGGGCATCAGGCCCTCGACGACGACGGTCGCGCGCAGCGCACCGGTCACGACGGGCTCGTCGTCGAGAAGCCCGGACGGCACGGTGTGCCGGGTCGCGGTCCCGCCGGTGGCCAGCGCCCGCACGACGGACAGCGGGACGCGCGCCCCCTCCAGGGCGGCCGACTCCCGGGCGGACCGCAGCCCCGCCTCGGCCCGCACCTCGCGCCAGCGCCGTCGGTACGCCTCGTGCCAGCGCAGCTCCTCGCACGCGAACCGCGCGCGCTCGACGGCGTCGAGCACACCGGGCAGCAGCAGCAGAGGTTCGAGACTCACGCGCGTCACCCTACGAGCCAGTACGCCCGCGAAAGCGACACAATGGCGAGATGGTGTCACCGAGCGTCTCCTCGTCCATCACGGCGCGTCTGGAGGTGCGGGCCCGACCGACCGCGGTCAGTGAGCTCACCACCGCCATCGAGAAGGCGGGTGGCATCGTCACCGCCCTCGACGTCACGGCCTCGGGCCACGAGCAGATGACCGTCGACGTCACCTGCGCGACGCGTGGCGAGCAGCACGCCGCCGAGATCGTCGACGCGCTGCGCGACCTGGCCGGCGTCGTCGTCGACCGCGTCAGCGACCGCACGTTCCTCATGCACCTGGGCGGCAAGCTGTCGATCGAGTCCAAGGTGCCGCTGCGCAACCGCGACGACCTGTCGATGGCCTACACGCCCGGCGTCGCGCGCGTCTGCGAGGCCATCGCGGCCCACCCCGAGGACGCCCGCCGCCTCACCATCAAGCGCAACACCATCGCGGTGGTCACCGACGGCACCGCCGTGCTCGGCCTCGGCAACATCGGGCCCTTGGCCAGCCTTCCCGTGATGGAGGGCAAGGCCGTGCTGTTCAAGCGGTTCGCGGGCATCGACGCCTTCCCGATCGCACTGGACACCCAGGACGTCGACCAGATCGTTGAGACGATCTGCGCGATCGCCCCCGTGTTCGCGGGCATCAACCTCGAGGACTTCTCGGCGCCGCGGTGCTTCGAGATCGAGGCACGGCTGCGCGAACGCCTCGACATCCCCGTGTTCCACGACGACCAGCACGGCACCGCGATCGTCGTCGTCGCCGCGCTGACCAACGCGCTGAAAGTCGTCGGCAAGCAGCTCGACACCGTGCGCATCGTGCTCTCGGGCGCCGGCGCGGCCGGCACGGCGGTGCTCAAGCTGCTGCTCGCCGCGGGTGCGCGCGACGTCGTCGTCGCCGACATCGAGGGCGTCATCCGGCACGACCGTCCCGGACTGGCGGAGTCGCTGAAGTGGACGGCCGCGGTGACCAACCCGCGCGGGATCACCGGCTCGATCCCCGACGCCCTCAAGGACGCCGACGTCTTCATCGGGGTCTCCGCCCCGGACGTCATCACGGGCGACGACGTCGCGACGATGGCCTCCGACTCCATCGTGTTCGCCCTGGCCAACCCCCGCCCCGAGGTGGATCCCGACGACGCGGCCCTGCACGCGGCCGTCGTCGGCACGGGCCGGTCGGACTTCGCCAACCAGATCAACAACGTGCTCGCGTTCCCGGGGGTCTTCCGGGGACTGCTCGACTCGCAGTCGCACCGGATCACCGACCAGATGCTCCTGGCCGCCGCCTACGCCCTCGCCTCGGTGGTCACCGACGCCGAGCTCAACCCGACGTACATCGTCCCGTCGGTGTTCAACCCCGAGGTCACGACGAGGGTCGCGGCAGCCGTCTCACGCGCCGCCGAGTACAAGGCCCCGGCGGAGGGCACGTACGCGATTTGACGCCCCGGCCCGGCCCCGGACCCGGGCTCGCCGAGAACGGCAGTTCTGCACGAGAACGACAGTTCAAAGTGCCGTTCTCGTGCCGAACTGCCGTTCTCGCGCCGTCAGACCCAGGTGCCCCGGACATAGGGCGCCTGCCAGCCGGTCTCGACCGTCCCTGTCACGACGTCGGCCGTGCCTGGGTCGACCGGGAGCGCGCTCGTCGGCACGCCGAGCTCGTGGGCTGCGCGGAGCGGCCAGAACGGGTCGCGCAGGCCTTCCCGACCCAGCAGGACCGCGTCCGCGGAGCCGTCGACGAGCACCGCCTCCGCCTGCAGCGGGTCGGTCAGCAGGCCGACCGCGGCGACCGGGAGGCCGGACGTCTCGCGCACCTCCCGCGCCGCGGGCACCTGGTAGCCGGGGCCGACGGGGATCGTCGCCGGGGCGTTGCCGCCGGTGGACACGTCCAGCAGGTCGACGCCGTGGGCGCCCAGCTCCTTGGCGACGAGGGCCACCTCGGCCACGGCCAGCCCGCCCTCGACCCAGTCGGTCGCGGACAGCCGGACGAACAGCGGCTTGTCGGCCGGCCACGCGGCCCGGACCGCGTCGACCGTCTCCACCAGCAGCCGCGCCCGGTTCTCCGGGGAGCCGCCGTAGTCGTCGACACGATCGTTCGAGAGGGGCGAGAGGAACTGGTGCAGCAGGTAGCCGTGCGCCGCGTGCAGCTCGACGACGTCGAACCCGGCCCGATCGGCACGGACGGCGGCCGCCGCGAACGCACCCGGGATGGCGCCGATCTGCTCGATCGTCAGCTCACGCGGCGCCGCGTAGCCCGGGAACGGCAGCGACGACGGGCCGACCGTCTGCCAGCCGCCGTCGTCGGGCGGGACCGAGCCGCGGGGCCCGTCGAAGCCGCGGTACGTCGAGGCCTTGCGACCGGCATGGGCCAGCTGTACGCCGACCTTGGTGCCGCGCGCGTGCACGAAGTCGGTGATCCGTCTCCACTGCGCCACGTGACCCTCGTGCCACAACCCGGTGTCCTGCGGCGAGATCCGCCCTTCCGGCACGACGGCCGTGGCCTCGGCGATCACGAGCCCGAACCCGCCCGCCGCCCGCGCACCGAGGTGCACGAGGTGCCAGTCGTTCGGGCTGCCGTCCGTCGCGGAGTACTGGCACATCGGCGCGAGCCAGGCGCGGTTGGCGAACGTGGTGCCGCGGATCGTGAGCGGCGAGAACAAGAGGGTCACATCGCGTCGCAACCCCTGCGTCGCCTGCGCCATTCCCCCGCGCGCGCGGCCGCAGAGCGCGCCGCACAGCGTCGAGGCGGTGCCCGCAATACGGTGAACGAGACCGCAGCATCGCTCGATGCTGCACCCGCGCCAGCCCCGAGGAGCATGCATGAGCACCTCCGACCCGGATCGTCCGGCCGACGACGCCACCGCCCAGACCGAGGGGAGCACCCCCGAGGAGACGGTCCCGACGACTCCCGACGACGGTGCCGCCGCGCCGGTCGCGACACCCGTCGCCGAGGAACCGGCCGCCGCCGAGCCGGTCACGCCGAAACCTGCCGCCGAGGAACCGACCGCGGCCGAGGCGGTCACACCGGGACCCGTCGCTGAGGAACCCGTGACGGAAGAGCCCGCCGCCGCCGATCCGGTCGCGAAAGCAGCCGCCGAGGGACCCGTCCCCGAGGAACCCGCCGCCGGCGAACCCGCCGCGACCGACCCCGTCGGCCTCGACACCGGCCGCCACGCCGTCGTCCGCCCGTCGCCCGTCCCGCCGGCCGACCCGGCGCCGGCGCCCGTCCTCGCGACCGCGCCCGTGCCGGCTGCACCGGTGGCTGTGCCGGCTGCACCCGTCGCCGCGCCCACGGCACCACCGGCCGCCGACCCCGTCGACCCGGCGATCGCCACGGCCGCGGCGGCCTTCGTCGCGACCCCGCCGCCCGAGCCGGTCGCCTCCTACGGAGCGATCACGCCGGAGCCCGACGTGGACGGCCGCCTGTTCCCGGACCCGAACGCGCCGAGCAGCCCGTCGGTGGGGTCACGCATCCTCGGCATCATCGTCGGCCTGATCCTGGCGCCGATCGGGGTCGCGGTCCTGCTGCTGGGCGAGTCGCAGATCCTCGAGGCGCAGGTGGACGGCTGGGACGCGTCGACGTCGGCGGTCGGCATCGTGCTCGTGACGCTCGGGCTGCTGCTGCTCGGCTGCGTGCTGCTCCTGGGCATCTGGACCGCAGCCGTCCCGATCACGGGCGGAGCCGTGCTGACCGCGGCCGGCGCCTTCTACCTCTACACGCCGTCGATCGCGCGGGAGCAGACGCTGCTCATCCTCACGTCGTCGGGCTGGCACAAGACGGTCACGCAGGTCACGGTGTCGGCGACGAGCGGGATGGTCCTGGCAGCCGGGTTCCTGCTCCTGCTCGCCGGGATCGTCATCGCCTCGGCCCGCAGGCGCGGCGTGCACCTGGGCGAGTTCCGCGAGCGGCACAAGGTCTGATCGGCGGGTGGTGCGGGGTCCGGCTAGAGTTTCCGCCGGACCCCGGTCCACCTGCACCGACGTAGCTGCACAGGAGGTCGTCCACGTGACCGTGACCGAGCCCGGGAACCGCCCCGAGAACCAGCCCGAGACCCCGCACGAGCCCGGCCTCGAGAACCTGCTCACCGAGGATCGGCGCTTCCCGCCGACCGCCGAGTTCGCCGCCCAGGCCAACGCCCAGAGGGACCTGTACGCGTGGGCCAACGCCGACCGGCCCACCTTCTGGGCGGACCAGGCACGCGAGCTGATCAGCTGGGAGAAGCCGTTCGAGGAGGTCCTCGACTGGTCCGACGCGCCGTTCGCGCGCTGGTTCGCCGACGGGACGCTCAACGCGGCCTACAACGCGGTCGACCGGCACGTCGAGGCGGGCAACGGCGACCGGGTCGCGCTGCACTTCGAGGGCGAGGGCGGCGACACCCGCACGGTCACCTATGCGGACCTGCAGCGCGAGGTCTCCAAGGCCGCGAACGCGTTCACCGCGCTCGGGATCGGCACCGGCGACCGGGTCGCCATCTACCTGCCGCTGATCCCGGAGGCCGTCGTCACCATGCTCGCGTGCGCCCGGATCGGCGCGCCGCACTCGGTGGTGTTCGGCGGGTTCTCCGCCGAGGCGCTGAGCAGCCGCATCAACGACGCCGAGGCGAAGCTCGTGGTCACGGCGGACGGGGGCTACCGCCGCGGCGCCGCGAGCGCGCTGAAGCCCGCGGTGGACGAGGCGATCGCCAAGGGCACGCCATCGGTCGAGCACGTCGTCGTCGTCAAGCGCACGGGCCAGGACGTCGCGTGGACCGACAAGGACGTCTGGTGGTCGGACGTCGTCGACACCGCATCCGACCAGCACACACCTGTCGCGGTCGAGGCCGAGCACCCGCTGTTCATCCTCTACACCTCGGGCACCACCGGGAAGCCGAAGGGCATCTTCCACACCACGGGCGGCTACCTGACGCAGGCCGCGTACACGCACCGCAACGTCTTCGACCTCAAGCCGGAGACCGACGTCTACTGGTGCACGGCCGACGTCGGCTGGATCACCGGCCACACGTACGTGGTCTACGGCCCCCTGATCAACGGCGCCACCCAGGTCATCTACGAGGGGACGCCCGACACCCCCCACCGCGGCCGCTGGTGGGAGATCATCCAGAAGTACAAGGTCACCATCCTGTACACCGCCCCCACGGCCATCCGTACATGCATGAAGTGGGGCGAGGAGATCCCGAACCAGTTCGACCTGTCGAGCCTGCGCGTGCTCGGGTCGGTGGGCGAGCCGATCAACCCGGAGGCGTGGATCTGGTACCGGCGCGTGATCGGCGGCGACAGCGCACCCATCGTCGACACGTGGTGGCAGACCGAGACCGGCGCCATCATGATCAGCCCGCTGCCGGGCGTCACCGAGACCAAGCCGGGATCGGCCCAGGTCGCCCTGCCGGGCATCGCGGCGGACGTCGTCGACGACGAGGCGCACCCCGTGCCCGACGGCGCCGGCGGCTACCTCGTCATCTCCGAGCCGTGGCCGTCCATGCTGCGCGGCATCTGGGGCGACCCCGAGCGGTACAAGGACACGTACTGGTCGCGGTTCCAGAACCTGTACTTCGCGGGCGACGGAGCCAAGAAGGACGACGACGGCGACATCTGGCTGCTCGGACGCGTGGACGACGTGATGAACGTGTCGGGCCACCGCCTGAGCACCACGGAGATCGAGTCGGCCCTGGTCAGCCACCCGTGGGTCGCCGAGGCGGCCGTCGTCGGCGCCAACGACGAGACCACCGGCCAGGCGGTCGTCGCGTTCGTCATCCTGCGTGGCGACGCCGAGGGCAAGGACCAGAGCGCGGACGCCGTCCAGACCGAGCTGCGCAACCACGTCGCCAAGGCCATCGGCCCGATCGCCAAGCCGCGCCAGATCCTCGTCGTCGCCGAGCTGCCCAAGACCAGGTCCGGCAAGATCATGCGTCGGCTGCTGCGGGACGTCGCCGAGCACCGTCAGGTGGGCGACGCCACGACGCTGGCCGACTCCTCCGTCATGGACCTCATCGCGCAGGGGCTGGCAGCGCCGGGCGCGAAGCAGGAGGACTGATCCGGAGCGCAGCGGAAGGTGGGGGCGCGCCAGCGCACCCGCCTGCAGCGCAGCGCAGGCGCGGTCCGACTCTCAGACAGGAGGACTGATCTGCAGCGCAGCGCGCGGGATCAGTCCGCCTCCCGAACAGGAGGGCTGACCTCCCGGGCCTCCGCGGACGCCTCCGCTGAGGCGTTCGCGGGGCTCAGGGCGAGCGCCACGCACCCGGCCAAGGCCATCACGACGCCGACGGCGGCGACCGCGTCCCAGCCGTCGCGCACCCGGTCGCCCAGCACCCAGATGCCGACGACCCCGGGCACCACGACCTCGAGCACCGAGACGACGGCGGCCGCGGTGCCCACCGAACCGCGCTCGAGCGCCCGCAGGTAGGCCAGCGCTCCGGCCACGGCGGACAGGACTATGGCGATGGCCAGCGGCTGGAAGATCGTCGCGACGATCCCGTCGGACACGGTGGCCGCTCGCGCGGCGATCGCGGCGCCGGAGTACCCGAGCCCCCCGATCACCGCGAGCACGATCGGCGGCCCCGACCGGTAGCACGCCACCATGAGCAGGACCAGAACGGTCGACGCCACGATCATGATCGCGGCGAACCCGTCAGGCGCGGGCGCCGCGGGTTCCTCCCCGCCGGACAGCGAGACGAGCACGAGCGCCGCGACGACGACCAGCACTGCGACCCGGTCGACCGGACGCATCCGCGTGCCCAGGACGTACCGGGCGAGCACGACGACCACGACCAGCGACGCCGCGATGATGGACTGGACGACGAACAGCGGCAGCTGGTTCAGGGCGACCAGCGACAGTGCCCAGGCGAGCCCGTCGACGGCGAACGCCGCGATCACGAGCGGCTGCGTCACCACTGCGAGGCCGGCGGCCTTGCGCGTGGCCACCGCTTGCATGATCGTGCTCACGCCATAGGCGGCCGACGAGACGACTGCGGCGAGGATCGCCCAGATCACGTCGGAGCCCGGAGATCGGTCATGGGTGCAGTGTGCCCAAGGCACCGTGCAGGTGCGAGGCTTGGCCCGTGCTCCACGCCGACGACGCCCCCGGCGTGCACCTTCCGGGGGCCGTGCTGCGTGAGCTGGGCAGCGGAGGCGACTGGATCAGCTCGTGGTGGACGGTCGCGGTCGTCGGCGTCCTGGTCGCTCTGACGATCGTCTGGGCGGCGCGCCGGCGGCGTCGGCACCGCCGCACCTGGCCGCTGTGGATCTGCGCCCCGCTGGCGCTCCTGCTCGGGCTCGGCGTCGCGGTCAACTCCTACGTCGGGTACGTGCCGGACGTCGCGGCGGCCCGGGTGACCCTGGCCGGGTGGGGCATCGGCGACGTGCACAGCATGAAGCACGGGCACGCGCACGAGCGGACCGGTGGTGCCGGCCAGGGTTCCGTCGACTCCGTACACATCCCAGCGCCCTCCACCGACCGCATGCCGGGCGGCTCGCTGACCTGGATCTACACGCCGCCGGGCTACGACGCCTCCCGGAGCACCCGGTATCCCGTCGTCTACCTCGTGCACGGCAGCCCGGGCGCGGGAGGCGACTGGTTCGCGGCCGGGGCCGTCCCGCACACCATGGACATCCTGCTCGCGCACCGGCTGGTCCAGCCGATGATCGTCGTCGGCATGGACGTCAACGGCACCGGCCCGAGCGCGCGGGACACCGAGTGCCTGGACTCGACCACCGGCGGCTCACAGGTGTCCACCTACGTCTCACGGACCGTGGTCCCCTGGGTCGACGCCACCTACCGTACGGACGCCGACTGGCAGCACCGCACGATCGGCGGCTTCTCCTCCGGCGGCTTCTGCGCGCTCGACCTCGGCCTGCAGCCACCCCACCAGTTCGCCGTGATCACGGCGTTCGACCCCGACGGCGACCCCGGTTCCGGGGGCCGCGCGATGCTGGCGACGAAGGCCGAGCGGGACCGGCACGACGCCACGGTCTACTCGCGGACGATCCCGCTGCCGCACGAGGTGGCGCTCTTCGTCGCACTGGCCGGCATCGGTCACGGTCAGCCGGCGCACGACGGACCGCTCATCGCCCGGAACCTGCGCGCGCGGGGCCAACCGGCGGTCGTCTTCACGGCGGCGGGTCAGTCGCACACCTGGAACATGGCACGCGCGGCCCTCCCGCACGGTCTGGTGTTCGCGTCGGCCCACATGCCCCCGCCGACCCCCTGACCGGTTCCGACATCGTGATCTCGCGACGAGGTCGTGGGCTGCAGCCGACGAGCTCGTCGGCGACTCACGATGTCGGGGGTGGCCGGCGGCGCCGGCGGCTGCTGCTCAGCGGGACCAGAGGGTGCGCAGGTTATGGACCGCCTCGCGGCCGGCCCGGTTGGCGCCGATCGTCGACGCGCTCGGGCCGTAGCCGACGAGCTGGACGCGAGGGTTGGCGACCACCTGTGTCCCGTCCATGACGATCCCACCCCCGGGCGCACGCAGGTGCAGGGGCGCGAGGTGGTCCAGGGAAGCGCGGAAGCCGGTGCACCACAGCAGCGTGCGCGCCTCGACGAACGCCGGCCCGCCGGTCCAGCCGTCCGGGACGGGGTCGGTCGAGGACCACTCGACCCCGGTCGGCGTGATCCGGGAGAACATCGGCCGCGCGGCCAGGATCCCCGCCGTGATGCCGAGCCGGTACTCGGGCGTCAGCGGCAGACCGGTGACCGACACGATGCTCGACGGCGGCAGGCCGGCGCGGGTGCGGGCGTCCACCTCGGCGACCGCGTCGCGACCGAGCTCGGGCGTGAACCGGACGTCGCGCCAGGCGGGCGGGCGACGCGTGACCCAGGTGGTCGTGGTGACGCGGGAGACCGCCAGGGTCAGCTGGACGGCGGACGTGCCCCCGCCGACCACGACCACGTGCCCGTCGGACAGGTCCTCGGGGAGCCGGAAGTCGTGGGCGTGCAGCTGGCGACCGACGAACGACGCGCGCCCGGGGTAGGTGGGCCAGAACGGCTTGGTCCAGGTGCCCGAGGCGTTGATCAGCCCGCGGGCGCGCCACTCGACGACCTCGTCGGGACGCGTGACGCTGTGGCTGCGCACCAGGAGCGACCCGTCGTCGAGGGGGGCCACCTGCGACACCTGCACGGGGCGCTGCACCCGCAGGTCGAACGCCTCCTCGTACTGCGCGAAGTAGTAGGGCACGGCGAAGGCCGCCGGTTCGTCGGGGTCCGGCGCGACCAGCGGCATGCCGGGCAGGTCGTGGATGCCGTGCGCATCGGCCATGGTCAGACCCGGCCAGCGGTGCTGCCACGCCCCGCCCGCCTGCGGTGCGTCGTCCAGGACGACGAAGGTCTCGTCGGCGGTCGACCACCCCGCCTCCCCCACGGCGACCAGCCCGTACTTGCGCAAGTGGTATGCGGCGGACAGGCCGGCCTGACCGGCGCCGATCACGACGACGGTGACGTCGACCGGTCCCGACGGAGTCCGGGCGCGCCGCGACCGGCGGGTCTGCGGGGGGCTCTGCGACGGGTCCATGGCCCGCCCAACCTACCCGCTGGGAGGGTGCCGGCCGCAGGGAGGTTCGGCCGTTCACCGGAACGCGTGGTAGTGCTGGACGACCGTCCGGAACGCGGCCGTGGTGGGATGGGCCCATGGTCGCCACAGACGCCCTCCTCACCGCGACGGCCGGACCGTTGACCGCGTCCGTCGCCGACGAAGTCCGGGCCCTCGCGCAGCGCACCGCGAGTGTCGACGGCGTCGCCCCGCTGTCCGAGCAGCCGCTGCTCTGGCTCACCGAGCCGGAGGCGCCCGCCATCCACCTGCGGGCGGTCGTCGACGGCCTGCTCGTCGGGTACGCGCAGCTCGACGTGGGGTCGCAGACCACCGTCAAGGCGGAGCTGGTGGTCGACCCGGCCCTGCGGCGCAGCGGCGTCGGCTCGGCACTGCTGCGGCGGGCCCGGGCCGAGGCGGGCGTGGTGGACGAGCGTGAGCTGCGGGTCTGGGCGCACGGTGACCTGCCGGCCGCCCGTGCGTTCGCCGACGCGGCGGGGATGGTCGTGGTGCGCGAGCTGCTGCAGATGCGCGTCGACCTCGTCGAGCGGTCCGCGCAGGACGCGCCCCTCCCGGCCGGCGTCGGGGTCCGCCCCTTCGTGCCGGGTGCCGACGAGGACGCGTGGCGCCGCGTCAACTCGCGCTCGTTCGCGCACCACCCGGAGCAGGGCCGGATGACCTCGGCGGACCTGCGGGCGCGCGAGTCGGAGGACTGGTTCGACCCGGCCGGGTTCCTGCTCGCAGAGCGCGACGGGCAGCTGCTCGGGTCGGTGTGGACGAAGGTGCACCCGGCGGGCGAGCACGGCAGCGAGCGCGTCGGCGAGATCTACGTCGTGGGCGTCGACCCGGACGCCCAGGGCCTGGGCCTGGGACGCGCCCTCACGGCCCTGGGTCTGGACCACCTGACGGCGCAGGGTCTGACCGCGGCGATCCTCTACACGGGCGCGGAGAACACCGTCGCCGTGCACACCTACGAACGCGCGGGGTTCGTCCGCGCGGGTGCGGACGTGATGTTCGGCCCGGATACCAAGAGTTCACCGAGGGATGCCACCATGGGCGCATGACGGACCTCACCGCCCTCGACCCCGACCTGGCGGCCCACATCGCCGAGCACGTCCGCCCGGCGCAGGCGCTGGAGATCGAGGACGTCGAGCTCGAGCTCGAGCCTTTGCCGGACGACCGGTTCCTGGACCGCGAGCTGTCCTGGCTGGCGTTCAACCAGCGTGTGCTCGAGCTGGCCGAGGACCCCGAGCTCCCCCTGCTGGAGCGGGTGCGGTTCCTGGCGATCTTCGCCTCGAACCTCGACGAGTTCTTCATGGTGCGGGTGGCCGGGCTGAAGCGCCGCATCGCCACCGGCATCGCGGTCACGGCCGCGTCTGGGGGTTCCCCGCGCCAGGTCCTGGAGGCCATCAGCGAAGAGGCGCACCGCCTGATGACCCGGCACGCGGCGGTGTTCTCGGAGCAGGTGCAGCCCGCGCTGGCGAAAGAGGGCATCACGCTCGTGCGCTGGGACGAGCTGGGCGAGTCCGAGCAGGACCGCCTGCGCAAGTTCTTCCGCCGGCAGATCTTCCCGGTCCTGACGCCGCTGGCGGTGGACCCCGCCCACCCGTTCCCGTACATCTCGGGGCTGTCGCTCAACCTGGCCGTCGTCGTCTCGAACCCGAGCACCGGCAAGGAGCACTTCGCGCGCGTGAAGGTCCCGCCGCTGCTCCCCCGGTTCATCGCGGTCGACGCGTCCGGCCGGCCGAGCGCGCCGGACGTCCAGGCCGCGTCGCTCGAGCGCGGACCCATGTCGTTCGTGCCGGTCGAGGACGTCATCTCCGAGCACCTCGAGCAGCTGTTCCCGGGCATGGAGGTCCAGGAGCACCACACGTTCCGGGTCACCCGCAACGAGGACGTCGAGGTCGAGGAGGACGACGCCGAGAACCTGCTCAAGGCCATGGAGAAGGAGCTCCTGCGGCGCCGCTTCGGGCCGCCCGTCCGTCTCGAGATCGCCGACGGCATCAGCCCGCGCATCCGCAGCCTGCTGATCCGCGAGCTCGGCGTCGACGAGGAGGAGGTGTACGAGCTCCCCGCCCCGCTCGACCACACCGGCCTGCACCTCGTGGCCGACCTCGACCGTGCCTCGCTGCAGTTCCCGCGGTTCGTCGCGTCCACCCCGCGCCAGCTGGCCGAGGTCGAGAGCGCGACACCGGCCGACATGTTCGCCAAGATCCGCGAGCGCGACATCCTCCTGCACCACCCGTACGACTCGTTCTCGACGAGCGTGCAGCAGTTCCTGCAGCAGGCGGCCGCCGACCCCCAGGTGCTCGCCATCAAGCAGACGCTCTACCGCACCTCGGGTGACAGCCCGATCGTCGACGCCCTGATCGACGCGGCCGAGGCGGGCAAGCAGGTCCTCGCCCTGGTCGAGATCAAGGCGCGCTTCGACGAGCAGAACAACATCTCCTGGGCGCGCAAGCTCGAGCAGGCGGGCGTCCACGTGGTGTACGGCATCGTCGGCCTCAAGACGCACTGCAAGCTCTCCCTGGTCGTCCGGCAGGAGTCCGACGGCCTGCGTCGCTACTGCCACATCGGGACGGGCAACTACAACCCCAAGACCGCGCGCCTCTACACGGACCTGGGTCTGCTCACCAGCGACCCGGAGGTCGGACAGGACCTGACGCGGCTGTTCAACCAGCTGTCCGGGTATGCGCCGAAGTCGCGGTTCCACCGGCTGCTCGTGGCACCCCGGTCCGTCCGCAACGGCCTGATCGAGCGCATCGACCGGGAGACGGCCGCCGCCCGGGCGGGCCAGCCGGCGTGGATCAAGATCAAGGTGAACTCGATGGTCGACGAGGCCACCATCGACGCCCTCTACCGCGCCTCGCAGGCGGGCGTCCCGGTCGACCTGGTCATCCGCGGCATCTGCGCCCTGCGTCCCGGCGTGCCGGGCCTGTCGGAGACGGTCCGGGTCCGCTCGATCCTGGGGCGCTTCCTCGAGCACTCGCGCATCTTCGCGTTCGCGTCCTCGCTCAAGCCCGAGGACGCCACGTTCGAGGGGCCCGAGGTCTACATCGGCTCGGCGGACCTGATGCACCGCAACCTGGACCGCCGCGTCGAGGCCCTCGTCCGGATCGCCGACCCCGACCAGGTCGGAGAGCTCATCGAGCTGCTCGACGAGTCGACCGACGACGGCACGGCGTCGTGGCACCTCGAGTCCGACGGCAGCTGGGAACGTCATCACGTCGGACTCGACGGCCCTCTCGTCGACCTGCAGGCCACCCTGATCAACCGGCAGCGGCGCCGGCCCGGCACGGGCCGGTGAGCGTGGCGCAGTCCCAGGTGCAGACGCCGGCGATCGTCGAGGCGGCCGGCGCGCTCGTCTGGCGGGTCCGCCTGGGGAAGCTCCAGGTCGCCCTGGTGCACCGACCGCGGTACGGCGACTGGTCGTGGCCCAAGGGCAAGGTCGACCTCGGCGAGAGCATCCTCGACGCCGCGACGCGTGAGGTTGCCGAGGAGACCGGTCACGACGTCGTCCTCGGGATCCCGCTGCCCGGCCTGGAGTACGGCCTCTCGGACGGCCGGCGCAAGCGGGTGCACTACTGGGCCGCGCAGGTGGCGGGTCGACCGGACGCGGCCGCGCTGCGCGCGCGCCCACCCGCCCCGCCGGTCTCGCCCAAGGAGATCGACCAGCTGCGCTGGTTCGACGCCGACGTCGCCTTCAAGCGGCTGACGCGCCCCGACGACCAGGAGCCGCTCGACGACCTGGTCGAGGCCTACGCCAAGGACCGGCTGGACACGCGCGCGCTGGTGGTCGCCCGGCACGGGACCGCACGGCGCCGCGCGGACTGGAAGGGCAGCGAGCTCGATCGACCGCTCACCCCCGAGGGACTGCGGCAGGCGACCCGGCTGACGCCGATCCTGTCCACGTTCGGCGTCGGCCGTGTGGTAACCAGCGCGTGGGCCCGGTGCGTGAGCACGGTGGCGCCCTACGTCACGGCGGCGCAGGTGGTCCCCGAGGTGTCCGCGATCCTCACCGAGACCGAGCACAAGTCGTCGCCGGCGAAGGTCGCTGCCGAGGTGCTGGGCCTGCTGGAGTCGCAGGCGGACGTGGTCGTGTGCACGCACCGGCCGGTGCTGCCGACCGTCGTGGACGTGCTCGCGCAGCACGCCAGCCGTCAGATCGCGGACTCGCTGCCGAACGAGGACCCGTTCCTGCACCCGGCCCAGGTGCTGGTCGCGCACGTCGCGCAGACCCCCAAGGGTCCCCGGGTCGTCGCGACGGAGACCCACCGGCCGCACGAGGCCTAGCGGCTGAGCAGCGGGTTCAGGATCCAGTACACGACCGCCGCGACGAGGGCCGCCGCGGGAATGGTCAGCACCCACGCGTAGGCGATGTTCTTCGCGACGCCCCAGCGGACCGCGGAGGCCCGCTTGGTGGCGCCGACACCCATGATCGCGGACGTGATCGTGTGCGTCGTCGAGACCGGTGCGTGGAACCAGTACGCGCTGCCGTACAGGACCAGCGACGCCACCGACTCGGCGACGAACCCCCGGGCCGGGTCGAGCTCGATGATCTTGCGTCCGAGCGTGCGCATGATGCGCGACCCGCCCGAGTAGGTCCCCAGCGAGATCGCCGTGGCAGCGGACAGCTTGACCCACAGCGGGATGTCGGTGCCGGTGTGGAACCCGCCGGCGACGAGCGCCAGGACGATGATGCCCATGGTCTTCTGCGCGTCCTGCAGGCCGTGCCCGAGGGCCATCGCGGCCGCGGACGCGGTCTGCGCGAGCCGGAACCGCCGTTGCGTGCGGGCGGGGGCGCGGTGCCGCACGAGCCACAGCACGCCGACCATCAGCGCGAACGCACCGAGGAACCCGATCACGGGCGAGAACACCATCGGCAGGACGACCTTGTCCCAGATCTGGCTCCAGTGCACCGTCACGCTCGCTGCGATGCCCACGCCGGTCAGGGCGCCGATGATCGCGTGCGTCGACGAGGACGGCAGGCCCAGGCGCCAGGTGATGAGGTTCCACGTGATCGCACCGACGAGGGCGGAGAGCACGATGATCAAGCCCTCCTGCGAGCTCACATCGTCGATGCTGATGATGTCTTCGGCGATCGTCGTCGCCACGTTGGTGCCGAGCAGGGCGCCGAGCAGGTTGAAGAACGCCGCCATCAGCAGCGCGACCCGTGGGGTCAGCGCGCGGGTGGAGACCGAGGTGGCGATCGCGTTCGCGGCGTCGTGGAAGCCGTTGGTGTAGTCGAAGCCGAGCGCAAACACCACGACGATGATGACGAGCGCGATTTCCACCGAGCTCAGGACTCCTTGAGCGCGATGGTCTCGACGGTGTTCGCCACCTTCTCGAACGCGTCGGCGGCGTCCTCGAGACGCTCGACGATCTCCTTGAGCTTCATCAGCAGGATCGGGTCGGTGATCTCGTCGAACATCTGCGCCAGCAGCTTGCGGTGGATCTTGTCGGCCTGGTTCTCGAGGCGGTTGACCTCGACCCAGTACTCGGCCAGCGAGTCCATCGAGCGCAGCCGGGGCATGGCCTCGGCCGTCAGCTCGGCGGCACGCTGCAGCACCTGGACCTGGTCGGAGACGCGGGCGGGCAGGTCGTCGACCTTGTAGAGGACGATCAGGTCGGCCGCTTCCTCCATGAAGTCCATGCAGTCGTCGAGGCTCGAGGCGAGCATGTAGATGTCGTCGCGGTCGAACGGGGTGACGAAGGTCGAGTTGAGCCGCCGCATGATCATGTGCGTGGCGTCGTCGGCCTCGTGCTCGGCGTCGGCGAGGCGCTTGCCGATCTCCTTGCGCGCGGCCCGGTCCGCTCCGAGCATCTCGCCCAGCAGGTTGGCACCCGTGACGAGGTGCACCGCCTGCACGGTGAAGAGATCGAAGAACGAGGTGTCGCGCGGGGTGAGGCGCAGGCGCACAGCAGGCTCCGTCAAGGGGGGAGAAGGACGGGGATCAGGCTAGGTCACGGCCGGGGGATTGCCTAACACGCCGCGACGCACGCATGGACCCATGGTGACAGGCCGGTAACGTCCGCGGTTCACCCGACCGGGCGGCCTCGACGGGCCGGGCGCAGCGACGCCGGGCCGCGGAGCGCCTCTCGGCGCGGGGCCGCTCGAAGCGGCTTGAGATGGAGCCCGGGGCTACCGCGACCCGACGTCGGTCCCATTCTAGTCCAGCACCGCGCGCCGCCCACGGCTGTCACGTCAGCGGACAGCGGAATCGGCAGGCGCAGACCCGGGCGATGCGGGCGAAAACGGCCGCCCTACTCCAACCTGTCCGCACGCCACAGCTGCGCGGCCCGCCCGAGCTCCTCGGCCGTCCTGACCAGTGACGCCGCCCCGCGCGTCAGGCGGACCGCACCGGTCGGGTCGACCTCGTCCAGGTGGTCCGCGTCGAACGCCGCGCCCGTGGCCAGCACCTGGCAGAAGGCCGCCGCCCGCTCGAGCGCGACGGCGAGATCACCCGCGTAGACGCCGGACAGGACCGCGTCGGCGACGGCGCGGACGTCGTCCGGGCCCGGTGTCTCCGCCACTCCCGCCACGGCATCGTGCACCGGCGCCGCGGCGACGCCCAGCCGGTAGCGGTCGGCGATCGTCTCGGGATCGCGCCGCACCCACTCGCGCAGCACGTAGAGCCGCCACAGGGCCCCGGGCAGCGTGTCGGCCGGGCTGTCGGACCAGAGCCCGGCGACGACGTCGAGCCCCTCGGTCTCCACCAGCGACACCAGCCGCGCGACCACCTCAGGATCGGCGTTCGCTCGGCCGTGATGGACCAGCGCGGCGGCCGTCGTGTGCGCGGCATCGTTGCGTACCGCGGGGTCGTACCCGCCGGGCAGCTCGTCGGCGGCGGCCGGGTCGAGCATCGCGGGCCGGCGGGGACGCCGGGGGCCAGGGGTCGCATCCATCGCTCGATCTTGCACCGCGTCAGCGCGCGCGGCCAGCACGTCAACGCCGGCGGAGCACCACGCGTCGCGTCGCGCGACGACATGCGCACGGACCGCACCGGGTCCAAGGTGGTGGAGATCCAGGGTGGGCTCCACCCGGCGACAGGGAGGTCAGGGACATGTCGCACGCAACGACACCGCCCGGCGGGGCGCAGACTCAGGAGAACCCGTACAAGAACAAGGCCATCGGTCTGGCCATCGCCGCCGCGGTCGGCGGGTTCCTGTTCGGGTTCGACAGCTCGGTCATCAACGGCGCCGTCGATGCCATCCAGGGCCAGTTCGACCTCGGCTCGACGCTGACCGGCTTCGTGGTCGCCGTCGCGCTGCTGGGCTGCGCGTTCGGCGCCTGGCTGGGCGGCAGGCTCGCCGACAGGTTCGGACGCACGCGCGTGATGTTCGTCGGCGCGGTGCTGTTCTTCGTCTCCTCGGTCCTGTCGGGGCTCGCGTTCGGCGTCTGGGACCTGGTGGTGTGGCGCATCCTCGCCGGCGTGGGCATCGGTATCGCGTCGGTCATCGCGCCCGCCTACATCGCCGAGATCGCACCCGCGGCCATGCGCGGCCGGCTCGGCTCGCTCCAGCAGCTGGCGATCACGCTCGGCATCTTCGCCGCCCTGCTGTCCGACCAGCTGCTGCAGACGGCAGCGGGTGGCGCCTCCGAAACCCTCTGGCTCGGCCTCGAGGCCTGGCGCTGGATGTTCATCGTCGCCGTCATCCCCGCGGCCGTCTACGGCTACCTCGCGCTGCGCATCCCCGAGTCCCCCCGCTACCTGATCGCCACCGGCAAGCGTGATCAGGCCAAGGACGTGCTCACGACGACGCTCGGCGAGGGGGCCGACGTCGAGTCGCACGTGGCCCAGATCGAGAAGACGATCGAGACCGACAAGAAGCTCGAGTCCCAGTCCAGCCTGCGCGGCAACCGGTTCGGTCTGCTGCCCGTGGTGTGGATCGGCATCCTGCTGTCCGTGTTCCAGCAGTTCGTCGGGATCAACGTGATCTTCTACTACTCGACCACGCTGTGGCAGGCCGTCGGGTTCGGCGAGAGCGACTCGTTCCTCTACTCGACGATCACCTCGGTCACCAACGTGCTCGTCACGTTCATCGCGATCGCGCTGATCGACAAGGTGGGCCGTCGGCCGCTCCTCCTGACCGGCTCGATCGGCATGGCGACCACCCTCGGGCTGATGGCCCTCGCGTTCACCCAGGCGACCTACACCAAGGTCCCCGACCCGGACCACGCCGGTCAGATGATGACGCAGACCGACCTCCCGCACGCGTGGGGGATCACGGCGCTGATCGCCGCCAACCTGTTCGTCGTCTTCTTCGGCGCCACCTGGGGACCGCTCGTCTGGGTGCTCCTGGGCGAGATGTTCCCCAACCGCATCCGCGCCGCCGCACTGGGGGTGGCCGCAGCCGCGCAATGGATAGCCAACTTCGCCATCACCATCACGTTCCCGCCGCTGCTGGACAAGTTCGGCGCCTCGCTCCCCTACCTGATCTATGCGATATTCGCCGCCCTCTCGTTCCTGTTCACCTTGTGGAAGGTGCCCGAGACCAAGGGCATCGAGCTCGAGGACATGGAGGGTGTGAAGGTCGACCGCTCCCGACGTGGCACGGCCGCGCCCGCCTGACGAGGGTGTGATCCGCCGTCGGGACGGACGGTGAGCGGCGCGGGGGTTCCTCTCTCTCCCCGCGCCGTTCCCGTCCTCAGCGCTCTGTCAGCCCTTGGCCTCGCGGGCGGCGGCGAGGTCGGCGTTGAGGCGGGCGATCTGGGCGGCGAACGAGCCGATGTCGTCGTCGGTCCAGCCGGCCAGCGCCGTGCGGAAGAAGACGCGACGAGCCGCCTGGGCGGTCTCGAATCGCTGCCGACCCTCGTCCGTGAGATCGAGCAGCTGACCGCGGTAGTCGTCGGGATCGGGTCTCCGGGACACCAGGCCAAGCTCGCCGAGCCGCGCGAGCTGTCGGGACATGGTGCCGCGGCCGACGCCGATGTTGGCGGCGAGGTCGCTGGCCCGCACGCCGGGCGTCGCCAGGATCATCGCGAGCAACGCGTACGCGGCCGGCTCGAGGTCCGGGTGCACCAGCTTGGAGATCGTCGCCGACGACGCCTGGGCACGGCGCAGGAGGAGGCCCATCTCGCGCTCGAGCTGCCGGAACTGTTCGTCGACCACGGGCCCATCCTTGCGGACCCTGCGGAGAAAAGAGCCCGGCGCCACCGGGTAAGAACGAGATGTCTTACCAGTTCAGCAGGGTCGGCTAGGTACCAGCACCCAGTCCGAGCCGTGAGACGGTGGCTAGCGGGACCAGGTCGCGCGCTGCCGGGCGACATGGGCGATCGCGGCGACGCGGTGGATGTCGAGCCGCTCGGGCATCCTGCGGAACGCGGCCTGCACGTCCTGTCGCGACATCACGACCGTCTCGCACTGCACGGCGCTGGGCCGGAGCTCCAGATCGCCGTGCACGACGACCACGCCGCGGACGTTGACGTCGGCACAACCAGCGGTGAGGAGCAGGCCGCGGACCCGCGCGGCCTCGAGCTTGGCGTCGCGCAGGTAGGCCACGGATCGGCCGTCGACCTCCAGGCTTCGACCGTCGACGACGATCTTGAGCCCTGGGTGCCGACGCTCGGCCACCGTGAAGACCCCACCGGGTCCGATCAGCAGGTGCTCGACGAGCGTGCCCTGCCGACCGAGCGGCACGTCGTGGATGACCTGCCAGCCCTCGTCGGTGAGGCGCTCGAGCCGCGTTCTCACCGTGCTGCCGCGGCCGGCGCGGACGCCGGCCAGATCGATCGTGTCCCAGTCGTCGCCACCCAACCAGGCCTGCAGTGCAGCGTCGTCGGCGGCGTCGAGCGCACCGATGCCGGGGGTGGCCACGGGAAGTGCGAGCTCGGTGACGTCGGCGCGCAGGTAGGCCTGCGCAGCGCGGCGCAGACCGAGCTCGAGGATCGGGTCGTCGGCCACGACCTCACCGGACTGCAGGTCGACCGATCCGACCCTGCGGCCGGTCTCCTGCGTGACGAAGAGACGGTCAGCGCCGTAGCGCCGCCACCTCCGCACGGTCAGGACATCTTCCACGACTGCATTATCGGCACCCCAGGTGCCGGACTTCAGCAATGTCGACCATCCGGACGCCCCACGGACGGGGTGTCGCAGCGACGCGCCGCGACCTGACCCGTCCGTGTACGCACGCGATCGGACACGTCGACTATGCGCTCGGCTCGAACGTCAGACTCACGGAGTTCATGCAGAACCGGTCGCCCGTGGGCGTCTGCGGCGCGTCGTCGAACACGTGCCCGAGGTGCGAGCCGCACTTCGCGCAGCGCACCTCGGTGCGCACCATGCCCAGCGTTCGGTCGGAGATCAGCTCCACCCGGTCGCCCGCCAGGGGCGAGAAGAAGCTGGGCCAGCCGCAGTGCGAGTCGAACTTCGTGTCGGAGCGGAACAGCTCGTTGTCGCAGGCGCGACACCGGTAGACGCCCTCCCGCTTCTCGTCCAGCAGTGCCCCGGTCCACGCCCGCTCGGTCCCCGCCTTGCGCAGGACGGCGAACTCCTTGGGCTCGAGCTCCAGGGCCCACTGCTCGTCGGTCTTGGTCACCTCGTACGTCATCGGACTCCTCCCAGGATCAGTTGCGTCCTGTGCAACATCGCGCCGTCCACCGACGTTCCCGACGCGCCCGGGCGACGCCGTGACCAGGCGTGTCGTGTTTCTTCCCGCTGTTCCGCATACTCTCGGCAAAGCGGATGCCGATCCGGCGCTCGCCGATGGAGGACGCCTGTGCCCGGAGCCACTCGCCGCCGCTGGTCGCTGACACGCTACTTCGCGGTCGTCAGCATCGTGGCCATGGCCGTGCTCGGCGTCGCCCTGGTGTGGGTGACGTGGTCGGTGATGAGCAACCAGGCCGTCAACGACGGGATCGTCGCGGCGGAGGACGTCCAGACCTACGCCACGGCGACGGTGCCCACCGACGCCTTCGTGCTCCCCGACGTCCTGACCCCGGACCAGGCCGCGGCGGTCCGGGTCGCAATCGCCGGCTTCTCAGACCACCTGATCGAGCTGCGGCTCTGGGCGCAGGACGGCTCGCTGATGTACAGCTCGGCCACCCACACCACGACGGCCTTCCCCGCCGGCGACCGCCTCGACCGCGTGATGTCGACCGGCCAGTCGGACGCGCGGATCATCACCGACGTGCGCGGCGCCAGCCTGAGCTCGGAGGAGAACACGCAGCGCCAGGTCCTCGACGTGTACGTGCCGGTGAAGGTCTCCGAGACCCGGACACGGGAGTCGACCCTGTCGCCGATGCCTCCGAGCGGGGAGATCGTCGGTGCGGCCGAGATCATGCTCGACCACACGGCCTCCAGCACCGCGTTGGCGGAAGCGGTGCGGACGGTCTCGATCGTCGTGGCACTGGGCCTGCTCCTGCTCTGGATCCTGCTCTTCCGCACGGTCTTCACCACGTCGCGACGGCTCCAGACCACCGCCCTGGAGAACGCGCGGCTCGCGTTGCTGGACTCGCTGACCGGCCTGCCCAACCGCCGCATGCTGGCCGAGCGGATGCGGCGCACGATCACCGAGGCGCAGGAGACCGGCAGCCGGGTCGGGCTGATGCTCCTGGACATCGACAGGTTCAAGGACATCAACGACTCCTTGGGCCACGACCGCGGCGACGAGCTGCTCGAGCAGGTGGCCGAGAGGTTGCGCGGTGCGTTGCGGGACGACGACATCGTGGCGCGCCTCGGTGGCGACGAGTTCGCGATCCTCTTGCCGGACGTCCGCTCCGTGGCGAACGCCGAACGACTGGCCCGCCGGGTGCGCGGCCTCTTCGTGCCCCCGTTCATGCTGGGCGAGCTGCCGCTGCACGTGGACACGTCCGTCGGCGTCGCCTGCCTGCCGGACCACGCCGACGACCCGTCGTCGCTGATGCGCACCGCGGACGTCGCGATGTACGCGGCCAAGCACCGTCGCACGGGTGTGTCCGTCTACTCCTCCGACGAGGACGACTCGTCGCCGGCCCGTCTGGTCCTGCTCGGCGACCTGCACCGGGCGCTCACCCCTGCCGAGGGCGAGCCGCGCGAGCTGCGGATGCACTACCAGCCCAAGATCGAGCTGGCGACGGGCCGCACGATCGGGCTCGAGGCGCTCATGCGCTGGGTCCACCCGACGCGCGGCCTGCTGCCCCCGACGGTCTTCATCCCGCTCGCCGAGCAGTCGGGCCTCATCCACGACGTGACGCGGTACGTGCTGATCGAGTGCATCACCCAGCTCGCCGCCTGGCGCGCCGAGGGGCGCGCCACGCCCGTGGCGGTGAACCTGTCCGCGCACGACGTGACCACCTCGGCCGTCGTCGACCTCATCGAGCAGCTGCTCGACGAGCACGGCGTGCCTGCCGACCTGCTCGAGGTCGAGATCACCGAGACCGCGCTCGTCTCCGACCCGTCCCGGGTGGTCCCGGTGCTCGAACGGCTCAGCGCGTTGGGAGTCCGGGTGGCCATCGACGACTTCGGCATCGGCAACACGTCGATCTCGCAGCTGCGCGACCTGCCCGTCGACGAGCTCAAGATCGACCGGCTCTTCGTCTCGGACCTCGGGTCGGGGGGCCGCGAGGGGTCCGACACGCTCGTGCAGGCCATGGTCGACCTGGCCCACTCGTTCGACCTGCAGGTCGTGGCCGAGGGCGTCGAGGATGCCGGCACCGCGGCGATCCTGCTGCGCCTCGGCGTCGACCAGGCGCAGGGCTTCCTGTACTCGCAGGCCGTGCCTGCAGCGGAGCTGCCCCTGGTCAGCTCGGTCCCGCGCCCGCGACGCGGTCGCAGCAGTCGCGCCGGGGCGGTCGCGGTCGCCAGTCACGACGACCGGCCGGCTCCCGTCCGACACGCCCGCCCGCCGCGTCCACCACGTCCCGACCCCACGATCGGGTGATAATTCGGCATTGCACTCAAGTTCGGCGCCAGGGTGCCGATGGGAGAGTTTCGCTCAAAGCCCTCTGGAGGGTGCACTGATGATGGACGACCTGCTGCACGAGATGATCAACCCGGCCCCCGCACCGCGGGACGCAGCACGTCGGCGACGCCTGTGGACCACGGTTGTCATCGTCGGGCTGGCCGCGATCGGCGCGACGACGCTGACCACGTCGGCGCTGTTCACGGACAACGACTCGACCTCCGCCGACATCCACACGGGCACCGTGGACCTGGTCCTCGGCGGCCCCGTCCCGTTCGCGTTCACGCCGCAGAACCTGGCGCCGGGCTCGTCCACGTTCGTCCCGCTCACCGTCTCGAACGCGGGCTCGCTCGAGATGCGTTACGCGATCTCCTACTTCGGCGTCGCGGGCGCCGGTACCGGCACGGGCAACCTGAGCGACGTCCTGCAGCTGCGCATGTACGCGGTGCCGGCTGCCAGCTGCACGCAGGCCGGCACCGACGCCGCGACGACCATCAACAACGGCGGCGTCGCGGTCACCAACTGGCCCACCATCCCTGGTGCGCTCGTCGGCAGCTCGGCGGTCGGACCGGATGCCGGCGACCGCACGATCGCCGGCGGGAACAACACCGAGAGCCTGTGCGCCCGGGTCGACTTCCCGATCGGCGCGGGCAACGAGTACCAGGACACGACCGTCACCCTGAACCTCGTCTTCGACGCCGAGCAGACCATCAACAACCCCTGACCTGACCATGTCCGCCACGAGCGGGAGCCGCGGCGCTCCGCTGATCGACCGTCGGGCCCCTCGGGCCCCCGGCCGTTCGACCCGACGCCGCCGCCTCCCGGTGTGGCGGCGGGTCCTGTCTGTCGTCCTGTGGACGGTCGTCGTGGTCTGCGGGCTCGCCTACGCGGTGTCGCTCGCGGTCCCGCTCTGGTTCAACGCGCACGACCAGCGACTCCTGGTGGTGACGTCGGGATCGATGTCCCCGACGTTCGATGCGGGCGACGCCGTCGTGATGCGGGCGATCACCGACGAGTCAGAGCTCAAGGTGAACCAGGTCATCTCGTTCTGGCCGGTCGGCTCCGAGGCGCTGGTCACACACCGGATAGTGGCCCTGCAGAAGATCCCGGACTCGGACACGGATCTGACCACCGGTCGCTCGGTCCCGCGGCTCGACGCCGACGGCAAGGCGAAGCTGCGCTCGTACGTCATCACCAAGGGCGACGCGAATCCCTATCCCGACGTGAACGCCACGCCGGTGGAACGGGTGCGCGGTGTCGTCCTCGCGGTCCACCCCGGGTGGGGCTGGGTGCTGAACTGGGCGGGCTCCAGCGTCGGACGCGCAATCATGCTTGTGCCTCCGCTGCTCGCACTCGCTACCCTCGAGCTGCTCGCGGTGCACGACCGCCGCCGCTCCGGCGACGGTCGCCCCGTCGAGAGCGCCGGCGACAGGAGGGTGGATGAGCTCCTCCTCGAATGAGCCACGGCCCTTCCTGTCGCGCGACCGCGGCTCGATCCTGCGGCTCGTCGTCGTGGTCCTCTTCGGCGTGGCGGCTCTCGTCGGTCCCGTTCTTGCCTCGACCGCCTCGCGATTCAGCGACGAGAAGCAGATCGGCGTGCAGCTCTCCGTGCCGGGCACACCGACTCCCACCCCGACTCCCACTCCCTGACCCGCTACGACCGCAGTCCGCGCGCAGCCAGCAGCACACCGTCGGGGTCGTACACGAGCGAGAGCGTCTGGAGCCGACGGGCGACCTCGGGCGGGAACACGCGCGCGGCCCACACCGGCCCCGCGGTGTCGGTGAAGTTCGGCAGACCGCCGTCGGTGGCCCAGGGCGCGAGGCCGCTGTGCAGGTGGGCGCTGTCGCTGACCACCCGCTGCGCGATCTCCGGGACGAGCACCCCGAGCGAGAACACCGAGAACTCGGCGTCCCGGAAGGCGAACGCGCTGGGCACCCCGCGGTCGTCGCGCACCTTTCCACCCAGCTGACGGACCTCGACGACGGCGAGAGTCGTCGCCGCTGCGGGGCCGACGAGCTCGATCAGCCGGTCGGCCGTCTCCGGACCGAACGACGACAGCAGGCTGTGCTGCTCGTGCAGCGGCATCGGGTCGATCGGGTCGCTGTGGATGTCTCCCAGCTCGGCGTAGGGCATGACCCGCACCGTGTCCAGCACGGGCTCGGCGACCGAGCGCAGCGCCTGGACCATCTCGGCACCCTCGACCGGGTCGCCCGTCCAGGCGAACCGCACCGAGATCGACGTCCGGCCGCGCACGACCTCCGGGAAGACCGGCAGGTCCGGCAGGTGCAGCACGGCGAACGACGTCGTCCCGGCCTCCGGCAGCAACGACGACCAGACGCTCCACGTGCGGATCACCGCGGGCGCGTCCGCGGCGTCGAACCAGAGCGCTCCGGCGTACAGGGACGGCTGCTCGACCAGGTCGATCTCGACCGCCGTCACGATCCCGAGGGTCCCCTTGCCCCCGCGCAGCCCCCAGAAGAGGTCCGGGTTCTGCGTGGCGCTGGCCCGGCGGATCGTGCCGTCGCCCGTGACCACGTCGAACGCGCGGACCGTGTCCGACGCCAGCCCGTGCGTCCGCGCGACCGGCCCGAGGCCCCCACCGGTCAGGTAGCCGACCACGCCGACGTCCGGCGACGATCCCGCCAGGCCTGCGAGCCCGTGCGGCGCGCACGCCTCGAGCACCGCCTGCCACCTCACGCCGGCACCGATCCGGGCCCAGCGCTCCCCGGCGTGCACCGTGACCTCGTCCAGCGCCGCGGTGCTCACCAGGATCGCGTCCTGCATGCTCTCGGTGGCGCCGTGGCCCGTGCCCTGGACGGCGACCCGCACCCCGGCGGTGGCGGCGAGCCGCAGCGCGTGGCTGACGTCCTGCGCGTCGCGCACGGCGACGACGCCGGCGGGGGCGATCGCCTTGACCAGGTTGCTGGTGCGGGTCAGGGCGGCGTAGTCGTCTGTACCCGGCAGGTGCACGGGGACGCCGGACTCGGCGAGCGCCATGAGTGCTGCGGCCGGGGCGGGACGGTAGTCCGAGCCGACCAGTGAGCTGAGGATGGTCATGCGTGTCCAGTCCTTCGAGTGTCCGGCGCAGGGGACCTGCGCAGCTTCGTGTCCGCGCCGCGTGGCGCTCGGGCAAGAAGGGGACTCGGACGACCGTCTGATACATCCCGAATGTCCGACTACCGAGGGGTGCCTATCCGGGTGGCGTGGTCGGCAGGTCGATCGTGAACGTGGTGCCCTCACCCACCAGGCTCGCGATCGACAGCGTGCCGCCGTGGGCGTCGACGACCGCCTTGGTGATCGACAGGCCCAGCCCGACGCCCGGGATCGCCCGGCGGGTGGCCGTCGACGCCCGGAAGAACCGGGTGGTCAGCGACTCGAGCTCGTCGGGCGGGATGCCGATCCCGGAGTCGGCCACCGTGATCCGCGCACCGAGATCGGTGGGCGCGACGGAGACCCGGACCGATCCGCCGGCCGGCGTGAACTTGATCGCGTTCGAGACGAGGTTGTCGACGGCCTGCGCCAGCCGCACCGGGTCCGCGTCGATGGGCGCCGGCTCGATCCCGGCCTCGAGCGAGACTCGCGCGCTCTCCGCCACCGGGGCGGCTGAGCTGAGGGACGCGCGCGCGACCTCGGCGACGTCGATGCGCTGCGGCCCGATGGAGAACCGTCCCGCGTCCACCTGTGCGGTGAGCAGCAGGTCGCCGACGAGCCGCAGCTGGCGTCGGGCGTTGCGGTCGATGACGTCCAGGTACTCGCGCTGCTCGTCGGTCAGCGGGTCCGTGCCGTCGGTGAGCAGCTCGAGGTAGCCAAGCACCGACGTCAACGGCGTGCGCAGCTCGTGGCTGACCAGGCTCACGAACTCGTCCTGCAGGCGCGCGGCCTCGCGCTCGGCGGTGACGTCGGTGGCGACGACGACGCAGCCGTTCACCATCCCGCCGACGTCCTCGCGGCGGGTCACCGCGAGCTGCACGGTGAGCGTGGAGCCGTCCCGGCGGACGTACGTCCAGTCGCGCACCTCGGGCCGCCCCACCAGTGCGGCGGCGACGAGCGTGTCGAACATGACGCGCGGGTTGTCGACGCCCTCCGTGTCGTCGAAGAGCTCCCGGCGGCGGGCGTCGAGCTCCGCCTGGACGTGGAAGGCCGTCAGTCGCACCCGCCCGACGACCTCGCTGCGGGCATACCCCAGGAGCCGCTCGGCGCCGGGGTTGAAGAGCTCGATCATGCCCTCCGCGTCGGTCGCGATGATCGCCTGCTCCGTCGCGGAGTCGATCACCGAGACCATCTGGTCGAGGGTGGCCCTGCGTCCGTCGGCCACCCGCGCGAGCTCCACGGCGTCGTTGCGGGCGCGTTCGAGGAGCGTCGCCTGTTGCTTCTGCAGCCGCTCCAGGGCGGCCGTGCGGGCGCGCAGGCGGTCGGTCGTCTCGTGCACGGTCACGGCCATCACGAACGCGACGAGCGACACGAACATGCTGCGCAGGATCGTGTCTGTCGTGACCCCGAGCGCCGAGTCCAGGATCGCCGGCGCGAAGATCACCGCCGCGACCCCGACCGTGCCGATCATCACGACCCGACGTCCCCGCTGGGACGCCAGCGCGATCACCGGCAGGAACACGATGGTCGTGAACAACGAGCCCGTCCCGCCGGTCCCCGCGCGCAGCACCCCCACGGCGATGATCTGAGCGATCGGCAGCACGTCCTGCGCGGCCTCGGGCCACCGGCTCCACGGCAGCAACCGGGCGGCGAGCGCCTGCGCGACCATGATGAGGCCCGCGGCCGCGACGAACTCCGGGTGCGGGACCGCGACCCACGGCGAGGCCATCAGGAGGAGCGCGACCAGGAACAGGGCCAGGACGGGCAGCTGCCGCTCGACCACGGACGCGTCGGGGCCGAGCAGGCGATGCACGGTCGCCGTCCAGCGGGTCTGGTTCACCCGGTCGGTAGATCTCCTGCCCGTCCCGGCGCGGGCGGTGCCCAGGCGGCGATCCTTCTGGAAGCGCCGCTCGACGCCGTCCCACGGCGGCTCCGGGGGCTCGCTCATCCGGCGGCCAGCGCAGCGACGAGCGCCTGGTGGACGCGCTCGCCCGTGAACGGCTTCGGCAGCCACGCCTCGGCGATGGGGTAGTCCTCGGTGTCGAGCACGGAGGTGACGACCACCGCCAGCGTCGGTCGTCGCACGCGCAGCTCCGCGACCAGCTCGGCGCCGCTCATCCCCGGCAACCGCAGGTCGACGAACGCGACGTCGACGTCGAGGGACGCCTCGTCGGCGAGCGCGTCCTCGGCGGTGGCCAGGGCGATCACCTCGCAGTCCAGCCTGTGCAGGTGCCGGACGAGCAGGGCGAGCTCGTCGGGCTCGTCGTCCACGACGAGCACGCGCGTCATGAGACCGGGCCGTGCAGGAGCAGCGCGACGACCGTGCAGGCCGCCGCCACGAGGCCGGCGACGACCAGCAGCCGGCGTTCGGTGCGCCGGTTCGACCGGATCTCGTCGGTCAGGGCCTCGTCCGTGAGGGTCCCCCAGACCTGCTCGTCCGAGAAGCTCATCCCAGCACCCGTCCCGTCTTCTCGGTCTTGTCCCACACCGCAGCGGCGCCGCGCCACTGCTTGACGTACGCGTCGAGCGTGATCGCGCACAGCACCGGGCCGAAGCCCACAACGTAGAGCAGCGGGACGGCCAGGGGCTTGAGCACCCGCGTGCGTTCGAGCTGTTTGACCACCCAGGCCAGCACCATGGCCAGCACCGACCACGCGTAGAGCGTCAGGGTCCACAGCTCACGGCCCACCGGCGTCATCTCCCAGCCGAACAACGCGGGCAGGCGCACCTCGAGCAGATCGGGGAACCAGGCCGCGACCATCACCACCAGCGCGCCGAGCCCGGGGAACACGATCCCCTGGAACCAGGAGCGCTTCGCCGTCTCCCGGTCGAGCAGCATCGTCATCACCGTGATGAAGACGTAGGCGCAGACCGCCACCCACCAGAGCGCCTGGAACGCGAGCGTCGCGGTGACCTCGGCGACGAAGTAGAGGCCGACCAGCCCGACGGCGGCCAGGATCATCGCCACGGGCAGCAGGTAGATGGCGAACCAGATGACGCCGAAGTCGAACCGCCCCAGGCTGTGTGCGCGACGCGGCCGGAACCAGACCTTGCGGAACGTGCGGGTGATCTGCACGTTGCCGCGCGCCCAGCGCACCCGCTGCTTCCAGAGGGCCGTGACCGAGTCCGGCTCCTCCGCGAGCACGACCGCCGCTGGTTCGAAGACGACACGACGACCACCGAGCTGCGTGAGGAACGTGGTGTACGTGTCCTCGGCCAGGGTGCTGGTGTCCACCTCCCCGCCGACCGCCTCCAGGTTGGCGCGCGAGTGCAGCTGCGCTCCCCCGGCCAGGCACGCCATGGCGCCGATGACGTTCTGCGCGCGGCGGGCGGCCGCCTGGGCGGTCACGTACTCGTACCCGATGAACCGCGCCACGCTGCCGGGCCTGGCGCTGCCCTCGCGGATGAACGCGGTCACCGCCCCGACCCGTTCGTCGGCGAGGTGGCGGGTCATCCGTCGCAAGGAGTCGGGACGGTAGATGACGTCGGCGTCCATGATGAGCAGCGCCTGCATCCAGTCGTCGGCCAGCGCGGCGCGGATGCCGTGGTTCAGCGTGTGGGCCTTGCCCTGACCGCCCTGCTCGCGGCGCAGGTGCACGATCCGGTCGTCGTACTGGGCGGCCTTGGCGCGCACGACGTCGGGGGTGTCGTCGGTGCTCGCGTCGTCGACGACGAACACCCGCAGCCGGTCGGGCGGGTACGCCAGGCGCATCAGGCGGTCGAGCGACGCCCCCAGGACGGCGCCCTCGTTCCAGGCCGGGACGATGACGACGACCCGCGGCAGGTGCGGCGCGGCGCGGGCCAGGTGGTTGCGGAAAGCGTGCACCGGCACCAGCAGGTACTGGTAGAGGCCCGCGAGCACGGGGATGGCGCCGATGCCGACGAAGGCCGCCAGGACGGCGACGAGGACGTCGCGCCACGGGATGCTCACGTCGTGCGCACCCAGTCGTACGCGCCGACCTCCGCATCCGTGTGCGCGTCCGTCGACGCGACCAGCAGCACGCCCGCCGCGCGCCACCGAGCGGTGATGCGCGTACCCGGGCACTGCCACTTCTCGTTGACCTCGACCAGCGTGCCGGTGGCGATGGTGACGTCAGCGAGGACGTCGAGCAGCTGGTCGGGCACATCGTCCTCGCTGATGCCCACCTTGGGCAGCACCGAGAACGGGTGCGCGAGCTGTGCGGGGCCGACCTGCTGGATCGCCCGGATCGTCGCCGTGACCAGCATCTCGATGACATCGGCGGGGTCGAGACCGTCGACGATCCGTTCGAGGGTGGCCCGGGGGCTCCACGGTCCGTCGGGCCCCGGCACCTGGTGGTCCGCAAGCAAGATGCGGTCCGGCCCACCCGGGTCGCCGACCGACGCGAGAACGTCGGCCGGCGCGTCGACCGTTCCGCCCGCGTCGAGGATCTTGGCCTCGACACCGGTGATCACCGTGAGGCCCTCGATCCGCGGGAGGGCCCGGACGGCGGCCAGGAACTCGGGCACGTAGGTGGTGTCCCGGCGCACATGGTCGACCATCCGGACCACCCGCAGGCCGGCGCGGTCCGCCGCCGCGAGGTTCTCCTGCGGCGTGCTGACCGCGTCGTCGGAGAACGTCGAGTGGACGTGGTGGTCCTCGTCGGGGGACGGCAATCGCCTCATCGGGGCTTCAGCACCTGGTCGACCGGCAGGAACACGTCCTCCAGGTAGCGCACGTTCGCGATCTCCTGGAAGCCGACGTATGCCGGGACCGGGCGGCCCAGGACCGCGTCGAGCGTCAGGGACGGCATGTCGACGCCTGCGGCGATCGTCAGCGGCATGGCACCCGGGAACCGCGGGTTGACCTCGAGCAGCGCGGGAACGCCCGCGGCGTCGTACTTGAGCTGGACGTTGGCCACCGTCGTCAGCCCGACCGCCCGCGCGACCGCGGAGGCCGTCTCGATCAGGGCGTCGTCGTGCACGGTGACACCCGCGACGGCGACGCCGGAGTCCACCCGCAGGCGGGCGCGCGGGACCGCCGCGATCACCGACCCGTCCAGCCCGGCGAGGACGTCCACCGAGAACTCGTCGCCGGGCAGCATCTCCTGGACGATCAGGTCCTCTTCGTCGTGCACCGCGTCCAGCTGCGCCTGGTCGGACACCACACGCACGCCCCGCGAGCCGGCGCCTCGTCGCGGCTTGACGATCACCGGGAAGTCCCAGCCGCTGGTCGCCTGGACCGTGCCGAGCAGCTCCGTGCGCGGCACCCGCACGGTCCGCTCGCACGCCCGCGCGAGCGCGAGCTTGTCCAGGCAGGTCTCCAGCGTCGCCAGTGCGGGCGAGGCGAGGATCGCGCCGCCGAGCTCGTCTCGGACGGCGGCGAGCCGCGGGAGCTCGACGTCGACGGTCGGGAAGAGCACGTCGATGTGGTCCTCGACGCACAGCTGCCGCACGACGTCGACGAAGTCCGGAGCCTTCCCCGCGGGCACCAGGCGTCGGTACGGCGCGTCCACCAGGTAGAGCGCGCTCGCCCAGCGGTCCATGTCCGCCGCGAACACCTCGACGTCGCCGCGTCGCAGCAGCGACCGGATCACCGCGACGCCCGCCGGGCCGCCCGCACCCGTCACCAGGACCCTCACGCCGTCTCCCCTCCGTGCTCGTCTGCCATCGCCTCGGACGCCGCGACCAGGCCCGCGGTCCCCCGGAGCATCGCGGCCGCGCGGATCGTCTCGAGGGGCTCCGCGAACGATCCCGTGCCGAACCGTGACCAGTACCGCGCGGTCGCCCGCACGAGCTCGGGGTCCATGTAGTCGCGGTGCGTCTGCGAGGCGAACGCCTCGAGCATCCGCAGCTTCGTCTCGATGTACCCGTCGACCGGCACGAACCGGGTGGGTCGGAAGTCGATCGTGGAGGACGGGCTCTGGAAGCACGCGAGCGACGGGACCCGGCGGGCCGCCACCTCGACGGCCTGCCGCACCGCGCGGTGGTCCTGGTGCCGGTCGTGCCCGCTGTGCGTGTAGACGATGGTCGGCTGCACCTCGCGGATCGTCTCCTCGATCGTGGTGATGAGCCCGTCAGCCGGGTCGAGACGGGTGTCCTCGAAGTCGTGCAGGTAGAGGCGCGCGCCGATGATGGCGGCGGAGGCGAGCGCCTCGTGCCGCCTGGCCTGGACGTCGCCACCGACGGAGCCGCTCGACAGGGTGAGGATCACGACGGTGTCCCCCGCGGCGCGGTGCGAGGCGAGCGTCGCGCCGATGCCGATCTCGACGTCGTCCGGGTGCGCACCGACCGCGAGCACCACGTCGTGCGGGTCCTGCGCGGCACGGCGCTGACGACCCAGGGCGGCGAGCGCGGTGATCCGTTCGAGCAGCGTGGCGGCGGCGACGGGCTTGACCAGGAACTCGTCGGCGTCACGCCGCAGGGCGTCGACCGCGTAGTCCACGCTCGCGAACGCGGTCATCACCGCGACCGGCGTGCCCGCGGCGCGCGAGCGCAGCTCGTCGAGAAGCTCCAGACCGCTCATCCCCGGCATCTGGATGTCGGTGAGCACCACGTCGAACTGGGCCCGGGCGACCTCGGCGAGCGCCGACATGGGCTCGTGGACGACGGTGACGGCCATCCCCCCGCGTCGTTCGAGCACCGTGCGCACGTACTGCGCCGTGTCCGCGTCGTCCTCGACGACGAGGACGCTGATCTGGTCGTCTGCCACGCTGTACTGCCTTCCGTCACCGGCTGGTGATTCCCCACGCTATAGGTACGTCCGGACGGCCACCGTGCGGGGAATAGCCGCGGCGGGTCACTAGTTGAAGCGGCAAGTACATGCAAACGCATGAACCTTTGATCGATCTGTGAGGCGTGAGATGCAGTTCGGGATCTTCACCGTCGGCGATGTCACCACCGATCCGACGACCGGCCGGACGCCGGACGACACGGAGCGCGTGCGCAACATGCTCACCATCGCCCAGCACGCGGACGCCGCGGGCCTGGACGTCTTCGCGACGGGCGAGCACCACAACCCGCCGTTCGTCCCGTCGTCGCCCACGACCATGCTCGGCTACCTGGCCGGCACGACGACGAACATCATCCTGTCCACCGCGACCACGCTGATCACCACCAACGACCCCGTCCGGCTGGCCGAGGAGTACGCGATGCTCCAGGTCATCTCCGACGGCCGCATGGACCTCATGATGGGCCGCGGCAACACCGGCCCCGTGTACCCGTGGTTCGGTCAGGACATCCGCCAGGGCATCCCGCTGGCCATCGAGCACTACGCGCTGCTGCGTCGCCTCTGGGAGGAGGACGTCGTGGACTGGCAGGGCAAGTTCCGCACACCGTTGCAGGGCTTCACCTCGACCCCGCGGCCGCTCGACGGCGTCCCGCCGTTCGTCTGGCACGGCTCGATCCGGTCCCCCGAGATCGCCGAGCAGGCCGCCTACTACGGTGACGGGTTCTTCCACAACGCGATCTTCTGGCCGATCGAGCACGCCGCCCAGATGGTCAGCTACTACCGGCAGCGCTTCGAGCACTACGGGCACGGGCAGGCCGACCAGGCGATCGTCGGACTGGGCGGTCAGGTGTTCATGGCGAAGAACTCGCAGGACGCCGTCCGCGCCTTCCGGCCCTACTTCGACAACGCACCCGTCTACGGGCACGGACCGTCGCTGGAGGACTTCGTCCGCGACACCCCGCTGACCGTGGGCAGCCCGCAGGAGGTCATCGACCGGTACGGGAAGTTCCACGAGAAGGTCGGCCACTACCAGCGCCAGATGTTCCTCATGGACCACGCCGGCCTCCCGCTGAAGACCGTGCTGGAGCAGATCGACATCCTGGCCACGGAGGTGGTCCCCGTCCTGCGCGCCGAGGCCGAGTCCGCCCGTCCCGAGCACGTGCCGGCGAACCCGCCGTCGCACGCCGCCCGGGTGGCCGCGGCGAAGGCGGCGGGTACGGTGCACGAGCAGGTAGTTGCCGAAGACACCTTTACCGGTCTCCGGGCCGAGGACTCCCTCTCTTCTTCAAGTTCTTCAGGAAAGGACGTGCGATGAGCGACCGCTCGATCGTCGTCATCTCGGCGGGGCTGTCCCAGCCCTCGTCGTCGCGTCTGCTGGCCGACCGGCTCGCCGACGCCACCGTCACCGAGCTCGCCGCGCGCGGCATCACCGCGCACGTCGAGACGGTGGAGCTCCGCGACCTCGCCCACGAGGTGGTCAACATGACCCTCACGGGCTTCGCGTCCGGCCCGCTCGCGTCCGTCATCGAGAAGGTCACGGCCGCCGACGGCGTCATCGCCGTCACGCCGATCTTCTCCGCCTCGTACTCCGGCCTGTTCAAGTCGTTCGTCGACATCCTCGACAAGGACGCCCTCGTCGGACGGCCCGTGCTCGTCGGGGCGACCGGCGGCACCGGACGGCACTCGCTCGCGCTCGAGTACGCGCTGCGGCCGCTGTTCGCCTACCTGCGGGCCGACGTCGCCGGCACGGCCGTGTTCGCGGCCACCGACGACTGGGCCGACGGGGGTGGCGACGACGTCAACCCGCTGCCGGCCCGGATCCGGCGCGCCGGCCGCGAGCTGGCCGAGATGGTGGCCGACCGTGAGCCGTCCGCACCGGTCGGGCTGTACGACGCCGTGCCGTCGTTCGACCAGCTGCTCGGCGGCTCCTGACAGATCGCGTTCCTGACAGATCGCGCAACGAGGGCGGGGAGCCGGGTGGCTCCCCGCCCTCGCTGTTTGCGTGCCCGTGCACCCGGGCCGGTCGTGCCCCGGCCGTGCACAGGCGATTCGGGGTCTGCGCTCGCCTCTGCGTGCGACTACTGCGGTGCGAGCGTGAATGCCGTGCCGGTCGCGACCGGCTCGACGTCGAGGCGCTGGTCGGTCAGCGTGACGGACGCCTCCGGGTCGACGTAGACGCGACTCGTCCCGTCCGTCACCACATCATCGCCCGGGAACGGCTCGGGCACGAGCGCCAGCTCGAACCCGCCCGCCTCCTGCTGGGCGATGCGCAGACCGCCCGTGTCGTCGGGAAGCCCGGCGTTGGTGGTGAGCGTCTGGACCGCCGTGCGTGCGCTGTCGGTGAGGGTGAGCACGTGGCTCTCCTTCCGTCGTCCGTTGAGGGGCACCCCACCGTGCTCACGGCGACGCGACATCGGCAACTCGGGCCCGCTGGGCAAGACCGCGGGTGTCCAACGGTCGCGGGCGGCCGCGATCGGCCCTAACCTCCGCACCATGCCGCTCCCGCTGTGGATCACGCGCGTGAACCGGCGGGTGGCCAACCCGCTCCTCGGGCTGCTCTCCGACGACCTGCCCCCGCTCGCGACGCTGCACCACGAGGGCCGGTCGACCGGCCGGCGGTTCCACACGCCCGTGATGGCGTTCCCGGCGGGTCCGCGCATCACGATCGCGTTGACGTACGGGCCGCGCGTGCAGTGGCTGCAGAACATCGAGGCGGGCCGACCGGCTCGGCTGGTCCGGCGTCGTCGGGTGCTCGTCCTGTCCGACCCGGTGCGGCTGCACGGCTCGGAAGGTGCGCGCCTGGTGCCCGCGTGGACGCGTCTCGCCCTGCGCCTGCTCGCCACGGACGAGTTCGTGTCGTTGCGCGCCCACGATCCGTACGATCGGCCGTAGGAGGTGGCGAGATGCCGCGTGAGGGCTATCCGGCCGCGACCGTCGACGAGTACCTCGCTGCCGTTCCGGCAGACCAGGGCGCGGCGCTGCGGGTGGTCCGGGACCGGTTGGTGGACGCCGTTCCCGACGCGGGCCAGATCATCTCCTACCGGGTGCCGACCATCACCTACCGCGGGACCGGGCTCGTCGCGCTGTCCGTCGCGAAGGCGCACTGCAGCCTGCACCTGATGAGCCCACCCCTCGCACGGTCGCTCGCCGGTTCGCTGCCCGAGGGTCGACTGTCGGGGGCGACCCTGCAGTTCGGCGCGGATTCGCCGCTGAGCGAGGAGACGGTCCGCCGGATCGCGGGTCTGCGCATGGCCGAGGTCGACGCGCGTCTCGACGCGCACCCCGGTACGCGATGACAGCGCTGCCGCCGTCGTCCTCGCCCCCGCACTCCTCCCCGCTGCGCACCGCGTCCGCGTCCCACGGCGTCCACCTGGGCGGCCGGCTGCGGCGGGCGATCCGGGCGCTGACCGAGCCACCGCCCCCCGGGGTCATCGAGGAGCCCGGCGAGCTGCCGACCGTGCCCGCCGACCTAGTGCCGCTCCTGCGCGAGCTGGGGGCGGCGCTCCTCTCGTCGGGACAGTCCGTCATGGACACCGAGCAGCAGATCGGGGACATCGCGCAGGCGTACGGCGCGGACCAGGTCCGCACGCTCGTGCTGCCGACGGGTGTGTTCATCCACGTCGAGACCGCCGAAGGCCCCGAGAGCGACTTCACGGGTCCCGACACCGAGACCACGCTTCCGCTGCACCAGATCGGCGCCGTCGACCGGTTGGTCCGCGACCTGTCCACCGGCACCGCGGACCTCGCGGAGTCGCGCGTGCGGCTGCGCCAGATCCTCGCGATGCCGCCGTTGTACGGGCCGCTCGCCGTCGTGCTCGGGCACGCGCTGCTCACCGTCGGGTTCGGTCTGATCCTCTACCCGGCGGTCGACGCGCTGCCCGCCTACGTCGTCATGGGCGCGCTCGTCGGGCTCCTGCGGCTGCTCGCCGACCGGTGGCCGACGCTCTCGACGGCCCTGCCCGTCGTCGCCGCGTTCCTGGTCAGCCTCGCGACGATCACCGTCGTTGCCCCCGCCCTGGACACCGACCCGATCCGGCTTCTCGCGCCGCCGCTGGTCAGCTTCCTGCCCGGCGCCGTGCTGACCGTCGCGGCGATGGAGCTGACCAGCAACCAGGTGATCGCGGGGGCGTCGCGGCTGGTCTACGGGATCGCGCAGCTGCTGCTGCTCGCGTTCGGGGTGGTCGCCGCGGTCACCGTCGCCGGACCGTTCTCCACCACCAGCACCTCCCCGCTGCTCGGGTCGTGGGCCGCGTGGGTCGGCGTGCTGTTCGTCGCCGTCGGGCACCGGTACTTCTCGTCGCCGCCCCGCGGGTCGTTCTGGTGGCTCCTGCTCGCCCTGTACGCCGCCTTCGCCGCGCAGACCGTCGGTCTGGTCCTGCTCTCGCCCCAGCTGTCGGGGTTCGTCGGCGGGCTCGTGCTGGTGCCCGTCTCGCAGGCCATCGCCCGGGCCCGCACCGGCCCGCCCGCGATCGTCACCATGCTGCCCGCCTTCTGGCTCCTGCTCCCCGGCGCGCTCGGGTTCCGGGGCGTCTCCGAGCTGGCGACGGGTGTCGAGGCCGGTGCGACCGACGTGATCGACACCGTCCTGGCGCTGTTCTCCATCGCGCTCGGTGTCATCGTCGGCACGGCCCTGACCCGCGACGCCCGCCGCGTGGGTCGCGCGATGGTTCGTGCGGTGACGCCGACGCCCTGACCGGCTTCGCTCAGACCATGCCTCGTCGGTTCCCGACGATCCCCGACGACACGGTCGTCCCCGCCCACTTCGCCGTGTCCGTGCACCCCTCGGCGCAGTGCATGCCGCAGGCCGGGCACACCCAGAGGGTGTGATGACGGTCGACCGTGCAGCCGCACGTCACGAACCGTTCCGACGGCCGGCCCGGCCCGCTCGTCGTCCACCGGTGCCCGGCAGGGCAGCCCGCGGGCGGGACGCGCACCCAGCCCCGTGGCGTGCGTTGCCACTTCGACCAGTCGATCTCCCGGACCATCACCGCGCTCAGCCCGTTCTTCGTCGTCCGCGCCGGTTGTCCACAGGTGGGTGCTGGGCCGTCGCGGTGCCAGTGGTCGATCGTACACTTGTTCGAACGGATCGATCCGGCGGACGAGGAAGGGTGGCGACGATGGACGACGAGAACGCCACGACTGCGCCGTCCTCGATGCGTGACCTGCCGGAGTTCCCGGTGCCGGCTGCCTCGATCCTGGACCTGGCGTCCCTGTTGGACGGGGTGGAGCTGGCGGACCTGTCCGTGGGTGGGTGTTGTCGGTGGTGGAGGGGTTCGAGCAGCTGCTGCGCGCGGTGCAGGCCGCCCAGGCGGTCGCGATCCGCGAGCGGGAGGTCCGGCGCCCGTCCCACCCGTCCCCGGTGCCGGACCTGCTCGCGTGCGCCCTGGTCACCACCCGTCGGGCCGCGGAGCTGTTGATGGCGCGTGCCTCGTTGGCGTGCCGGTATCCCGCGGTGCACGACGCCTGGGCCGCCGGGGTGCTGGATGCCCGCAAGGTCGACGTCCTGATGGGTGAGGTGATGGTCGCCGACCCGTCCGGGCGGGACACGGCAATCGCGGTCGGGGTGGGCGCGGCGGCGCGGATGACGGGCCCGCAGCTGGCCCGGCACGTGCGCGCCCTGGTCATCGCGGGCGACCCGGCAGCCGCCGAGAGGCGCCGGGAGGCGGCCCGCCAGGACCGGGCGGTGTCCCTGAGCCCGTCGGTGGACGGGATGGCGTGGTTGTCCGCGTACCTGCCCGCCCCCGACGCGGTCCTGGCGTTCACGGTCCTCGACGCCCTCGCCGGCACCACCCGGATCCCCGGGGACCAGCGCAGCGTGGACCAGCGTCGCGCGGACGCGTTCAGTGACGTGTTCACCTCGATCGTGACCACCGGGACCACCCCGAGCGGGACGGGCGTGCCGCGCCGGCACGGGCAGCCCGTCAGTGTCGGGGTCACCGTGGCCGCCACCACCCTGGCCGGCCTGGACAACAACCCCGGGTTCCTGGACTCCTTCGGGCCGATCACCGCGGGGATGGCCCGTGAGCTCGCCCAGGACGGCACCTGGCGGAGGTTGTTGACCGACCCCGCGACAGGGCTGGTCTGTGAGGCCGGGACGATCCGCTACCGGCCCGGCACCGACCTGACCCGCACCATCATCGCCCGCGACGTGACCTGCACCTTCCCCGGCTGCCGACAACCCGCCACCCGCAGCGACGTCGACCACATCGTGCCCTTCGACCCGAAGAAACCGGCCGCGGACCAGACCCACCCCGACAACCTGCACGCCCTGTGCCGGCATCACCACAACGCCAAGACCAAGAAACACTGGCAGGTCCACCGCAACGCCCACACAGGGGTCACCACCTGGACCTCCGCCGACGGCATCACCTTCACCCGCGACCCCACCCCAGTCCTCGTCGACCTCCACGCGCTGACCCACCACCCACACACCACCGTCAACGGCAACGACGAACCACCGTTCTGACGTCTTGTGTGGGTGGATGGCGATTGGATGGCGGGATGGACGAGGGCGATGCACGCAGGGCGGCCCTGGCTCTGCCGGAGGTCACCGAGCGCTCGAGCTGGGGTCAGCCGGCGTGGTTCCACCGGAACATGGTCGCGAGGATGTGGGACGACGAGCGGCTGACGGTTCGGGTCGAGGACGACGGTGAGCGGCTCGCGCTCGTCGAGCAGCTCCCGGAGCTGTACTCGACGACCGACCACCATGCGGGGACGAACCTGGTCCTGATCACGCTCGCGACGGTCGACGCGCCCACGCTCGGAGCCCACCTGGCGGAGTCGTGGTGGTGGGCCGCCCCTCCCGTGCTCCGCAAGAGGTACCCGCGCCTCGGCCCGCCGGAACCCGCCTGAGGTCAGACGCGATCCGCTGACCGGTCACGGCTGCAGCCCACGACGAGCAACTCGACGATGGTGCCGGCTCCACGGTCCGGATGTGGGCGTGCCGCCATAGGTTGGAACGGTGAGCGATACCGAACACGCGTCGGATGCCGCGTCGGACAGTCCGGGCGGGCAGCCGGCCGCACCCTCGGTGACGAACGAGCCCGGTTGGGTGCGGCACGCCATCTGGTGGCACGCGTACCCGCTCGGGTTCGTGGGTGCGTATCCGGCGACGGTCGCCGGCACGCCGCCGACACCCGACGAGCACCGGTTGCTGCGCATGGTGGGCTGGTTCGACCACGTCATCGCGACGGGGGCGTCGGGGATCGCGCTCGGTCCGGTGTTCGCGTCGGAGTCGCACGGCTACGACACGATCGACCACCTGCAGATCGACCCGCGGCTGGGCACCGACGACGACTTCGACGAGCTCGTCGCGCAGGCGCATCGGCGGGGACTTCGGGTGCTGCTGGACGGGGTGTTCAACCATGTCGGCCGCAGCTCGCAGATCGCGCGCCGGTCGGTCGAGGCTGCTCAGGGCCGTTCGCAGGACGAGGTGTGGTTGAGACGCGCGGAGGGAGGCGGCCCGACCGACTTCGTCGGTTTCGAGGGCCACGACGCGCTCGTGACGCTGGACCACGAGCACCCGTCCGTCGTCGACTACGTGGCACGCGTGATGAACCACTGGCTCGACCGCGGCGCAGACGGTTGGCGCCTCGACGCGGCCTACGCGGTGCCCACGACCTTCTGGGCACAGGTGCTGCCGCGCGTGCGCGCCGAGCACCCGGACGCGTGGATCGTCGCGGAGGTCATCCATGGCGACTACGCCGGGTTCGTCACCGCGTCGGGGGTCGACTCCCTCACGCAGTACGAGCTGTGGAAGGCGATCTGGAGCTCGATCGAGGATGCCAACCTCTGGGAGCTGGCCTGGTCGCTCACGCGTCACGACGAGTTCCTCGAGACGTTCGTGCCCCTGACCTTCGTCGGCAACCACGACGTGACGCGCATCGCGAGCACGATCACCGATCCGCGCCACCTCGCCCACGCGCTCGTCGTCCTGTTCACCGTGGGCGGGACGCCGTCGGTCTACGCGGGCGACGAGCTCGGCTACACCGGGGTCAAGGAGGAGCGCGCCGGGGGCGACGACGCCATCCGGCCGGAGTTCGGGGATCCGGGCAGCGCGCCCGACGAGCGCGGAGCGCGGATCCTGCGGCTGCACCAGGACCTGATCGGTCTCCGTCGCAGGCACCCCTGGCTGCACCGGGCACGCACGACGCAGGTCGAGCTGACGAACACGCGGTTCGTCTACGAGTCCGTCGACGGGGACGAGGGCACCGACCACGCGATCGCGGTCGCGCTGAACCTCGGCGACGACGGGTTCGCGGTGCCGGCCGGCGAGGTGCTCCTGGCGAGCGGCGGTGCCGGTGCCGGCGAGGTCGAGCCGCACGGCTGGACGATCGTCGCGCGGTAGCTCCTCGGGGCACCGGCCCGCACGGGGGGCCGACCGGCGGAGAACGACGACTGCCGCGCGGAAAGAGTGGGTGGCGCACCGGCTCTCCCGATGTCGGTGCGCCACCCGATTCAGGGACGGACCCAGCGCGTGTCGGGGCCGGATCACACACCGACCGGTGGCGAGCGATGCGGACCCGCCACCGGTGGCTGGGGGGATGAGGTGACGGCGGCCGAGGGGCGCCGCCGTCACCCCACCCGGGATCACCAGGCCGAGGGAGCCGGCGGCACGACGATCGCGGGACGGTCGTCACAGGTGATGGTGTTGGGCAGCTCCCACGGCGCGAACCACGGGCCGGTCGTGCCGCCGCCGTCGTTGCCACCGAGGTCGACGGAGGACCACTCGGACCCCGTCGGCGGGAAGTTGAACGAGCCGCAGTTGTTGATGCCGACGGCACCGACGTTGCGGGCGTCCACGTTCTGGAAGGTCGCCGAACCCGCCACGCGTGCACTGAGCACGGAGGTGCCGGTCCCGTCGACGTGGATGTCCTGGAAGTGGACGTTGGTGATCTTGTACAGGTCCTTCACGGGCCAGTCGGCCACCAGCATGATCGCGTTGTAGGTGTTGTCGAGGAAGTTGTCGCCGACCACCTCGATGTCCGCGTCGATGTTCTTCTCCAGCGCGTAGAACCAGATGGCGCCGAGACCGATGTTCCAGTTCAGCTCGAAGGTGCCGGACCGGACCGTCGTGTTGTTGGTGATCCACAGGTGACCGGTGAAGGCCTCCGACCCGAACCGCGAACCCACCTGGAGGGCCGAGCCCTCGCGCAGCGGGTCGGCGATCAGGTTGTTGGACACCGTGTTGTCGGTGCCGCCGTAGATGGCGATCCCGTTGGCGAGCGTCGGCGTCTGGACCGTGTCGTGATCGAAGGTGTTGCCCGTGTTGCCGGTGTGCTCGGACCACATGGCCAGGCCGTCGTCGCCGGTGTTCCGGACGAAGGTGTTCCGGACACCGGAGCTGGTGACGCCGGTGTGGAAGTTCACGCCGTCGGCGATCTGGTCGACGATCATCGAGTTGCTGATCTGCACGTTGTTCATCGGCCCGTCGAGCCAGATGCCGACCTTGGTGTGCTCGATGTACAGGCCGTCGATCGTCGAGTCGCTCAGCGCGCCGCCGATGCCGTTGACCTGGTCGGTGTCGATGCGCTCACGCACGTCGCCCTGGATGGTGAACCCGGACAGGTGCACGTTGTGGCTGCCGCCGACGGAGGCATCCTTGCCGTAGAAGCCGACGCCCGTGTGCACGGAGCCGTCGGGGGCGGGCGTCGCCAGCGACACCTGCGACCCGCGGATGATCGTGTACCAGCTGCCGGCGCCCTGGATGGTGACGTCGTCGACGATGATGTGGCGGTTCACCTGGTAGACGCCCGGCGGCACGTAGACCGGCAGGTGCGCCTTCTTGGCGAGCGCGATCGCCTTGTCGAACGCGTCGGCGGAGTCCTTGCGACCGAACGGGTCGGCGCCGAAGAGCAGCACGTTCGCGGCCTTCAGCTTGATCGTCGGCAGGCCGACGAGCTCCGAGTCGAGCAGGTCGACGACGGTCCACGCCACGCCCGCCGGCGCGGTCAGGCGCACGACGGACCCGGCCTTGTACGTCTGGCCCAGCAGCACCCGCTGCTCGTCGTAGAAGTGCATGGGACGGTACGGCGTCGTGATCGTCGGCGTCGGGGTGGTCGCCGCCGGCACGCAACCGCACTCGGTGATCCACCAGTCCGGGTGCAGGAGGCCCGCGTTGGGGTCGTTGGAGAACGGGTACTGGTTGTACAGGTACGAGTACTGCGACGTCAGCGCCGCGGTGCCGGCGCGCTTGCCGTTGACCGTGATCGGCATCGACGCGGTGAGGCCGCCGCCGGTCGGTGCGTCTGGGAGCGCGTACCGCACGGTCACCGCGTTGGCGGCCTTGGGCAGCGTGAAGTCGACGTACTGACCGGGGGTCAGCTGGACGGCCTTTCGGCCGGACGCCTCGGCGGGGAGCGTGTAGGCGTTCCGGTCGGGGCCGATCACGGTCCCGTTGGTGGCGGCGCTCTCGGCCTCCTGCTCGATGAACCCGAGGTCGGCGCCGCGGCCCGTCGACAGTGACGGGTCGAGCGCGGCGCGGGTGACCGGGGTGGGCGTGGCCGGGGCGGGGGGAGCCGGGTGAGCGGACGCGGCGCTCGCGGGGACGACCAGCGCGAGTGCGGCGAGCAGAGCGGGGACCGCATACACAGTGCGACGAACGGGGTTCCTCACGGGAGCGCCTCCTTGCGCAGCCGGGACGGCGCCGGGCTGGGGAGCCCGCACCGCATGTCGGGACACACCGTAGGTACTGGACAAATGGTAAGACAAGACCGAATGACAAATTGCAAGAACTTACGTTGCGAGAGCAAGTTTGATGCAGTCGACGATCATCGGGTGCGGCTCGCACGGCAGACCTACGCGGACAGGTGCGTCACCTCGGACCACACGGACTGCCAGGTGCCGGCCGGCGCGTCGCACACCTGGACGGCGCCACCCTGCTCCTCGTTGTCGAGGTCGACGCCGTTGTCGACGCGCGCCACCACCCGGCAGCCGACGGCCCAGGACGGCGCGGAGTCGTAGCCGACGAGCACGAACGGTCCCCCCGACCCGGGCGGCGGACCCCACGCCGCGTAGCCGTTGTGCCCGCTGTAGACCGGGACGTCGAGGCCGTACCACTCGAGCGCGCCGGCCTCGCCGTAGTTCCGGGTGACGGCGAGCGTGGCCCCGGACGACGACACCGCGGACCGGACCGTCGCGACGAGGGCCGGCCAGCCGATCATCTCGGCCTGGTCCTGGTTGATGTCGACGTAGAGCGACTGACCGAAGGCCCGCTCGGACAGGATCGGCAGGGCCGACGGCCAGACGACCATCCCGCTGAGCGCGAGCACCGCGCCGGCCGCCACGAGCCAGCGCCGGCTCGCTCGTTCGGCCAGGCCGCACGCTCCCGCGGCGATGAGCACCGGCACGGCACCGACGACGTAGTAGGCCTTGCCGCCGGTCAGCAGGAACACCGCGACGAGCACCACGAACGCCCAGGCCAGGGCCCTCGCCCGCACGAGCGAAGGCCTCCGGAACAGCCGGACGAGGCCGTAGACCCAGACGGCGGCGGTGGCCGGGCTGAACTGGACGAGCAGCAGGGCGACGAACGTCAGCCGCTCGCCCAGCGCGCCGTACTCGTCGTGGATGTCGGCGGCGAGGGTCAGCTGCGGCCAGCCGTTCAGCGCCTGCCACACCAGGTTGGGCACCCACAGGGCCAGCGCGACCGCGACCCCGCCCCAGGCCCACGGGGAACGCAGGTGGTGCCGCACGGAGGGCGTCAGTGCGATCCCGACCACGATCGCGCCCAGCAGGAACGCGACGAGGTTCTTGTCCTCGAGCGCCAGCCCGGCCAGAGCACCGACCACCAGCCAGCCGCGCGGGCGGTCCCGCTGCAGGGTCCACAGGACCGCGTAGCTGATGGCCACCCAGAACAGGGTGTCGATGGAGGTCGTCGACAGCAGGTGTCCGGCGAAGACGGTCACCACGCCGGTCCCCGTCGCGACCATCGTGAGCACCTGCGCCCCCGTCCGGCCGCCCAGCTCGCGGGCCATGAGCGCGGACAGCACGACGACCACCGCCATGGCGACGGCCGACGGCAGGTGCAGGGCCACGAGCGATCCGGGTGCGACGACGTCCGCGAGGTGCGCGATCAGCGGCGTCAGCACCGGCTGGTCGGGGTAGCCCCATGCGAGGTGGCGGCCCGCGGCCAGGAAGTAGAGCTCGTCGCGGTGCGGTCCGTACCGGGCAGAGAACGCGACCAGCACCGCGAGCAGCAGGCTCGCGGCACAGAGCACCCAGGGCCAGGCGACGGGAGGAGGCGCATCACGACGCCGACCGACGTCGGTGGCGACCACAACGCGAGGCTAGCGGGGTGCGCAAGAAAGTGACATACCGGATACGGTCCACGTGGGGGTCCGGCAGGAAGGGACAAACGGATGAGCGCACGTCCGCGCGTGGTGGTCGTCGGCAGCGGGTTCGCCGGCTTCTTCGCGGCCCGCACCCTCGAGCGGCTGATCCCTGCGGGGGCGGCCGACCTCACGATCGTGAGCGCGACGGACCATCTCTGCTACTCACCGCTGCTGCCCGAGGTCGCCGCCGGGCGCCTGGACCCCCGGCGCATCGCGATCCCGCTGCACTCGGCCCTGCGCAGGGCGCGGATCGTGCAGGGACTGGTGGAGTCGGTCGACACCACGAAGCGCACCATCGATGTCGCCTGCGACCTCGCCGACCCGCTGGTCCTGCCCTGGGACCGGCTGGCCATGACCGTCGGCTCGGTCACCCGGCGGCTGCCGACGCCCGGCATGGAGGACCATGCGCTCGGCCTGAAGACCCTCGTGCAGGCGGTCTACATCCGCGACCACGTGCTGCGGCAGATGGAGATCGCCGACGCCACCACCGACCTGGGCGAGCGGCGCGCCCGGCTGACGTTCGTCGTGGTCGGCGCGGGGTATGCCGGCACCGAGACGGCCGCGCAGCTGCAGGTCATGACCAACGCGCAGCTCGACCGCTTCCCGCGGCTGCGGACGGAGGACGTCACCTGGCTGTTGGTCGACGTCGCGCCGGCCGTGCTGCCTGAGCTCGGTCCGCGCCTGGGCGAGTTCGCGCTCGACCAGATCCGCGCGCGCGGCATGCAGGTCCGGCTGAGCACGTCGGTCACGGAGGTCGCGTCCGACCACGTCACGCTGTCCGACGGCGAGACGATCCCGTGCCACACCGTGCTCTGGACCGCCGGCGTCACGCCTCCCCCGCTGGTCGGGACGCTCGGCGACACGGTCGAGCGCGGCCGACTCGTCGTCGACGCCCAGCTCCGCGTGCCCGGCGAGGCCGACGTCTGGGCCGCCGGCGACTCGGCGTCCGCGCCCGACCCGTACGACAAGCAGCACCGCGCCTACCCACCGACCGCGCAGCACGCGCAGCGGATGGGCGTCGTCCTCGGGCACAACATCGCCGCGAGCCTCGGGTACGGCCAGCCGATCGAGTACCGGCACCACGACCTCGGACTCGTGGCCGACCTGGGGCGACGCAGCGCGGTCGCCCGCCCGCTCGGGATCCCGCTGACGGGGCTGCCCGCGAAGGTCGTCGCCAAGGCTTACCACCTGTACGCGGTCCCCTCGATGGCCAACCGCGCCCGCATCGCTGCCGACTGGGCCCTCAACCTGGTCAGCCGACCGGTGCCCGCGCAGCTCGGTCTGGTGCAGCCCGGCCAGGCGCGGTTCGCGTCCGCGGAGCACACCGGGGCGCACTGACGGGGTGGGCGACCCGCGACCTAGCCGAGAACGGCCACGCCGTCCGTCGTCAGGCCGAGCAGCACCCGTCCGACCGAGGTGCTGGACCGGATGCCGGCGGGCAGCGGGGCCTGCCACAGCAGGCGGCCGTCGTCGACGCCGTACGCGAGGAGCTCGCTGCGCTCCTGCCCGGCAACCGGCTGGTCGGCGACGAGGATCGAGCTGCCGTCCGTCGACAGGGAGCCGGGCACGTGCCCGGGGGTGACGGTCGTACGCCAGACGACCGCCCCGGTGCGGCCGTCGAAGGCGACGGTCCCGGTCATGGTCGGCACGTAGACGCGGCCCCGCAGGATCAGCGCGGACCCGGTGGCGGTCTCGTTCGTGGTCCACCGGACCCTGCCCGTGCTGGTGTCCCAGCCCCGTACCGACGAGTCGGAGGTGAGCGCGAGGTCGGGCACGCTGCCGTCGTCGACGACGACGTCGAGATAGTTGCCCGCCAGGTCGACGTCACGGCGGCCGGAGCGGACCAGCGTGGAACGGACCTGGCCCGACTGCGTGGTGCTCAGGAGCGCCAGGACGCCGGTCGTCGCGTCGTACCGGTAGCCGGCGATCGCCGGGATGGGGGTTCGCACGACGTTGCCCGAGGCGTCCAGCAGCGCGACCGACCAGCCGGGGTTGGTGACCCCGACGACGTCGCCGGCGGCGAACACCTGCACCGCCGACGTGAAGGCCGCTTCGCTCAGGTCCGCCCCCGCGCTCCGCGGCACGTACCGCCAGAGCTCGGCACCGGTCAGCAGGTCCTGACCGGTCACGCCCTGCCCCGGTGCGCTGAGCGCGACGAGGCCCGGGAGCACCGCCATGGACGTGGCCCGCGGTGCCGCGTGGTCGGCCAGGACGCGACCGTCGCGCGTGTCCAGGACGACGACCCGTGTGATCGTCGCCGGGACGACCGCGGGGCTTCCGGCCCTGTCGACGTGCTGGAAACCGTTGCTGACCAGGCACGCGACCTCATGCTCGGCGGCGCGCGCGCACCGGCCGGCAACCGGGCGGTCGAGCGAGAGCGCGCGCGAGGGATCCGGTCCGAACATCGATCTCGACCACGTCACGTGCCCCGTGCGCTGGTCGAGCGCGAGCACCGCCTGCGAGCCGTCGTCGGCCACCTCGAGCCCGACGAGCTCACCGTCGGACACCACGCCACCGAGCACGAGCCCGGCCAGCGCGTCCGGCGGCCGCCACACCACCCGGACCCCGGGGCCGACGGGTGCCACGACGCCCGGCACGGCCGCATAACGGGCCGCGGCGGCCCGCTCACGGCCGTCGAGCACGCCTTGGGCGCCGACGAGGGCCACGGCGGCGACCACGGCGACGGCTCCGAACCACCACCAGCGGACGCGGGGCCGGCGAGGTCCGGCGACCGGCGCGACGGCCGGGCGAGCATCCTCCAGCTCGACGTCCTGCATGGCGTGGCGGGTCATCGTCGGGGCAACCGGAACAGCCGCAGGAGCGGGGCCTCGAGCGCGAAGAGCGCGAACGCCCACAGGCCGACGAACGGCGCGAGCACCACGACGGCTGCGGCGAGGCCGATGGTGAACAGGTCGGTGCGCACCCCCGGGCGGTCCGTGCGCTCCTCGCCGACCAGACCCGCGGAGCGGGCGTGCCAGCCGGTGAGCACCCCGAACAAGACGATCCAGAAGATGTCGAGCGGCATGAGCAGCCGTCCGATGGTGAGGTCGTCGTAGTGCGTCGCGACGCTCGTGACGAACGGCACGAAGATCACGCCGAGCAGACGCAGGGCGTTGAACACGAGGAGTCGCGACGAGACCAGCGTCAGCGAGCCGATCTGCCGCGCCTGGATGGCCCACATGTTGCAGAGCACCAGGAACGCGATGACGATCCCGAGGAACGCGGTCGACTGGGCTGTGAGCCCGGCCCACAGGTCCTGGTCGGTGGTGACCGACCCGATCGCGTCCGTGCCGACACCGAGGGCGAGGAGCGTCGCTGCGATCGCGAAGACACCGTCGCTGTAGGCCTCGACGCGTCGCAGGGGGGCGCCGCTGGTCAGGGTCTGCGTGAGGTTCGCCATGGGCGAGACGCTACGGCCCAGCGACGCCGACACGCTCGTCCTTCAGGCTGCCGAGGACGACGGACGCGGCGGCGGACGCCGAGACGAGCACGTGCCCGCGCACGGTCAGCGTGCCCAGCAGCGCGGTCGTCCTGGTCGTCCAGAGCCGAACCCCGGTGTCGAGCGCGAACCCCTCGATCGTCCCCGACCCCTCTCCGGGCGCGGGCGCGTTGGCGACGACGATCGACGTCCCGTCCGTCAGGAGCGTCTGGGTCTCGTCGTAGGAGCCGACGTGCACGCTCCAGACGAGTGCGCCCGTCCGACCGTCGAAGGCCCGCACCTCACCGGCACCGGACCAGCCCATCGAGAACACCAGCCCGCGCAGCACGACGGCCGGTCCCGCGACAGGGCCGTCCGCCTGCCACAGCAGCTTGCCGGAGCTCGAGTCCCAGGCCTGCACGAGCGACCCGTAGGTGATCTCGACGTTCCCGAGGCTGCCGTCGTCGACCGACCGTGCCAGCAGGTATCCCGGCACGTACGCGTCGGGCCGGCCGGGTCGCACGATCGTCGTGAGCGGTCGTGCCTCGGCGAACCCCGAGAGCAGCTCGAGCCGGTCGGAGCCGACGACCACGGGCGTTCCGTCGAGCACCCGGGTGCGCGCCCGCGCGACGCCACCGGCCGCCGACAGCAGCGTCACCTGCCGGTTCGCCTCCTGCAGGCCGATCTCGTCGCCCAGGCGGAACAGCCGGAAGCCCGCGACGTCCCCGGCGGGTGCGATGTCGGGCGCGGGCGACACGAAGCGCCAGGCCCGCGCACCGGTCAGGGGGTCCTGGGCGGTCAGCGCGGCGTGGCCGTCGTCGGCGGGCGTGCCGAGCACGACCAGGCCCGGGAGCGTGGTGAACGCGATCGCGGCCGGCGCGGGCTGGTCGGCCACGACGTGTCCGTCGGCGGTATCGATGACGACGACGTGCGACCGCACCGGGGCGCGGACGTAGGTGGTCCGTCCGCTGCGGCCGACGCTGACCGCGGCGTCCGAGCCGAGGCACGCGACGAGCGCGGCGTGGTCCCCGGGCGCCGTCGGGACGCTCTGGCAGAGGCTGCGGCTGGCCGCACCGCCGCGCAGGGCGAGCTCGGGATCCGGTCCGCGTAAGGGTGCCGACCACCTGCCGCTGCCGGTCGAGACGTCGCGCGCCTCGATGCGCTGCGAGCCGTCGGGGGCAGTCCGGACGCCGATCACGGTCCCGTCGACGGTCACCGAGCGATCGAGGTAGTCGGCGTCACGCTCGTCGACCTGCCAGAGGGGCGACACGTCGGGACCGATCCCCCGCACCACCCCCGGCAGCGCCTGGATACGGCCCGTGGCGCTCCGGTCGCGGGCGGCGATCACGGCCTGGGTGCCGACGAGTGCCAGCGCCACCGCCGCGGCGACGGGCCAGAGCATGCGGAGGCGCCGGCTGCGCGCCCCGTCGGCGGCCCTCGACGACGGCTCGTCCGGCGGGCGGACCTCGTCGAGGAGCTCGACCGACTGCATGCGGCTGCGGTGCCCCATCCTCGGAGGCTAACCCGGTGCGCGAGGCGGGGCCCGGCCGGGGCGGGTGATCCCGCGGTCGGCGGTGCCACGGGGCCAGAGCAGGACTCCCGCACGGCCGACGGTGGTGGTTCGTGCCGGTCTGGCATGGGCCTACCGGGCGAAACTTGCGCGTGTCGGTGCGCTTCCACGGCCGATCGGCCGAAGTATGGGGGGGTGTCAGGGAACGACGAGGGGGTCGAGATGACGGTCACCGACGTGCAGCTCCAGGTGGATCCGGGGCTGGAGTCGCAGGTGCGTGCGGAGCACGAGCACGCCAGCTGGTTCGAGCTCGCCAGCGCCACCGCCAAGGCGCACCACGAGTACGACGAGGTCCGTCGCCAGCACGACGACGCCGCCACGGCCCGGGCCCGGGGTCGCCTGCACGTCCTCGAGCTCATGCTCGGCGCGGAGACGGCCAGGTTGCACCCCCACGCCTGACATGCTGGAGCGGTGACCGCACCGAGCAGCGCAGGGATTCTGCTGTTCCGCAGGCACGGCGACGGCATCGAGGTTCTCCTGGGGCACATGGGCGGCCCGTTCTGGGCGCGCAAGGACGCCGGCGCCTGGACGATCCCCAAAGGCGAACCGGCGCCCGACGAGGCTCCCTACGCAGCCGCGCTGCGCGAGTTCACCGAGGAGCTGGGCTCGCCGCCGCCCCCCACCGACCACCCCGACCTCGAGCTGGGCACCATCCGGCAGAAGTCGGGCAAGGCGGTGACGGCGTGGGCGCGCGAGGGCGACTTCGACGCGGCCGCCGCGGTGAGCAACACGGTCGAGATCGAGTGGCCGCCGCGGTCGGGTCGTCGCATCCAGGTGCCCGAGATCGACCGGGTGGCCTGGTTCGCGCCCGCCGAGGCCGTGGGGCTGGTGGTGACCGGCCAGGGCGAGCTGATCGAGCGGCTCGTCGCCCTCGTCGGCTAGGCGGGCGGCGGCTCCCCCTCCCGCTCGACGGCGGGTGGTTCCGCGCCCGTCGTCGTGATCGCGGTGGCACCCGGCGGCAGGTTGGACATGTCGGGGGCGATGAGGATGTCGGGCAGCCCCGAGTCGGGGAGCCGGAAGTTGGCCAGCGGGTCCATCGCGACGCCGGCGAGCACCAGGTCGTGCGCACCGCGCATCGGCAGGGTCTCGCCGCGGAAGAACGCCGGCTGCCGGATCCACCACACGACCATCAGGACGAGACCGATGAGGATCGCGGCGACGCCCACCACGGCGACCGCACCCATCCCGAAGATCGTGACGTTGTTGCCGTCGGCACCCTGGAGCCAGTCGGGCGCCGCGTACGACTTCAGCGCGTAGACGAAGGCGGCGAGCAGGATCAGGCCGCCCAACGAGGGCAGCACGCCCTGCATGAAGAAGTCGCGACGGGTGTGGTGCAGCGTCCGCCGGTAGAACCAGCTGCACGCGAAGCCGGTCAGGCCGTAGTAGAACGCGATCATCAGGCCGACCGAGCCGACCAGCGCGCCCAGCAGGTCCGGGCTGATCAGCGTGAAGATCAGGTAGAACAGCATCGAGACGAGCCCCATCACGACCGTCGAGACGGTCGGCGTGAGGTACTTCGGGTGGATCTTGGCGAACGACGTCGGGATCGCCTTGTAGACGCCCATCGACAACGACGTCCGGGCGGTCGGCAGGATCGTCGTCTGCGTGGAGGCCGACGCCGACGTGAGGATCGACGCGGCGAGCAGGAGCAGCGCGATGTGGCCGATCGCCGAGTCGCCGAACAGGGCCGGCCCGATCGCCGCGAAGATGTCGTCGGCGTTGTCGGGGTTGCCCAGGCCGATGCCCGTGGTGCCGACGCCCGCGAAGGCGACGGCCGCCGTGGACACCAGGAGGTAGGTGACCAGCAGGAGCACGGTCGACAGGATCGCGGCGCGGCCGGGGGTCTTGGCGGGGTCGTCGGACTCCTCGTTGATGGACACCGCGGTGTCCCAGCCCCAGTAGATGAACACGGCCGTGAGCAACGCCGGTGCGATGACCGTCGACAGGTCGAGACCGCCCGGCCAGAACCAGCTCCACTGCGGCGTGATCGAGCCGTCCTCGCCGTTGCCGGTCCACACCTTGGTGAGCGCGACCACGGCGAACATGATCAGGACCAGCACCTCGATGGACAGCAGCGCGTACTGGATGCGCGCGGAGACCTCGATGCCGCGATAGCAGATGTAGGTCATGACGGCGATCCACAGCAGCCCGACGGCCGTCGTCCACGCGGTGCTGGAGTCCAGGTTGCCGGCCGCGTCCCAGCCCAGCTCGCCGAGGAACGTGAACGTGTACACGCCGGCGATCTGGGCCAGGTTGGCCATGACGATGACGTCGGCGGCGATGATCCCCCACCCGCCGAGCCAGCCCGTGATCGGGCCGAACGCCCGCGTGGCCCAGGTGAACGTCGTGCCGCAGTCGGGCTCGGCCTTGTTCAGCTCCTGGTAGGCGACGGCGATCAGGTACATGGGGACGAATGCGAGCAGGATGATGGCTGGCGCCTTGACGCCGGCCAGGATCGCGCCGCCCCCCGCGACGACGAACCCGAGGCTCGCGGCCAACGAGTAGGCGGGCGCGGTGGACGCGGTGCCGACGACGACGCTGGAGACGAGCCCCAGCGCCCCGCCCTTGAGGCCCTTGCCGGTCTCGGGGAATCCCAGAGGAGCGGAGTCGGTGATGGGAGCAGACACGAAACCTCGCAAAGGCACAGGCCCGGGCGTCGTCGCATCGGGCGGGGTTTACCGAGCGGATTCGTTGCAGTGTGGTGCCGGGGGAGCAGATATCGCTCGTCATGAACGTGCCTAACAACGGAAACCGTAGCGGTCGTGCGGGTGAACGGGAAGGGTTCTGGACGCGCGTTCGGCAGCCGATGCAGCGACGGCCCGGGGCGTGTTCGCCCCGGGCCGTCGCTCGTCCCGTGGGACAGGGTCAGGAGGACGCGATGCCCTCCCCGCCGACGGTTCCCGGCACGACGACCGAGCCGACCGCCGTCAGGGCGCCGCCGGCACCGATCCGGAAGGTGTCGACCGTGCCCTGCGCACCGGTCTGCACGTCGAGGTACCGGCCGCCCGCGCTCACCGTGGCGTCGACGGTCCCCGGCAGCGTGCCGGTCAGGCCGGTCGTCGTCAGTGCGCCCGCACCGCTCACGGTGAAGCCCGAGAGGTTCCCGCTCCCGGCGTTCGAGGCCCACACCGCAGCGCCCGAACCGGCGATCCAGCAGGTCGCGGCCTGCCCGGTCGGCTGCTCGGCCAGCTGGGTCAGCGCACCGTTGCCGGCCACGCGGAACGTCGCCACGTTGCCTGCCGCCTCGGCCACCACGGCGTTCCCGCTCGGGTCGAAGACGAGCGCGAAGGGCACCTTGCCGGGCAGGGACGCCACCACCGGTGCGGCCGACGGGCGGCCGAGCGGACCGAACGTGAAGACGTCGATCGCGTTGCTCGCGGCCTTCGTCGTGACCAGCAGCGAGCGTCCGTCGGGCGTGAACGCCACCTGGCCCGGCGTGTGTGTGAACTCGGGGGTCGCGGTCGGGTCCAGGCCGAGGTCGCGGTGCCACGACGGCACGGTCACCAGGTGCGCTCCGAGCCGGAGGAAGCCCTGCACCGACGCACCGCCGCGCGCGTTGAGCACGTAGACCCGCGCGTCGTGCACCGCCACGCTCACCGGGAAGTCGCCGCCGGTGGCCACCGTGTCGCGCAGCCGCAGCGCGTCGCCCTGCGTGCTGAAGACGCTCACGGTGTCCGAGCCCGCGTTGACGACGTACAGGAGGCCCGTGGGCTTGTCGAGAACGGCGGAGCCCTGGGAGGCGAGCCGGTCGACGACCGCGCCGGTCAGGGCGCCGCCCACGCCGCCGGTGGCGTAGGAGCCCGCCACCGACAGGGAGCCGTCGGCGGCGCGAGCCAGGACGCGGACCACGTTGCCGGCGGGGTCGTTCGTGGGGACGTACACGTAGGAGGTAGCCGGTCCGTGGTGCGCGGGCACGCTCGCGAACGCCGGAGAGGTGGCCAGGACGGACACGGCAGCGACGGCGACGACGGCGCCGAGGCGGGTGATGCGCTTCATGAGAGGCCTTCTTCTCTGATCGAGAAACATCGGACATCTCATCTGCGTCGGCGCAGCGTCGGTTCTTACCTCGAGATTCCTAGGAGTCTGCCTCGTCCGCGACGAGAGCCCGCAGCAACCCGGCGAGGTCCTCGGCGCACGGCCCGCACTGCGACAGGTGCACGGCGACGCCGGGGTACCGCAGGCGCGCCGCGGCGGGGTCCGTGTGGGTCAGCTCGGCGTAGATCTCGAGCACGGCCATCGCCTCGTCGCACCCGACGTCCTGGGGGTCCGTGTGCAGGAAGTGCTCGACCCGGGTCCAGTCGCTCATGCGCCGGCCACCCCCAGGTACCCGCTCGAGACCAGTGCCGACCGCACCTTGCGGCGGGCGTCGAACAGCGCCTTGTAGACGGTGTTGCGGCTGACCCCGAGCCCCTGCGCTACGGCCTCCAGCGGCACCCCGTCGAGGAGGACCTGCACGAAGACCGTCCGCTGGTACTCGGTGAGGTCGCGGTCGACGGCGTCGGACAGCGCCCGCACCAGGTCGCGCTGCACCGCGTGCTCCTCCGGGTCCAGGCCGATCCGGTCAGGCAGCCGCTCCCAGTCGACCTCGGTGGGCGACGGCGCCTGGTGCTGCCACTGGTGCCGGCCCACCTTGGCCGACACCTCGAACATGACGAACTTGTACACCCAGGTGGTGAACCGGCTCTCGCCGCGGAACTGGTCGAGCTTGGCCAGCACCGCCAGCATCGCGTCCCCCGCGGACTGCACGGCGAGGTCGTCCAGCTCCGGACCGGAGACGGCGATCTGCGCGGCGCGGCGCCCGAGCTCCCGGCGCGCGACCCGGGTCATGAGCCCGTGCAGACGGTCGAGGCAGCCGGCGCGGTCGAGCGCGGCCTGGTCGAGGCAGCCCAGCCAGCCGGCCGACACGGGGTCGAGGGCGGTCGGGTCCACACCGGCAACGGGCACGTCTGGAGCGTATGCCGCCTGGGTCGCAGTTGTACGGTGACCGTCATGATCTCCGCCGTGGCCCGGGACGTCTGGCGGACAGTACGACGTGCCGACCTCGCGATCGCCTACTGCGTGACCGTGACGCTGGTGACGACGTGGGTGTTCTTGCAGACACCCGAACGGCAGGCCGAGATCCTGAGCCGGGTCAGCACCAACCTGGTCAGCCTGCGCGCCGAGCCGGTGCTTGCGATGCTCGCGAGCGCTCTGGTGGTGTCGAGCATGTGGGGGCTCTACCTCGTGGCGCCGCTGCTGGTGGTGCTGGCCTACCTGCAACGTTTCGTCGGGAGGCTCGCGTCGCTGGCAGTCGGGCTCAGCGGGCACGTAGGCGCGAGCATGGTCGTGGCCCTCGCACTGGCTTCCGGGATCTCCCACGGCGTCATCGACGAGTCGGTATCCCGGGCGACGGACGTCGGGGTCAGCTACGTGATGGCCGGGGCGATGGGGTTCCTCGTCCTGGCCGTACCGCGACGGTGGCGCTGGTGGTACATGATCCCGACCGCGCTCTACTGGCTGCTGCCGGGCGTGATCGACCTGACGTTCACGGACTTCGGTCACGCGACTGCGCTAGGGATCGGCCTGCTGTTCGCGTTCGTCGCGTCGCGCACGGTCACCGCGGACCATCGGGCCCACGCCCCGGGTGAGCCTGAGACCGTCCCACCCGAGCGGCGCCCATAGAGGGTGCCGCCCGGGAACGGGTCAGGGTCGGATCAGCGCGAGCCGGACGGGACGAGCTCGGGCTCGTCGGCGAGGCGCAGGTTCGCACCCTCGATGTCCACCTTCGGCGTGACCTTGTCCAGCCAGCGCGGCAGACGCCAGGCGCGGTCGCCCAGCAGTGCGAGCGCGGCCGGCACGATCGTCATGCGGACCAGGAAGGCGTCGATCAGCACGCCGACTGCCAGGCCGAAGCCGATCGCCTTGATGGTCGGGTCGTCGACGAGCATGAAACCCGCGAACACCGACGCCATGATCAGCGCCGCCGCGGTGACCACGCGCGCGCCGTGACCGACACCCGCGATGGTCGCCTCGGTGGCGTGGCTGCCGTGCACGAACTCCTCGCGCACCCGGGACACGATGAACACCTCGTAGTCCATGGCCAGCCCGAACAGGATCCCGATCATGATGATCGGCAGGAAGCTGACCAGCGGGCCCGGGTTGTCGATGCCGAAGATCGAGCTCGCCCAGCCCCACTGGAACACGCCGACCACGAGGCCGAACGTGGCGCCGATGGTGAGCAGGAAGCCGACCGCCGCCTTGAGCGGCACCATCCAGGAACGGAACGCGATGAGCAGCAGCAGGAACGACAGGCCGATCACGACGGCCAGGTAGATCGGCAGCGCGCCCGCCAGCTTGGCCGAGACGTCGACGCCGATCGCGGTCGTACCCGTGACGGCGACGCTCTGGTCCGTACCGTCCGTCAGCGGCGCGACCGTGTCGCGGATGGTGGTGACCAGCTGCGCGGTGTCCTCGGAGCTCGGGCTGCTCTTCGGGATCACCGTGATGAGCTGGGTCTGACCCGACTCGCTGACCTGGCCGGGCTGCACGGCGACGACGTCGTCGAGACCCTGCACGGCGCTGGTCACCTTGCCCGCGAGCTGGGTCGTCGCGTCGGCCGAGTCGCCCTTGACGACGACGATCAGCGGTCCGTTGACGCCCGGCCCGAACGCCTCGGCGGTCAGGTCGTAGGCGATGCGCTGGTGGCTGTCCGCGGGAGCGGTGCCGCCGTCGGGCAGGGCCAGGTGCATCTGGGCGGCAGGGATCGCCAGGGCGCCCAGGCCGAGGACGCCCACGACGACGATCGGCGTGCGGAACCGGGTGACCACGCGGGCCCAGCGGAATCCGGCGCCGTCCTGCGCGTTCGGCGTGATGGTCCCGGTGCGCTGCTTGCGCGGCAGGATCTTCTTGCCGACGAAGCCCAGGAGCGCGGGCAGCAGCGTGAGCGCGACGATGACCGCCGTGAGCACGGTGCCCGCGGCGGCGAAGCCCATGACCGACAGGAACGGGATGCCGGCGATCGACAGACCCGCGAGCGCGATGACGACCGTCGCCCCGGCGAACGTCACGGCGGAGCCCGCCGTCGCGACGGCGCGGGCGACCGACTCCTCGGGATCGAGCCCGTCGGCAAGGTTGTTGCGGTGCCGCGAGCTGATGAACAGCGCGTAGTCGATGCCGACCGCGAGGCCGAGCATGAGCGCGAGGATCGGCGCGGTCGAGGTGATGTCGACCACCGAGGTGAGGATCAGCAGGCCGGACATGCCGACGCCGAGACCGACGAGGGCGGTGAGCAGCGTCATGCCGGCGGCGATGAGCGACCCGAAGGTGATGACCAGGACGACGGCCGCGATGACCACGCCGATGCCCTCGGTCGCGCCGACCTCGGGCGGCGCCTGCGAGAGCTCGCCACCGGAGACGACCCTCAGGGAGTCGGTGGTGGCCGACGCGCCGAACTCGTCGAACGCGTCCTTCGCGTCCTGCGAGATTCCGTCGAGCGAGGTGGCGTAGGCGACCGTCACCAGGCCGGTGCGACCGTCCTGGCTGATCGCGTGCGACTGCGTCGGGTCGACCACCGCGACGACCTCGGGCAGCTTCGCCGCGTCCGCGAGCACCGGCGCGAGCGTCGCCTCGTCGAGCTGCTGCCCCTCGGGCACCTGCACGATCAGGGTCGCGGTGGCGCCGGAGGCGGCCGGGAAGTCGGACTTCAGGTCGTCGAGCGCCTGCTGCGCCTCGGTGCCCGGGATCGTGAGGTTGTCGCTGGTCGAGCCGGCCAGCGTGGCCACGCCGACGCCGAGCAGGACCAGGATCACGCCCCAGATCGCGACGACGCGACCGCGTCGACGGTACGAGAACCGTCCCAGCCGGTAGAGGAGCTGTGCCATGTCGGGTCTTCCGTTTCGATCGGTGTGGCGGGGTCGTGTACGTCTGCGCCACGTCGTCGGGGCACGTTCTTGCCTGCTAGAGCAGCAGGCGCCTCATGCAGGTCTGCAGGAGCGCGCGGAGACTGTCGTCCGTATGAGTGTGGTCCCTGCACTCGGCGATGACGCCGTTCAGGGCGAAGTTGGCCACGCGCAGGCGGTCGGGGTCGGTACCGCCGGCGAGCAGCACCGGCAGCTGGAGGCACGAGTTCGCGACGGCCATGAACGACGGGACCTCGGCCAGCACCTGGGCTCCGTCGAGGACCACCGCGAGGCTGCGGTAGCGCACGACGACGTCGACGAGCTCGTCGATCGCGCGTTCCTGGCTGTCCGGCGTCGGATTGCTCACGAGCTCGTTGACCAGGCTGTCCAGCTGGAGCGCGGCGGGCTCGAGCACCTCGGAGATGATCGCGGCCTTGTTGGCGAAGTGGTAGAGCACGGTCGCCTTCGAGCAGCCGACCGCCGCAGCGATGTCCGCCAGGGATGTGTCGTGGTAGCCGTCCTCGACGAACAGCTCGAGCGCGCGGTCGAGGATCTCTCGACGGGTGCGCTCGCGCAGGGGGACGGTGGCGGTCACGGTTCGTAGGCTACCTGACCGATCGGTCAGCAGCCGACCGGTCGGTCAGGTTTCACCCGTCCGGCCACTGTCGGCGGGCCGTCCTAGTCTCGGTGCGTGCACCAGCTGTCCCGTGCCGAGGCTCGTCGCGTCGCCGTGCGCGCCCAGCTGCTCACCGCGCAGCGGCCGACGGACGTGCACGAGACGATCCGTCGGCTCTCGCTGCTGCAGCTGAACCCGACGGCCGCCATCGCGCCCAGCGCGGACCTCGTGCTGTGGAGCCGGATCGGCTCGTCGTACGACCCGGCCGAGCTGCGTGAGGCGCTGGACCAGCAGACCGTCCTGGACTACCGGATGACGCTGCGGGTGGCGCAGGACCTGGCGCTCTACCGCGCGGAGATGGCCGACTGGCCGGGTTCGGGTCCGACGGTCTCCGGCTGGAAGCACGCCCGCCGGCAATGGGTGGACGACAACGAGGCCTGCCGGCAGGACATCCTCGCGCTGCTGCGCACCGACGGGCCGCTGCCGGCCGGCGAGCTGCCCGACACGTGCGTGCGACCGTGGCGGTCCTCGGGCTGGAACAACAACCGCAACCTCACCATGATGCTCGACCAGCTGGTGCTGATGGGCGACGTGGCGGCCGCGGGCGGCACGGGCAAGGACCGGCTGTGGGACCTGGCCGAGCGCGTGTACCCGGGCGGCCCGACCATCCCGCTCGACGAGGCGCGGGCGCTGCGAGACCAGCGACGCCTGGGTGCGCTGGGCATCGCGCGGGCCCGCGGGCCCGAGTGCCCGGTCGAGCCGCTGGACGTGGGGACCGCCGGGGAGCCGGCCGTCGTCGAGGGCGTGCGCGGCGAGTGGCGGGTCGACCCGGCCCTGCTCGAGGGCCCCTTCCAGGGTCGCGCCGCCCTGCTGTCCCCGTTCGACCGGCTCCTGCACGATCGGAGGCGGATGACCGAGATCTTCGAGTTCGAGTACGCCCTCGAGATGTTCAAACCGGCCGCGGTGCGCCGCTGGGGCTACTACGCCCTGCCCGTGCTAGTCGGCGACCGGCTGGTGGGCAAGCTCGACGCGGACGCTCGGGGCGGCGCATTGCGCGTCCACGCCCTGCACCTGGACGCGCCGTCGACGACGGACGAGCGCGAGGCCGTCGACCGGGAGATCGACGACCTCGCGCTCTGGCTCGAGCTCGACCTCGTCTACGACGTGTAGTAGCCCGCCGCCAGGTCGTCGAGCAGGCCGGGCCGGGTGGGCGCCCAGCCGAGCAGCTCGCGCGTGATCGTGCTCGACGCGGGGGTGTCGAGCGCGAAGAAGCGGCCGATCCAGCCAAAGTGCTCCGCTGCCTGCGCCTCCTCGATCGCCGCGGTCGCCACGCCCAGTCCCTGACCGATCGCCTCGGCGATGTCGCGGGCCGCCACACCCTCCTCGCCGACCGCGTGCACGACCGATCCCGCCGGAGCGCGCTCGAGCGCCAGCCGGACCAGGCGTGCGGCGTCGAGCCGGTGCACGGCGGGCCAGCGGTTGGCGCCGTCGCCGACGTAGCCGGAGACGCCCGTGGTGCGGGCGATGCCGGCCAGGACGGCGACGAAGCCGTGGTCGCCCTGCCCGTGGACGGTCGGCGCGAAGCGCAGGCCGACGGACCGCACGCCTCGGTCCGCGTAGGAGAGGGCAAGGTGCTCGGCGCCGCCGCGCATCGACTCGGGACCGACCTGCGTCGAGGCATCCCGTTCGGTCGCGACCCGGCCCGGGGTCAGGCCCGCGACGCCCGACGCCAGCAGCAGCGGGCGCTCGGAGCCCTCGAGGGTGTCGACGAAGGTCTGGACCGCGGCGCGTTCGGTGCGCCAGGCGCCGGCCATGTCGCCGAAGTCGTGGTTGAAGCCGAGGTGGATGACGGCGTCGGACTTGTCCGCGCTCGTGCGCAGGACGTCGAGCTCGTCGAGGCCGCCGCGGACCGTCGACGCACCGGCCTCGGCGATGGCGGCGGCGCTGGCGTCCGAGCGAGCCAGGCCGACGACCTCGTGGCCCTCGGCGAGCAGCTCGGCGGTGACGGCGGACCCGATCCAGCCGGATGCCCCGGTGACGAACACGCGCATGGTGCGCTCCTTCAGCTGATGTCAGCAACTGTCATCACCACCGTACGTCCGATGTCAGGATCTGTCATCACTACACTGTGGCCATGGGTCGTTGGGAGCCGGACGCGCGCGGACGCCTGGCGCGCGTCGCCCTGGAGCTCTACGCCGAGCGTGGCTACGAGCAGACGACCGTCGGGGACATCGCGGAGCGTGCCGGCGTCACCGAGCGCACGTACTTCCGCCACTTCGCCGACAAGCGCGAGGCGCTGTTCGACGGGTCGGCCATGCTGCAGACGCAGCTCGTCGACGCGATCCGCGACGCCCCGGCCGACCTGACGCCCATCGAGGTCGTCGGCGACGCGTTCGCGAGCGCGGCGACGCTGCTCGAGGACCGCGGGGAGCACGCTCGGACCCGCGCCGGCGTGATCGCCGCGAACCCGAGCCTGCAGGAGCGCGAGCTCTACAAGATGGCGACGCTCGCCTCGGCGGCCTCCGGGGCCCTGACCGGCCGCGGCGTTCCCGAGCCCACCGCCGCCCTGGCCGCGGCCGCGGGCGTCGCAGCGTTCACGGCCGCCTTCGAGGCATGGGTGGCGGACCCGTCGTCGACGAACCTGCCCGCCGCGGTCCGCGACAAGCTGGACGCGCTGAGAGCTGTCACCCAGGGGTAGACGACTCCCGTGGGGGCGTATGGGCTCAGCCGGTCGCAGCGATCGTCCGGGAGTACCAGTGGGCGCTCGATTTTGGGGTGCGCGCCTGGGTGGTGAAGTCGACGTTCACGAGGCCCCAGCGCTGGCGCAGGCCGCGCGCCCACTCGAAGTTGTCCAGGAACGACCAGGCGTAGTAGCCGCGCAGGTCGACCCCGGCTTCGATCGCCCGCGCGGCCTGCTCGAGGTGGCTCCGAAGGAACTCGATCCGGGCGTCGTCCTCGAGGCCGGGATGGGTCTCGTCGTCGGGGATGCCGTTCTCGGTGATGTGCACGACCGGGAGGTTCGGGTAGTCGTCGCGAAGCCGGGTGAGCAGGTCGTACAGACCCGCGGCGTGGATCTGCTGCCAGCCCGCGGCGGACGTCGGATAAGCATTGACGTAGTCGCCGCGCTCGTCGATCATCGCGACGCCGTAGTAGTTGACGCCGAGGACGTCGCACGGGGTGCTGATGGTGGCCAGATCGCCGTCCTGGACGAGGTCGGCGAACCGCGCCGCGTCCACGTGGAGCTGACCGTTGAGGTCGCCTATCGCGTCGTCGGGGTAGGAGCCCAGCAGCACCGGGTCGAGGAACATGCGGTTCTCGACGGCGTCGACACGCGTGGCGGGCTTGGTGGACGCGCCTACCGGGTAGACCGGCAGGAGGTTCAGTGCGAGGCCGATCCGGCCGACGGCGCCGGAGGCCCGGAACGCCTGCGTCGCCAGGCCGTGGGCGAGCAGCTGGTGGTGGACGGCCGCGACTCCCGCGTCTGGATCGCCCAGGCCCGGCGCGTGCTCGGTGCCCGCGTAGCCCACGTAGGCCGTGGTCTTCGGCTCGTTGATCGTCAACCAGGTCGCGTCGACGTCGTGCAGGGCGTCGACGACGATCCCGGCGTAGTCGGCGAACCGTTGTGCCGTGTCCCGGGCCGCCCAGCCGCCCGCGTCCTGCAGCGGCTGCGGCAGGTCCCAGTGGTAGAGCGTGATCGCAGGGTGGATGCCCCGGTCGAGCAGGCCGTCCACGAGCCGCCGATAGAAATCGATGCCCCGCTGGTTGGTGGCGCCCGAGCCCGTGGGTTGGATGCGCGGCCACGCGACCGAGAACCGGTAGGCCGGGATGCCCAGCGTGACCAGCAGGTCCAGGTCGGACGACCAGCGGCGGTAGTGGTCGGCGGCGGGGTCGCCGGTCGCGCCGCCGTCGATGTGCCCCGGCTCGGCGGCGAACGTGTCCCAGATCGACGGCCCGCGTCCGTCGACCGTGGTCGACCCCTCGACCTGGAACGCCGACGTGGCCACGCCCCAGGTGAAGCCCCGCGGAAACGTCGGGCCCGAGGGCGTCGGGCCCGACGGCGTCGGCTCGGGGGGACGCGCGGGCGCGCACGCGGCCAACGCCGACGCGAGCACGACCGCACCACCGCCGAGCAAGACCGTTCGTCGATCGATCGGGTGGGTCATGCGTCAGCTCCTCGTCGAGCGGTCGCGGGGGGCGCGTGGGATCGCTCCCATACCCTTTCGTCGGAAATCCTACGACCGCGGATGCAGGTCCGGGTCGACGATCTCGATCCGACCGGCGATCCGGCGCGAGAACGGCGTCGGCGGAGGTCTAGCCTCGCAGGTACGAACGCGCTCCACCCCCGCACGGGCCGGGCCGGTCCCAGTCACCCCATGGTTTCCACCAGACGAGGACCACCGATGAGCCTGACTTCCGTGCGCCCGAGCGGCGAACGCATCCACCCCACGATCGACGTCGCCGACACCATCGACGAGTACCTGGACCGCTCCGACTGGCGGGTGAACGCCAACGCCAACCAGGGCTACTCGCTCGGCGGCCTGATCCTGCAGACGGCGGGCAAGGTGACGGCCAACTACTGGCTGTCGCAGGTCTACCCGGCCGCGGTCGGGAACGCGCACCGCGAGGGCGATCTGCACATCCACGACCTGGACCTGCTGTCGGGCTACTGCGCCGGCTGGTCGCTGCGGATGCTGCTCAGCGAGGGGTTCAACGGGGTCCCGGGCACCATCGAGTCGCGGCCGCCGAAGCACTTCTCGTCCGCCGTCGGGCAGATCGTCAACTTCCTGGGCACGCTGCAGAACGAGTGGGCCGGGGCGCAGGCGTTCAGCTCGTTCGACACCTACCTGGCGCCGTTCGTGCGGACGGACTGCCTCGCGTACGACGAGGTCCGGCAGCTGGTGCAGGAGCTCGTGCACAACCTGAACGTGCCGTCGCGCTGGGGCACGCAGACGCCGTTCACCAACCTGACCTTCGACTGGACGTGCCCCGACGACCTGCGCGACGAGGTCCCGCTGGTGGGTGGCGAGCCGGTCGACTTCACGTACGGCGACCTGGCGGTCGAGATGGCGATGATCAACCGCGCGTACATCGAGGTGATGACCGAGGGCGACGCGTCGGGCCGGGTGTTCACCTTCCCGATCCCCACCTACAACATCACGGCCGACTTCGACTGGGACTCCGAGAACGCCGACCGCCTGTTCGCGATGACCGCCAAGTACGGCCTGCCCTACTTCCAGAACTTCCTCAACTCCGACCTGGAGCCCGGTCAGATCCGGTCGATGTGCTGCCGGCTGCAGCTGGACCTGCGCGAGCTGCTCAAGCGCGGGAACGGGCTGTTCGGTTCGGCTGAGCAGACCGGGTCGCTCGGCGTGGTGACCGTCAACTGCGCGCGGCTCGGGTACCTGCACCGGGACAACTGGCCCGGCCTGCTGCGCGCGCTGGACCACCTGCTCGACCTGGCGCGCGACTCGCTCGAGCTCAAGCGTGAGGTGATCGACCGGTACATCGAGGAGGGGCTGTTCCCCTACACGAAGCGGTACCTCGCCGGTGGCCTCGCCAACCACTTCTCGACGATCGGCGTGAACGGCATCAACGAGATGGTCCGCAACTTCACCGGCGACGCGCGCGACATCACGTCGGTCGAGGGGCACGCCTGTGCCGTCGCGCTCCTCGACCACGTGCGGGCGCGGATGGTGGAGTTCCAGGAGGCGACGGGACACCTGTACAACCTGGAGGCCACCCCGGCGGAGGGCACGACCTACCGGTTCGCGAAGGAGGACCGCCGTCGGTTCCCGGACATCCTGCAGGCCGGGACGGACGAGCACCCGTACTACACCAACTCCTCGCAGCTGCCGGTCGGCTTCACCGACGACCCGTTCGAGGCCCTGGACCGCCAGGACGAGCTGCAGACGAAGTACACGGGCGGCACCGTGCTGCACCTCTACATGTCCGAGCGGCTGTCGACGCCCGAGGCCTGCCGCAAGCTGGTCCAGCGGGCGCTGGAGAACCACCGGCTGCCGTACATCACGGTGACCCCGACGTTCTCGATCTGCGCGTCGCACGGCTACCTGGCCGGCGAGGTCCTGGCGTGCCCGTCGTGCGGCGGCGAGACCGAGGTGTGGACCCGCGTGATGGGCTATCACCGACCGGTGTCGTCGTTCAACCTCGGCAAGAAGGGCGAGCACGAGGAGCGCGTGCACTTCACGGAGCGCCCGTGAGCAGCCTGGCCGTCGCAGGCCTGACTCCCCTGTCGACCTGCGACTGGCCGGGCCAGCTGGTGGCCACCGTCTTCCTGCAGGGCTGCCCGCTCGCGTGCACCTACTGCCACAACCCCGCGCTGATCGACCCGCGGACGCCGGGGTCGGTCGGGTGGGACGAGGTGCTCGACCTGCTCGGACGCCGTCGGGGGCTCCTCGACGGTGTCGTGTTCTCGGGCGGCGAACCGACGCGGCAGCACGCGCTGCGGGACGCCATGGTCGACGTGCGAGCGCTCGGCTATCGCGTCGGGCTGCACACCGCCGGCACCTACCCGAACCGACTGGCGCACGTGCTCGACCTGGTCGACTGGGTCGGCCTCGACATCAAGGCGGTCCCCCGGCTCTATCAGGCCCAGACCGGTGTGGACGCCTGGGCCAAGGCGGTCGCGTCGCTCCGGCTGGTCCAGCGGGCCGGGGTGCCGGTTCAGGTGCGCACGACCGTCGACCCGACGGTCCAGACGCCGACCGACGTCGACGAGCTGACGGCGATCCTGGCCGGTCTGGGGGTGGACGACCACGTGCTGCAGGAGGTGCGACCGGACGGGACGACGGCCGCATACCGGGAGGCCCTCAGCGACGCGCGGTGATCGCCGGTGCGGACGTGGCGGTCGTCGTCGCGCACCGGGCCGGGAGCTACCGTCGGTCCGTGACCGGCCTGCACCCCGACCTCGCCACCGTCGACGACGTCTCGTCGATCCACGCGCTGCGGCGGTCGCTGGAGGACTGGATGGCGGCGCGCGGGACCGTGCAGTGGCGTCGCGGGTCGCTGCCCGTCGAACGCATCACCGCCCAGGTCGAGGCCGGCGACTGGCACGTCGTGCGTGACGACGTCGGGCTCGTCGGCACCGTCCGGCTGCTCTGGTCCGACCCCGACTTCTGGGGCGACGACCGGACGCCGGCGGTCTACGTCCACGGCCTCATGGTGGACCGGCGCCGCACCGGCGACGGCGTCGGCACGGGCCTGCTCGACTGGGCGGCGCGGCAGGGGCGCGACGCGGGTGTCGACGTGTTCCGGCTCGACTGCCGGACCACCAACCCCGTGCTGCTGGCCTACTACGAGGCCTACGGGTTCACGGTCGCCGGGCAGCGCGACTTCGTCGACTTCTCGTGCACGCTGCTCCAGCTCGACCTGGGTCGCGCTCGCCACCGGTAGCCACGCGGTGGAGGCAGAAGACGGGACGAATGGCCCGGGTCAGCGGCCTGCGGCGCTTGCGACGATGGTCGAGCCGGCGATCCCGGTGCCTGCGAGTACCCGCCCCCACAAGGAGCTTCCATGACCACCACGACCCTCTCCCTCCCGTCGCGAGGAGTGACGCTCCACCTCCGCGACGTCCTCGAGACGATCCGCACGGCACCGGTGCCCCCCTGGGGTACCTCGGTGGCGGACCACGGCACGTACCTCACCTATCTCGTCGGCAGCATCGTCGCCTGGACGGTGCTCCCCCTGCTGGTCACCGGGGCGATCGGCGCGCTGCTGTCGCTGTAGGGCCTCACGGCTGGTCGGGGTAGGTGCGGCGGTAGTCGCCGGCTCAGGTCCGGCATGCACGCCGATGGCGAGGCCGCGCGCGGTCGAGTGAATCGGGGGACGCGGCGGCGTCATCCTGGGCCCGCGGTGGGACCATCGCGAGATGGCCGACTCCCCGCTCCCGGCCGCCGGCTGGTACGCCGACGGGTCGACGGTCGGCGTGCACCGGTGGTTCGACGGGACGACGTGGACCGAGCACACGCGGCCGGAACCCGCCCAGCAGCTGGCCTTCGCGGGGCAGTCGGGCGAGAGCCGCTTCGCGAGCGCTGACCCCCGTTTCGCGACGACGACCTTCGAGAGCCCCGTCGGAACGCCGGCGACCTCGCTGGCGACCCAGTTCGGCGCCTCGCTGCCGACCCGGCTCGGCCTCGCCATGAGCCCGGCAGACCTCGCCGACCGGGACGCCGCGTTCTCGGCGCACCGCGTGGGTGAGGCGCGCCGGATGCAACGCGGAGCGATCGGCGCCTTCGGCTCGGCCTTGGCGATCCTCGTCGCCACGAGCGGGATCAGCCTCGCGCTCAAAGCCCCGGACGAGCTGTGGGCCGCTGGCGGCCTCGGTGCGGGTTACCTCGTCTGGCGCGCCCTGCGCGACTACGGGCGCTCGACGTTCCACGGAGCACCACGACTGTCCGTCGTCTCCATCGCGCTGGCGACTGTCGGGCTCGTCGCCACGATCGGACTGTTCGTCGCTGTGCCCGTCGTGGCCGCGCAGCAGGCGTCGCACGCCGTGGACGACGTCGGCGGGCTCACCGGGCTCTCCGGTCTCACCGGACTGCCGACCGTGCCTGCGATACCCGACCCGACGGGCTAGCGGTCAACACCACGTCGCGACGGCCTGCCCGAGCCGCGGATCGGCGACGTCTCCCGCCCATGCGACGTACCCGTCGGGACGGATCAGCACCGCCCCCGGCGCCGCGACCGGTCCGAGCACCGGCAGCTCCCAGACGTCGTCGTAGGTCGCGACGACCGTCCGGACGCGGTCCGGCAGGCCGCCGGGCACACCCGACGTAACGAGGACCGGCCGGGCCTCGTGCAGGAGCGCGTAGACGCGCGTGGGGCCGTCCGCGGTCGTCAGGTCGAGGTCCGGCATCCGCCGCCCGAGCAGCGGGTGCCCGGCGCCGAGGTCGTAGTGCACGTCGAGACCGGAGAGCATCCCGGCGAGGCGTCGGCGCGGTTCGTCCAGGACGAGCACGTCGCCCAGGACGGCCTTGAGGGCGTCGTGCCGGTCGTCCGGGGTGGCCAGCGCGACCTGCGCCATCGTGCCCTGCAGGACGCGGGCACCGACCGGGTGCCGCTCCGCGTGGTAGGTGTCCAGCAGGCTCGCGGGCGACGTGCCGTGCACCACCTGCGCCAGCTTCCAGCCGAGGTTCGTCGCGTCCTGCACGCCGAGGTTGAGGCCCTGGCCGCCCTGCGGCGGGTGGACGTGGGCGGCATCTCCGGCAAGCAGGACCCGGCCCGCCCGGTACGACGCCGCCTGTCGGGTGTTGTCGGAGAAGCGGGTGATCCACGTCGGGTCGTGCGCGCCGAAGTCGGTGCCGTACGCGGCGAGGAGCGCGTCGCGGACGTCCTGCAGGCCGGGCTCGCCCCGATCGTCGACGACGGGTGCCTTCACCACCACCTGGTGCCGGCCGGTGTCGGGGTCGGCCGGGCCGATGCCGCCGCCCTCGCGCCGCACGCCGACCGGTGGCCGTTCGGTCAGCTCGACCTCGGCCATCAGGTAGGTGGTGGTGGGGTCCCAGCCGACGAAGTCGATGCCGGCGTCCTTGCGGACCAGGCTGCGACCCCCGTCGCAGCCGACAAGGAAGGTCGCCCGGATCGCGCTGCCGTCCGACAGCGCGACGTCGACGCCGTCCGTGTCCTGCGCGAATCCGGTCACCTCGCGCTCGCGGACGACCGGCACCCCCAGCTCGTCGACCCACTCGGCCAGGAGCCGCTCGGTCTGGCTCTGCCGCAGGGCCACCCCGTAGGCGAACCGCGTAGGGAAGTCGCCGAGGTCGAGCCGGATCCCTCCGAACGCGGTGATCTGCATCGCCTGTCCGGCGTCCAGGAACCGCTCCACGATCCCGCGCTGGTCGAGCACCTCGAGCGTCCGCGCGTGCAGCCCGCCCGCCCGTGCGACGTCGCGCTCCCGCTCGGCGCGACGTTCGACGACGACCGCGTCGACCCCAGCCAGCGCGAGCTCCGCCGCCAGCATCAGGCCGCTCGGGCCGGCCCCGGCGATCACCACTGCGTGCTCGGTCATGCCCCCATCGTGGCGCAGGCGGCCGACCAGATCGATGCCGAACCGGCCGACGCCTCGGTCTCCCGGGGGCTAGCTCGACGGGCGCGAGCACGTCGTCGCGCGTGGCAGGCTCGGCGCATGCCCGACCTCGCTCACCGACGCGCCGCCGCCGTCGTCACCGTCCAGCGCCCTGACGGACACCCCCTCACCGACACCGAGGTGGTCGTCGCGCAGGAGCGGCACGACTTCCTGTTCGGCAACATCGGGTTCGACTTCCTCGACCCCGCGGGTGCGTCCACGACGCTTGCCGACCTCTGGTTCGACGTGTTCAACGCGGCCACGCTGCCGTTCTACTGGGGCCGGTTCGAACCCGTCCGCGGCCGCCCCGACACGGCTCGGCTGCTGGCCGCGGCGCGCTGGTTCGCCGAGCGCGGCGTCGTCGTCAAGGGCCACCCGCTCGCCTGGCACACCGTCGGGGCACCCTGGCTGCTCGATCTGACGACGGCCGAGATCGCGGACGCCCAGGACGCGCGGATCCGTCGCGACGTGGCGGACTTCGCCGGGGTGATCGACACCTGGGACGTGATCAACGAGGTCGTGATCATGCCGGTGTTCGACAAGGAGCCCAACGGACTGACCCGCCTGGCGTGGGACCGCGGCCGCATCCCCACCATCCGGCTCGCCTTCGACGCGGCCCGGGCGACCAACCCGGCCGCGACCCTCCTGCTCAACGACTTCGACATGTCGACCGCCTACGAGTGCCTGATCGAAGGGGTGCTCGAGGCCGGGATCCCGGTGGACGCGATCGGCCTGCAGAGCCACATGCACCAGGGCTACTGGGGCGAGGAGAAGACCCAGGCGATCCTCGACCGGTTCGCACGCTTCGGCCTCCCGCTGCACCTGACCGAGACGACCCTGCTGTCCGGCGAGCTCATGCCGGCGCACATCGAGGACCTCAACGACTATCAGGTGACGTCGTGGCCGTCGACGCCCGAGGGCGAGGCACGGCAGGCCGACGAGCTCGAACGGCACTACCGCACCCTGCTGGCTCACCCCGCGGTCGAGGCGGCGACCTACTGGGGTATCACCGACGAGGGCGCATGGCTCGGGGCGCCGGGCGGACTGGTGCGCGCCGACGGCACCCCGAAGCCGGCCTACGACGCGCTGCGCCGGCTGGTCAAGGAGGAATGGTGGCTGCCGCCGACCACCCTGCGCACCGACGCCTCGGGGCGCGTGCCGGTCAGCGGCTTCCGCGGGACGTACTCCGTGGACGGGGTGCCGTTCCCCCTCGACGGCGACGAGGAGGTGGTCGTCCGGATGGGTCAGACCTCCATCACCCCGGTGGCCGGGTCCTCGCCGGTCGGGGCGTAGCGCAGCGCGACCGCACCCGCGCTGCCCGCCACGGGCGGCTCCAGCAGCCGCAGTGCCGATGGCCGCACCCCGTCCGGGAACACCTTCTTCCCCTGACCCAGCACGATCGGGTAGACCCACAGCGTCAGCACGTCGAACAGCCGCTCAGCCAGCAGGGTCTGCACGAGGTCGACGCTGCCGATCACGTGGGTTCGCTCGTGCCGGTCCCGCACCGCGCGGACGTCCGCAACGAGGTCCGTACCCAGGAGGCTGCTGCCGGCCCAGCGGAGGTCAGGGGTCCCACGGCTGGCGACGTACTTGGGCACGGCGTTGAGCTGCCGGGCGATGACGTCGTCCTTGTCCGGCCAGTACGCGGCGAAGATGTCGTAGGTCCGACGCCCCAGCAGCAGCGCGTCCATGCCGGCGATGCCGTCCCGGACCTGGCGTCCGACGACGTCGTCGGGCAGCGGCGCCTGCCAGCCGCCGAACGGGAAGCCGCCCGTGGTGTCCTCGTCGGGAGCGCCGGGCGCCTGGGCGACGCCGTCGAGGGAGACGAACAGGTCGATGTACAGGCTGCCCACGGCTGCTCTCCCGGGTCGATCGTCCTCGGTCCACGCGACCGTCCGACCCTAGCTCGGCATCGGGGCGAGGGCGCGGCCGACCGCGGCCGGCTCAGGCCGTCGCGGCCACCGTCCGCCGGGCAGCCCTGCGATGCTGCATCCGGTGGACGGTCCTGCGGATCGGAGGCAGGAGCTGGAACACGCTCAGGGTCGCGAAGACGATCGTGTTGATGCCGACGAACAGGCCCAGCGCCTCCACGAACGGGGACTGCAGCACAGACGACGGCAGTGGAGTCCAGCGCGCGACCAGCGCCGCCGCCGCCAGGGCGGGCAGCGCCGCCGCGGCGACGACCTCGCGACGCACCTCGTTCCACCCGGCCTCGCGGTGCAAGGCGATCTGCACGAGCGACGTGACGAACGCCGCCTGGAGGAACAGCGAGTACCCGACCTCGATCACGAGGGGCAGTGCGAGCAGCCTCCCCCGCCAGCCCCCCGCCCAGGCCGTGACGACTCGTTCGACGACGAAGACGACGCCGATCAGGACCCAGAACAGCGACCAGCGCAGGCTGTCGGCGGCCAGCAGGGAGATGACCAGGAGCAGCAGGTACGCGTTGAGCGCGATGACCCCGTACCCGAGCGCGAGCTGCTGCGCCCAGTACTGCGCTGTCGTGTGCGTGAAGCCGTAGGCGCCGACGTTCTCCAGCGCGCCCCGTTGCCAGCGCAGTCGCTGGCGCCGCAGGGCGGTCCAGGTGGGCATGACCTCGGTGGTGACCCTGCACTGCTGCGGGGACGTCATACCCGCCCCGAGCGACTTCAGCGCAAGCGTGAGCTCGTTGTCCTCGGTCATGGCGTGGACGTCGTACACGTCGCCGGGGGTCCCGGGCACGAGCGAGCCACGCGCCTCCGCCACCGCGCGCAACGCGTACGCACGGAACATCGATGCCGTTCCGGTCAGGACGAACAGGTTGCCCTCCCGGCGACGGACGACCCGCTGGTAGCGATGGAACTCGTTGCGTTGCAGCTGCCCGAGGATGCCCATCCCGTCCTCACCGGAGAAGAGGCCGCCGACCGCGACGAGGTCCGGGTCGTCCTCCAGCGCACCGACGGCGACCTCGAGGAAGTCCGGCGCGATGGAGGAGTCGGCATCCATGACCATGACCACGTCCTCGACGCCGACCCGCGGGAGCAACACGGCAAGCACCTGATTGAGCGCGCCGGCCTTGTGCTGGGTGTTGCCCACGGTCTCGATGACCTCGACGCCACGTTCACGGGCGATCCGGACCGTGCCGTCGGTGCAGTTGTCGGCGACGACCACCACGCGGTCGGGCGCGCGGGTCTGGTGGCTGAGCGAGGTGAGCGCCACGGCGATGATCGCCTCCTCGTCGTGGGCCGGGATGAGAACGGTGCAGCGCAGCACCAGGCCGACGGTCTCGGCTCCCGCCGGGATCGCCGTGAGCGGCCAGCCCGGCCGCTGCTCGAGGTCGAGGCTCCGTACGCCCGCGCTGCCGAGGGCGCGCCGGCTGAGCTTGGCGATGTCGGCGCTGACCGGCGCATCGAGCCCGCGCCCCTGCGAGAGCACCCGCATGGCCGCCGCACACTGCAACGCAGACATGCCGACGACGAAGGCGGCGAGCGCCAGGCCGAGACCCAGTACCACCCCCGGCCTGGGCAGGCCCAGGTGCACGTCCACGTTGACCGGCAACCAGGCAGTCATGGCGTCGATCGCGCGCTGCGGTTCGTCCGCCGAGAGGTCGGACCGCTGCGCGGCGAGATCCCAGATCGCCAACCCCAGGAGCACGAGGCTCAGCGCGCCCAGCCCGACGGAGACCCAGCCCAACCGAGCCGCCCGCCGCTGCCAGGTCTCACGGTCGCCCAGGTCGGCGTCGGGGCTGCCGTCCCGCTGGTGGTCGTGGGTGTCGTGGTCCTTCTGCCCGCGGCGCAGGCTGACGACCGTCATCACCAGCCCAGCCAGGACGATGGCGATGCCACCCCACAGCAGGATCGCGCCCAACCCTGCGAAGCCGAGCACTACCAGCACGAGTCCCACGACCAGCAGAGCCAGCCAAGCCGGCATGACGACACCTCCAGCGCCGCGCAGTCGCCCGAGAGTCCCTGGGCACACACCACGCCGAGGGTCGGTTGCGCCAAGACTCGCACGTTCCGGCCGTCGCCATCAGGGGAACGACGGCCGTCAAGGGCGGTGTCGCATGTTCTGGCGTTCCTGCGCCTCTGCATAGCGGCAGGCGACCTCCGCGCTGGGGCCGGCGGTGAGCAGCGCGCACCGGTCGGTCGGGGTGGCCTCGCACCCGTCGGGCGCGGTCGCGGCATACCGCTGCCACTGGGGCGTGTACCCCTGCCACTGGCAGGCGCCGTGACGCGCCGCGACGGCGGCTGCGACCGTGCAGGCGGCAGAACCAGGGCACCCGGGGGTCGCGTCGGCCGGCGTCCGGTCGAGGGTGCCGACGGCGGTCACGATCGCGGTCACGACGAGTGCCGCGACGAGAAGCAGGCTGCCGGGTACGTGGACGGTGTGGCCGTCGGTCGTCTCGGGTGGCTGCTGGTCGTCCTCGTCGAGCTCGACCTGGACGAGGTGTTGCCGGCGTGGCCGGCGGCGGGCGGCTGGGGCGTGGGTGGTTCGCATGTCACGGACCGTGCCCTGACGGGGTACCCGGACGGCCCGCGACCGGTATTCATCCGGTATCCGGCTCCTTGACCCTGGTCTGCACAGCCCGGATCATCCCGGTGATGGGCGGCATCCAGGTGCTCGGACCTGCTCGGGTCGACGGGAACGGCGACCTGAGCCCTCGCGAGCGGACGGTGCTCGCGGCGCTGGTACTGCTCATCGGTCATCCCGTGAGTCCCGACGAGCTCGCGGACGCCGTCTGGGGAGACGCGTTGCCGGCGACCTGGAACAAGCAGGTGCAGTCGGCCGTGGGCCGCGTGCGACGAGCGATCGGACCCGCGGCGATCGAGACGACGCCTGCGGGGTATCGGCTCCTCGTCGAGCCGCGCACGGTCGACGTCACGCAGTTCGAGTCCGAGGTGAGCCGCGCCAGGATGTTCGCCGCGACCGGCGAGCCTGGCCGGGCCGCCATGGTCTTCGACCGGGCGCTGAACCTGTGGGACGGGCCCGCGTTCGCGGACCTCGCCTCGTGGGAGCCGGGCCGCTCCCAGGCCCAGCGGCTCGAAGAGGTGCGTCGCACCGTGCAGGAGGACCTGCTCGAGGCCCGGCTCGCGTTCGGTGACAACCGTGGCGTGGCCGCCGACGCCGAGTCGGCGGTGCGCGCCGAGCCGCTGCGGGAACGCCGGTGGGCCGTGCTCGCCCTCGCTCAATATCGCGACAGCCGGCAGGCGGACGCCCTCGCGACGCTGCGCCGGGCACGCCGGGTGCTCGCCGACGAGCTGGGGATCGACCCGGGCGCCGCGCTGGTCGAGCTCGAACGGCAGGTGCTGCGTCAGGATCCGCGAGCGGCCGGCGTGGGCCAGCACGCGGACGCTCGGGCGACCTGCCCGTGGAAGGGCCTGGCCGCCTACGACGCCGCGGACCAGGAGGACTTCTTCGGTCGCGAGGACGAGGTGACGGCGTGCCTGTCCCGGCTCGATGCCATGCCCGTTCTCGTCCTCACGGGTGAGTCGGGCTGCGGCAAGAGCTCGCTGCTGCGGGCGGGTCTCGTCGCGGCGCTGCGGGACGCGGGCCGACGCGTCTCGGTCACGGTGCCCGGGCCGTCGCCGGTCGCCGGCCTGCAGGCGGCACTGGCCGGCATGGGCGCCCGAGACGTCCTGGCCGTCGACCAGCTCGAGAGCCTGTTCCTGCTCGACCAGGACCGCGAGCAGGTCGTGCAGTACTGCGGGCTGCTGCGGCGGCACGTCCAGGACGGCGGGGCGCTGCTGCTCGCGGTCCGGGTCGACCAGATGAGCGGTCTGGCCGCTGATCCGGCGCTCGGCGCCCTCGCAGAACGAGGGCTGCACCTGGTTGCGCCTCTCGCAGGAGACGACCTCCAGCGTGCGATCGAGGAGCCGGCGCGGCTGGCCGGTCTCGCTCTCGAGCACGGCCTCGTCGACCTGCTCCTGAGAGATGTCGAGGCCGACCCGGGCGCCCTGCCGCTGCTGTCGCACGCGCTCGTCGAGACATGGCACCGTCGCGACGGGGACGTGCTCACCGTCGAGTCGTACCGGGCTTCGGGCGGCATCAGTGCGGCGGTCGCCCGCACGGCCGACCGGCTCTACGAGGGCCTGCCGGAGGACGAGCGGTCCCTGTGCCGGTCGATCCTGCTGCGGCTGGTCGCACCGTCAGTCGACGGCCCGCCGGTCCCGAGGCGCGTGCCTGCGTCGTCGTTGCGTGGCGACGTGGGACGCGAGCGGGTGGTCGCCGACCTGGTCGGAGCCCGGCTGCTGACGGCGCGCGAGGACAGCATCGAGATGGCGCACGAGTCCTTGGCCCGCGCGTGGCCGCGCCTGCGCTCGTGGATCGACGACGACGCCGTCGGCACGCGCCTGCTCCGCCACCTGGTCGCCGCGACGGAGGCGTGGGAGGCCCTCGGGCGGCCGGACTCGGACCTGTATCGCGGCGGGCGGCTGGACGCCGCGCTGGAGTGGCGCGACACCGAGAGACCGAGCCTGACGACCGCGGAGGAGCAGTTCCTGGCGGCGTCCGCCGCTCTGCGTTCGTCCGCGCTCGACGCCGAACGGGCCCGTGCGGCAGGCGAACGCCGGCAGAACCGTCGGCTGCGGGTGGCCCTGGCCGCGACAGCCGTCGTCCTCGTGATCGCACTGGTCGCGGCTGGCGCCGCGGGCACGTTCGGGCGCCGCGCACGCACCGCTCAGGACACGGCCGAGGTCGAAGCCGTCACGAGCGGCTCGCTGGCCGCGGAGGGCACCAACCGTGCTGTGGCGGCTCTGCTCGCAGCCGAGGCGTTCCGACGGTGGCCCGACGACCCGAGGACCAGGTCGGCTCTCCTGAGCGTGTTCACGGCATCACCAGGCTTCCAGGGGTACGTGCCTGTCGGAGCCGAGCTGGGCGCCTCGGGCGCGCTCCTGCCCGACGGCAGGCACGCCGTGGTCGCGATCAACAATGCACGGCTGTCCGTGATGGACCTTGAGACCGGCCGGCGCGACGACCGCTTCCCCGACGATCACGTGCCCCCGATGTACGACTCCCAGGTCGTCGTGAGCGCCGACGGGACGACGGTGGCCCACCTGGCGTTCGCGCCCTCGCCCCAGGACGACTGCATCGAGGCCACGCAGGACGATCCCATGGACCGGACGACGCCGTTCGCTGCCGACGGCTCGGCGCCGGTGTGCATGACGGTCGCGACGTTCGACGTCGCCACGGGCGCCGCGCTGATGCCGCGCACGAACGTGCCCGCGCTGACCGGTGCGGTCGCCATCAGTCCCGACGGCACGACCGTTGCTGTCCTGCGGCGTCGCGACGGCGCGATCGCGCTGCTCGACGCGCGAGACGGGCACGTGCTCGGCGCCCTGCCCGGGTCACGCGAACCCCTGCCGGTGAAGCGGTTCCTCGACGCGGACTCGGGCGCGATCGCCTTCGACTCGTCCGGTCAGCTCTACGTGGGCTCGCACGACGGGCCGGTGCGGGTCCTGGCGCCGCGGACGACGACCGTCGCGCGGACGCTCCCGGTCCCGCCGGGCGCCGCGGGCGCCTTCCTGGCCGTCAGCGACGACGAGCTCATCGCGGTCGGGGCGCTGACCGCGACCGCCGTGGCTCTCGACGACGGCTCCACGCGGTGGTCGGCCACCCTGCGGCCACCGGGCATCTACACGCTGAGCTGCCCCATCGCGGCGGTCTCCTGGGCGCAGCAGCGGCTGCTGTGCAGCGACTACAACGGGATCGTGACGGAGAGTGACCTCGCCACAGGTGAGTCGACCACAGTCGAGCGTGACACCCAGCTGGGGCACACGGACGGGATCGCGGTGTCGGCCGACGGCGCGACGCTCGCGACCTTCGGACAGGAGATCAGCCGCTGGAAGCTCGACGGGACCGGACCGGTCACCCGGCTCGTCGCCGCCGGACAGGCGCCTGTCGGAGGGTTCGGGCCCGAGAGCACGACCCTGCTCGTCGGCGTGACCCCGGACGTCCCCGACGCCCCCTCGCACGACCAGGCCGTCTGGGACGTCGACGCCGACCGCGCCATCGCCACACCCGAGCGACCCGTCAACCGGCTCCTGTGGGGCTCGCGCGAGACACCGGTCGCGTTCGTCAGCGGGTTCGACGGCGTCTTCCGCGTCGACATGCCGTCCGGTCACCTCGTGCGCCTCACGGCGATCAGCGGCCCGGCGAACACCTTGGCACCCGCGGGGGACCGTCGGATGGCCGTCTACCAGGGCGGCCCCAGCACGATCGAGCTGGTGGATCCCGTGGCGGACAAAGTCGTCGGCCCCCAGATCCCGACCAGCGACTACGTCTTCGGGATGTCCGCATCACCGGACGGCAGCCTGCTCGCGACCGAGCAGGTCGGCGACTCGGGCCTGTTCTCCGACTCGCACACCCGCTTCTACGACCCTGCAACGGGGGCGCAGTGGCCGCACTCGCTCACTGGCTGGTGGTGGACGGTGGCCGGCCACGACGGTCTGGTCGTGTCGTCGAAGGGTCAAGACGTGTCGGTGCTCCGGCCGCAGAGCCTGACCCCGGTCCGTTCGCTGGCGACCGTGCCCGGGGTGGTCAAGTACCTCGACGTCAGCGACGACGGCCGCACCCTCGTCGCGACGTCGACGGACCAGGTCGCGGCCCTGTACGACCCGACGACCGGGATCCGGCTGGGCAACCTCATCGACCTGCCCGTGCGGTTCGATGCCCACGCCTACGTGAGCCACGACGGCACCACACTCGCCGTTCCGGGCCGGGACGGTGTGCTGCTCTGGAACCTGGCCCCCGCCGACCTCGCCGCCGCCGCGTGCCGTGTCGCGGGACGCAACCTGACCGCGTCCGAGTCGGCGACCTACCTTCCGTCGCTCAGCTCGTCGGACGACATCTGCCCGGCGGCCTGACTGTCAGGCGATGCCTGCCGCCTCGTGCTCGGGGACGAGCACCAGTGCCAGGTGCGGATCGATGAAGGACGCCAGAAAGACCGGCAAGAACCGCTTCCCGTTCACCGGCCAGCAGGTCTACGTCAGTGTCGATGACGGCAGCGTCCCTGATCTCGTCCTCGCCTATGACTCCACGGTCGAGCGATGGAGCCGCCATGACGGTCACCTGGCATGGTCGGCGGGGGTCGCCTCACCGACGTTGGCCGAGGCCATCCGGGGCCGCATCTACCTCACGACCGCCCTCGGCGTCGTCGGGCTCGACGGCGCGACCGGAACGCAACTGTGGGAGTCCACCGGGCTGGGAGTGCCTCAGGCACTGATGACCGACGGTCGCCACATCCTCGTCTCGTACGGAGGAACGGCCGAGTCCGGACCAGGCTTCCTGGTCGCGTACGACCCTCGCACCGGCCACGAGGACTTCCGCGTGGGCCTCCCCGACGGCATCGACCAGATCAGCCAGGACAACCACACGCTCCTCGGCCTGAGCAATGTGACCGGAGACAGCGTCGAGCTCGGCTGACGCCGCAGGCCGCTGCCGTTTGGCGCCCGGTGCTCACGCGTCGACGGGCTGTCCGTCCGTTGGCGGAAGCGGCTGTTCAACAGAAGCGGCGGGCGTGACCGCCGCTGTCTGCCCGGGCGAACCTGGCAGGAACTTGCGCCGACGGAGAGCGATGATGGTCCGCACGGCGATGCCGCCGATCAGGGCGCTCACTGCGGCCAGCACGAGGTACTCGCCTGCCTGGTAGCCCGCAGGACGTGTGTCGTTGAGCCAATGGATGCTGGCCGTGCCGACGGCGGCCCAGCTGAACGTGAACGCCCACGTACTCGGCATGAACGGCAGCCTCATGAAGACGGGCAGCAGCCGGACCTGAGCGATCACCATGAGAATCCCGTAGCCGGCCAGCAATGCGGTGATGGTGTCGATCCGGTCGCCGAACAAGGCGAAGTAGGCAAGCAACGCAACGGCCGGCGGGGCTACCTCGATGGCCAGCGTCGGCAGGAGCGGGCTGGGCAGGGCGGGCCGGAACAGCAGCCGAGCCAGGATGATCGAGCCCAGCACCAACCAGCAGATCACCCCGAGCCCGAGCATGACCTCGCCCAGGCGTTGCTGACCGACCTCCGCAGCCGCCGCTGCCGCGACCAGACCTCCGGCGACCGTGGGCAGGAAGTAGCCCGGGTGGAGCTTGTCGAGATCGAGCGTCGTATAGATCCACTGACCGGTGAACCAACCACCGGCGAGCACCGTCAGGACCACGAAGACGTCCACCAGGACGCGGCCGGCCGTCTGGGCGTGGGGGTAGACCCCTTCGGCGGCCAGCAGCATCGGCGTGATCAGCGCGAGCGAAGCGAACGGCCCGGCGACCGGGTCCCCCAGGTCCCGACCAAGCGCCAACCGGTTCGTCGACACGTACCGCACGTAGGACCCGAGAACGAGCAGCCAGCTCAGGGCCGCCAGGACGAGCAGCGCGTCGCCG